>JBDSIR010000051.1:0-40178 GCA_039917855.1 Gemmatimonadales bacterium | reverse complement strand
GCGCCTACTTGGCGAGCATCGACGGCATTCCCTGGGAATGCAAGAGCGCGTGGGCCGGGGCGGGGGCCGGGACGGGGGCCGGGGCGGGGACCGGCGCGGGGACCGGCGCGGGGACCGGCGCGGGGGCGCCGCGGGTCACCCCGCGAAGCTTCAGGACCAGGGTACCGAAGGAGAACCTGGTCCTGACCTCGACGGGAATGCGATCGACGTCGTCGGTGATGAGGATCCGCGCGTCGGCCACCTCGGAGAGCAGGCCACTCGACTTGATGGTGGGCTGGATCAACAGACACTGCCGCTTCTCGTCGTGCGGAAGCTCGCACCTCTGGCGCTTGAGCACCCGGATCCGTACCGGGTTGCGATCGGGCAGGAAGTAGTGGTCCCAACTGTAGCTCTCCCCCACTTCCAACGGCAGCGTCCGGACCCAGTAGAAGAACGCGACGTCATCGAGCGGATGGGGCACGGTCGCATAGGTCGTGTCCATCCGGTTGGCGCGCCGATAGTATCCCGAGTCGGGGAAGACATGGTAGTCGCGCCGGCGGACCTTCCCGTCCTCATTGTTGTTCTGGAGGAATCGGTAGGTATGGAAGTCACGCGTTCCCGTCCACGACATGAGAGTGTCGTCGAGCGAGAAGAAGAGCGCCCTCCCGTTCAGTGTGAGCCGAAGTTGGAAGGTCTCGCGGCCGCGGACGCTGTCCAGCCCCATGACCTCCATCGTGGCCCGGCCGACCGAGAAGATCCCGACCTTCACCTGATAGTTGAAGCGTTCGCCGACCGCGAAGGGATAGTTCGCCGTCGCCGGGGGAGAGGGGATCGTATCGGGGCCTTCCTGCGCCAGCGCGGGCAGTGCCATCAGGCAGAGCACTGCGAGCAGGGGCTTCACGCGGCGGCCTCGTCGGCCCGTTCGCCCGAGCGGGGAGCGGGCGGGAGGTCCCGCAAGGTGGCGCGGGCGCGCCAGAGGGCCTTGGCCTCCATCCACGGGTCGATCCGTGACGAGCGCTCCCGGAGATCGATCCGTTCGGGGGCGCTCACCACATCGGTGCGGCGCGCTTCCCGGCCGAGCCGGGCCAGGAGTTCGGCGCGACCGGGCCAGCCATCGAGATGGAGCAGCTGCTCGCCCGAGGCGCGGAGCGCACCGCGCAGGCAGACGAGCCGGACCGCCAGGAAACCGGAGAGGCCGTCCTTCACCCCGGGGATCCGCGCGGTGCGGGGGAGGAGGTGGGAACCCCAGCGGCGGAGCCAACGGTAGCTCCGCGCCTCGTCGCCGGCGAGGGTCCCCTCCGCCACCACCAGGTCGGCGCCACTCTCGAGCTTCTTGATGAGCTCCGGGAGGACGCCGACGGCATGGGTGAAATCGGCGTGCAGCACCACCGCCGCGTCCCGCTTGGGACGGTCGGTGCGCTCCAGTGCGACCTTGAGCAGCCGCTCGACGGTCCGCGCGGTGCCCAGTCGGGTGCTGCCCCGGATCACCTCGAGGGGGAGCACCTTGGTGTAGGGCTCGAGCACCTCGCGGGTGGCGTCGGTCGACGCATCGTCACCGACCAGGAGCTGGTACTCACGCGGGAACTCGGCGAAGACCTGCCGGATCTTCCACAGCAGGAGGCCGACGGTCTGAGCCTCGTTGTGGCTCGGAATGCAGACGTAAATCATTGCACGCTATCGGGTTGCATCTACCGAATCATACACCGCTCGCATCCCGGCGGCCATTGCGTCGACGGTGTAGCGGGCCACCGTGGTGCGTCCGGCCTCGATGGCTCGCCGGCGAAGGTCGGGATCGTCGAGGAAGCGCATCACCGCAGTGGCGATGGCCCGGGGATCGTCGACCGGGGCCGAGAGCCCCGCGCCCCCGGCGAGAAGCTCGGGAAGTCCTCCGGCATCGGTGGCGACTACGGGAAGGTCCAGCGCCATCGCATCGAGAACGGAGGTGCCCAGTCCCTCCGACCTTGAGCAGAGGACGAACAGATCGGCATCGCGCAGGAGTCGGGTCGGTTCGGGGTGGAAGCCTGGGAAGACCAGCTTCCCCTGAAAGCTCGGATCACTGGCGATCGCCCGGAGTCGGTCCCGCATCGGGCCATCCCCGATCACGACCCAACGAACGTCGCGCTCCTTGAGCACCAGCGCGAATGCGGCGACCAGCGTCAGGAGTCCTTTTTCGGGAGTGAGGGCCGCCACGGTGACCACCAGCGGGCCCCCGTTCGGCACGCGGGCCCAGGTGCGCAGGTCCTCCGCCCCGGTCGCGCGGATGGCGGCGAGGTCGATCCCCGATGGGACGACCACGATCCGGTCCTCAGCAACCCCGTCGCGGCGAAGCTGTACACGGACGGCTTCGGAGATGGCGACGACCTTCGAGGCCTGATACCAGGTGCGCGGACGACCGAGGGGGGTGGCGTTCCGGCGAGTGGCGATCCACGGTGCCGCGGAGCTCGATGCCCACCGCGCGATGGTCACAGCGTGACCGTCGTGCGCGTGGAGGATGGCGGGGCCGCGGCGCGCCTCGCTCCGCACGGCCCAGAACGCCCGGGGATCGAGGCCCATCGACCAGCCGACCTCGCGCACGGGGACGCCGTCGGCCTGAGCGCGGCGGGCCAGCTCGGATCCCCGCTGGGTGATCAGGAGCTGGTCGATGCCCAGTCGCTGGAGCTCCCGCGCGAGGAGCCAGGTCTGCCGTTGCCCGCCACGCCACTCCCGCCCTGAGGCGACGTGGATGATGCGCGTCACGGCGCGGCGGCGGCGAGGGCGGCGCGGAGATCGCTCAGCGAGAAGGGCTTGTGCAGCACCGGCCGTCCCTGCCGCTCGAGGAAGGCGAGGGTGTCGCCCCGTACGGTGTCGCCGGTGCTGAACACCACGCGCCGCACCAGCTCCGGCCGCTCGGCCGACAACGCCTCGAAGAACTCCCGGCCGCTCACCCGGGGCATCCTGAGGTCGGTCACGATCACGTCCCAGCTCGCTTCGCGGAGGGTCTCGAGGGCGGCGGCACCGTCGCCCGCGGTGACGACTTGATGGCCCCACGACTCGAGAGTGGCGCGAAGGTAGTGGAGGATGTGTGGTTCATCGTCGACCACGAGGACCTTGAGCGGTCCGCGGGGTTCGGCCAGGACGACAGCGGGATCGGACCGACGCGGCGCGCCGGTGGCCGGGAGCTCGACGGTGAAGGTCGCGCCTTCACCCGGGCTGGTGGTGAGGGCGATGTGGCCACCGTGCTCCCGGACGATGCCCTGCGCGATCGAGAGGCCGAGTCCCGTGCCCTGACCCTCGGCCTTGGTGGTGTAGAACGGCTCGAAGGCCTGCGCGGCCACCCCTTCGACCATCCCGGGGCCGGAGTCGCGCACGTCGACCGCGACGCCACTGTGCCACTTCCGGGCCTTGAGAGAGATCACCCCCGGGCGTCCGGTCGCGGTGATCGCCTGCGCCGAGTTGTTGATGAGGTTCAGGAACACCTGCGTCAGGCGCTGCGGGTCGAGGTCGAGTTCCGGGAGGTCGGCTTCGAATTCGAGGGTGAGCTCGACGTTCTGCGACATCAGCTGGCCGCGCAGCAAGCTGGCAACCCCCTCGATGACCGGCTTGATCGGCAGCCGCTTCCGCTCGGGCTCGTGCCGCCGCGCGAAGCGCAGGAGATTCTTCACCACGGTCGAGGCGCGCTCGGCCTCGGTGCGGAGCACTTCGAGCGGCTCCCGGAGTCCGGCCGGGACGTTCGCCTGTTCGGACAGGAAGTCGGCGAATCCCACCACCGAGGTGAGCGGGTTGTTGAGTTCGTGCGCCACGCCGGCGATGAGCTGGCCGATCGTCGACATTTTCTCCGACTGGAACAGCTGTTCCTGCAGCCGCCGCCGTTCGGTCTGGTCATCGAGCATCAGCACCCGCTCGCCTTTGGAGGCGCCGGGCATCGTGAACGCCGAGGCGATGAAGGTGCGGCCGCTCGCCTTGAGCTCCACTTCGGGGCGCTCCCGCTCACCGGCACCGAGCACCCGAGCGATGCCGTCGCCCCATGCCGGCGGCACGAGGGCGATCCAGGGCCATCCGGTGATGGCGGTCGGTGCGCTCCGGACCAGCTGGCCGAAGGCGCGATTGGCCTCGGCCACGCGCCCGCGCCGGTCGATGATGGCCAGCGCGATCCCGAGCCCGTCGGCCACCCGGCTCCACATCGCGGCGGCGGGGGCGCGGGCCTGCTGCGCGATCACGGCGGCAGCGACGGAGGCGAACCCTTCCGCCAGCGCCTGATCCTCCTCGGTCCACCGTGCCGCGGGGCCACCCAACAGGAATGCGCCGTAGCGCGCTTGCCCGGCGGCGAGGGGGACGAGGAGGAGGTGCGCGGCCGGGGCGGTGATGAGGCCGAGGCGGCTGGCGGCCTCCGCACCATCGAGCCGGAGCATACCTCGACGGAGTGCGAGGGTGAGGAAGGGGCGATAGAGCTCTCCCGCGCCGGGCTTTGCTTGCAGTGGTAGCGCGACCTCGGCGTCGCCCTCTTCGAATGCGATCGCGATCGCGGCAGGCCGGAAGGCGGACTCGAGCCGCTTGAGCAGGGTGGCCGCGACCTCGCTGCGGTCAGCACTTCCCGCGAGCTCGCGGGCGAGCTGCGCCACCTGGGGCCAGCGCTCGCTCACCGGCGCACCATCCCTGTCGCGGCCACCAGGGCGCGGAAGAGCCCTCCATCGGCGGCATCAGGATCGGCCCAGAATTCCTCGGGATGCCACTGCACGCCCAGCAGCCACGGTTCGCCGTCGCCCTCGATCCCCTCGATGAGGCCGTCGGGCGAATGGGCGCTCGCGACGAGTCCGGGGGCGAGGTCGCGGATGGCCTGATGGTGGAAGGAATTCACGCTGAGCGGTCCGGCGCCGAGCGCCTCGCCGAGCCGCGAGCCGGGGAGCAGGTCGACGGAGTGGACTCGTTCCGTCCGCGGCCCGCTCTGCGGGTGCGCACCACGCTCGGAAGGCAGGTCCTGCCAGAGCGTGCCGCCGAGGGCGACGTTCACCAGTTGCAGGCCGCGACAGATCGCAAGGACCGGGAGGTTCCGCGCGCGGGTCTCGACGAAAAGTGAGAACTCGAAGGCATCACGCTCCGGGTCGAGCGGTTTGAGTTTCGGATGACGTGGGGTGTGATAATGGGCGGGATCGATGTCGGCACCGCCGGAGAGGAGCACCCCGTCCAGCCCGCCGAGCAGGGTCGACACCGATCCGGGGGCCGCCAGCGGCGACAAGATGAACGGGGCGCCTCCCGCGGCCACGATAGCGCGCAGATACGAGCCATTCACCCCGGTGCGCTCCGATCCCTCGACCTGGGCCACGCGGCCCGAGATCCCGATCCGGGGCGGGTTCACTCGAGGGTGCTGTCGGGAAAGAAGGGACAGCGCGGATCCTGCACCCGCGACGGGTCGAGGGTGATGCCGAGGAGTGGCACCCGGACGGGGCCGGCGGTGACGTAGCCGAGCAGCGGTGCACCGTGTATCGGAGAACCATCGAAGACCAGGATCCCCAGGACGCTCCCCCTGGTGTCGGTGACGAGCACACCGAATCCAGGATGGGCGGTCTGGGGGAGACCCCCCTCGATGCCGACCTCGAGTGAATCGCCCCGGCGGCCGACCACCGCCGCACTGGCGGGACCGGCCACGAACCGGGCCACGAGACGCGGCGGCAGGGTGGCAGGTGCCACCCGGAGGGCCGCTCCGGGGGTGTTGAAATCCGAGAGGACCAATGCAGGACCCGCGACCGCTGCGATCCCGCAGGTCGCGTTGGAGCCGCTGCCGGCGGATGGACCGCAAGCGGCGAGCAGGGCGACGAGGGGCAGCGTACCTGGGCGCATCAGCTTCTCCCGGGGGGGACACCCAAAGCTAATCGGCGTCGCTCCGCTTGACGCCCGGCGCGCGGGGGGTGGATACTTCGCGGTCCCTACCTGGCCATCCTTCGTGGGTCTCTTCGACCGTCTGCGCGACCAGCTCGACCAGGTCCTCGCCCGTGGGACCGTCCCCCCCACTCCTCGGGAGGAGGCCGCCGCCATCCAGCAGCACCTCGTCGACCTCAAGGTCGGCCTCGAGGACCTGCGGCGCGGCCACGCCGCCACCGAGCGGGAGCTGGCCCAGGAGCGCGAGCAGCTCACCGCCGCCGAGCGCCGGGGCCAGCTGGCCACCAAGATCCAGGACGCCGAGACGGTCCGCATCGCGACGGAGTTCACCGCCAGGCATCAGGAGCGGGTCGAGGTGCTGGAGCGGAAGCTGGCGGTCCAGCGCGACGAGATCGCGATGGCCGAGCGCGAGGCCGGAACGCTGCTGGCGCGGCTCAAGCAGGCCCGACAAGGGCTCACAGCCGAGGGGCGTACGCCGAGCGCCGAGGCGGCGTGGCGCGGGCTCGAAGCGGCGGGGGGTGTCCGTCCCGAGACCGACCTGGAGAGCGAACTCCTCAAGACCAGGGCCGATCGCGCGGCGATGGAGCAGGCCGCCGATGCTCAGCTGGCGCACCTCAAGAAAAAGCTGGGTAAGGAGTGACCCGTGACCCGTGACCGGGCCTAGGTAGGGATCTCACTCGTAAGCCCGGTCACTGGTCACCAGTCACTCGTACTTCCACCCAACCAGAGGTCAATTGTGACGCCAACCTCGTCCGACACCGGATTCTTCGGTCACCCGCGCGGACTCTCCACGCTCTTCTTCACCGAGATGTGGGAGCGATTCTCATATTACGGGCTCCGCGCGATCCTGATCCTCTTCATGACCGCCGCCGTGACCGAAGGGGGTCTCGGGTGGGATGTCGGCAAGGCCGGCGCGGTCTACGGGATCTACGTCGCCCTCGTCTACATGCTCTCGCTGCCGGGCGGGTGGGTGGCGGACAAGCTGCTGGGACTCCGCAAGTCGGTCCTCTACGGCGGCATCCTGATCATGTTCGGGCAGCTCACGCTGGCCCTGCCCGGGTCGACGCTCCTATTCCCCGGGCTCGGCCTGATCGTCCTCGGCACCGGGCTCCTCAAGCCGAACGTCAGCGCCATCGTGGGTGAGCTTTACAGCGCCGAGGACGTCCGGCGGGATTCCGGATTCACGATCTTCTATATGGGGATCAACCTCGGCGCATTCCTCAGTCCGCTGGTGGTCGGCAGCCTGGCGCAGAGCGCGCGTTTCCGCGAATTGCTCACGGGCTGGGGGCTCGATCCGACCAGTGCGTGGCATTGGGGCTTCGGAGTCGGCGCGCTGGGGATGTTCCTCGGACTGATCCAGTACCGACTGGGGTGGAAGCACCTCGGCGACGCCGGCGTGAGGCCGAGCGTCGACCCGGCCTCGCCGGCCGGGGCCGATGCGCGGAAGATGATGTGGATCGGCGGCGGCGGCATCGCCGCGCTGATCGCGGTGGTGGCGGCCCTGATCATGACCGGCACCATCTCGCTCCTCAGCTTCACCAGCGCATTCAGCTGGATCTACCTGGCGGTGGTGGTCGGGTTCTTCGCGGCACTCTTCGGCGCCGGGACCTGGAGCGCGGAGGAGCGGAAGCGCCTCATCGTAGTCCTGGTACTCTTCGTCGGCGCCGCGATCTTCTGGGCCGCCTTCGAGCAGGCCCCGTCGACGCTCAACCTCTTCGCGCGCGACAACACCCGCAACAGCATCTTCGGCCAGTCCTTCCCGTCGAGCTGGTTCCAGTCGGTCAACGCGCTGTTCATCATCATCTTCGCCCCGGTCTTCGCCTGGTTCTGGATCAAGCTCGGGGCCAAGAATCCCTCGAGCCCGGCCAAGTTCGCCGTCGGCCTCCTGCTCGTGGGACTCGGCTTTCTGGTGATGGTCGGTGCCGCCCGGGCGTCGGCCAATGGGGTGCTGGTGAGCCCGATGTGGCTGGTAGTGACCTACCTCCTCCACACTTTCGGCGAACTCTGCCTGAGCCCGGTGGGACTGAGCTCGATGACCAGGCTCGCGCCCGATCGGGTCAAGGGGATGATCATGGGGGTCTGGTTCCTCGCGGCCTCGATGGGCAACCTCATCGCCGGCCAGATCACCCGGTTCTACGCCGACTTCACCGTGCCCCAGATCTTCGGCGCGGTCACCGCGTTCTGCCTGGTCTCGGCGGCGGTGATGTTCCTGCTGGTCAAGCCGATCCGCCGGATGATGGAGGCGAAGTAGGGAGTCAGGAGTTCGGAGGGGTGTAACGAAAAGGCCCGTGCGATGCAGCGCGGGTCTTTCTCGTCACACCCCTCACAACTCTTCGCTCCCAACTCGTTCAGACGTCCGAGCCGTCTCTTCGGCCCGGGGTCAGATAACGATCCCGCAGGCGATCCGGGGTCCGCTCTTGCCGGACGGGTCGGTATGGCCGTCGTCGGGGCCGGCGTGGATGATAATGGCGCTGCCATCGCCGCCCAGGAGGAGCCTGGTGTCGAGGCGGCCACGCGCGGGAGCGAGGTGCAGCACCGCGCGCCCGGTGCCATCGGGCCCGACGACAAGATCGTCGAGGTCGCCGAGATGGGGACCGGCCGGGTTCAGGCGCCCGTGCTGGTGGGCCCCGTCGTCAAGGTGGGCTCCCGCGCTGAGGAAGTCGCGGCGTTCGCAGATGCCGTGCTCGTGCACGTGGACGGCGTGGGGGCCCGGCGGAAGGCCCGCGACGTCGAGCGCGATCCTGAGGCCGGTCGAATCTGCGGTGAGGACCGCGGTCCCGATGTGACGGCCCTCCGTGTCATAGAGGGCGACGGGCAGCGCATCGGCCAGGGTCTTGGGCGGCCCGAGGGCGACCGCACAGCCGGCGGTCAGGAGCAGCGCGAGTCCCGCGGCAGCGGCCCTCACGTGGCACGAGCCGGGACGCGGGACGCGCTCACCAGTCCGGTGACCTCGCCGTCCGGCCCGCGGAAGGGGGCCTTGAGCGTGTCGAACTGGCGCGGCCCCCCTGGGAGGGGGAGGGTCTCCACCAGATGGAGCACGTCGCCCGTCGCGAAGACCACCCGGTGCTGTTCGGCCAGGCGCAGGGCGAGATCGGGCGGGAGCACATCGTACACGGTGCGGCCCAGGATCTCGTCGCGGCCGAGGCCGGCGGCGTCCCGGGCGAACGCTTCGCTCGTCATGGTGAACCTCTGGGTAGCGCGGTCGATCACGTAGAACAGGTCGGGGAGCACGGCGAGCACGGCGTCGCGCTCGGCCACCCGGCGTTCGAGCTGGCGCTCGAGGGTGCGGGCCTCGTCGGCCAACGCCCTCACGCGATCGGCGAGGGCATTCTCTTCGCGGCGCCGCTGGGAGATCGCCATTTCCACCTGGCGTTCGAGGTCGGTGCGGGCCGCGGGGGCCCCGACCATGCCAGGCGTGGTCGCGACCGCACGCTCGGAGCGGCGGACGCTCCGGACGGTGGTGGCGAGCAACAGACCGGTGAATGCGGCAGTGTCGAGGAAGCTGTGCAGCAGCACCAGGGAGTCGTTGAGCTCCCGCCCCACCAGCGGGCCCGCGCCTTGCGAGGTCGACCAGATCGCGGTGCCGGCGATGATCGCGGCCGCGAGGACGGTCGCCCGGCGGCCCAGCCGGAACGCCGTCCACGACAGGAACACGATCGGCAGGGCCAGCAGCATCGTGGCGGCCCCGATCGGCAGCCAGGGACCAAAGGTCAGCACGAGCAGGAGCATGAGCCCGGCGGCGCTGCCCAAGGCCAGCCACTTCTGGGGGCCGGGAAAGCCCGGGAGTCCCAGCCGGCCGAACAGCACCACCAACGGCGCCACCAGGATCACGCCGTTCGCGTCGCCCAACCACCAGGTGAACCAGACCACGCCGACTCGGGAGGTGGGGAGGATATCGCCCAGCAATAGCACGGCGGTCCCGACGGTGGCGCTCAGGGTGGTGGCGAGCAGTCCCGCGAGGACGGTGAAGGCGAGCGCGTCACGCGGCCGCCCGAGGTCCTCCTCCAGGCCTCGCACCAGCTCCACGAGCGTGCTCCCCGCCAGGGCCATCAAGGTGCTGCCGGTCGCGATCCCGACGGCGAGCACCATCGCGACCGGCGGCTCGATCAGTCCACCGGAAAGGTAGAACCAGAGATTGTATGCGAAGGCGCCCAGCCACACCCCGGGCCACAGCCCGGAGCCCCACAGGATCAGCGCGCCGACCGCGAGACCGGAGGGCACCCAGACGGCGGAGACGTTCCCCGGATCGATGGCGACGACCTGCCCCAGCCGCGCGGCCGCGGCGTACGCGATCGCGATGGTGGCGAGGCGGATCGGGTAGGCGAGCGGGCGGTCGCTCATGGGGGGGAAGTCAGCGACGGGATCCCGAGGCCGCGTTGGCGGTCCGAGATCCCGTCGGAGGCCGGCGCGAAGTGCGCCGGTGGTTCACTCGCCGTCGCCGGTAGGCAGCAGCGTCCGCCACGGGGTCTCCGAACCCTTCCGGAAGCCCTTCACGGTCATCTTGATCCCTTCTGGGGAGATGACCACGGTGTAGGTCTTGCCGTCGAGCTCGAGCTCGCGCTTGATCGCCTTGTCGAGTTTGGTCGCCATCGGGGTCTCGTGTCAAAGGTGGTGGCGTGACTCCGGCGGGTCCTGCCGGGTCGTGTCGGGTGCTGCCTGGGGGTCACACACCGGGGAAGCTGTCGCCCTCGCCCGTTCCGGTCAACCCTGAGGGGTGGCTGGCATGGACCAGCAGGAGCGCGAGCGTGAAGAGGACCACCGCCCCCAGCTGGTGCAGCGCGGCCACCGGGATCGGTACCGAGAGCACCAGCGTCGACACCCCGACCACCGCCTGGAGCCCCGCCGATCCGGCCATCCAGGCGGCCAAAACCCGGGCGCGTTCGCCCAGCACGGGGATGCGCCGAGCGAGGATCCAGAGCCCCAGCGCCCCGACCACCGCGCCGATCCCGAGCCAGCGATGGTGGAATTGCGCCGCGGCCGGGTTCTCGAAGGCGTTCCGCCACGCCGGCGCGAGCTGGCCATATCCCAGCGGAACGAAGTTTCCCCCCATCAGCGGGAAAGTGTTCCACCCTCGCCCCGCATCGAGGCCGGCGACGAAGGCGCCGGCGATGATCGTGAGGAATACGTACCCGGCGAACGCCGCGCTGAGCCGCGCGAAGCGCTGATCCCCGTTCGGCCCGGGCGTGCCCAACAGTTCTGCTGCGGTCCAGAGTGCCAATGCGTAGATGACCAGCGCCAAGCCGAGGTGCGCCGCCAATCGGTACTGACTCACGTCCACCCGGTCGACCAATCCCGAACTCACCATGAACCAGCCGAGCGCTCCTTGCCCGCCCAACAGCAGGAGGATCAGAAAGAGCCGCTGAGCGAGTCGACCGCGGACCTGCCGCGTCGCCGCGAACCAGAGCAAGGGCGCCGCAAATGAGAGGCCCAGGAGGCGGGCCCAGAGCCGGTGGAGATATTCCCAGAAGTAGATCCTTTGAAATCGGTCCAGCGTCATCCCGGCGTTGAGGACGCGGTACTCGGGGATCTGCTGATACTTGGCGAATTCCGATTCCCACGCGGCGTGGCTCAGCGGCGGGAGGACGCCGGTCACCGGCTTCCACTCGGTGATCGAGAGCCCCGACTCGGTGAGCCGGGTGATGCCCCCGATGACGACGAGGGCGACGAGCATCGCGCACCAGGCGGCAAGCCAGCGACCGACCGGGCGGGGAGCAGGGGTAGGCATGACCGGAATCTACAAGTGCGAAGTGCGAAGTCCGAAGTGCGGTTGACCTCGCCTGAAGCGACCTTCGCACTCGAGCGCCGGGGACCCCGCACTTCGCACCTCGCACTTCGCACCGTATCATTGGAGACCCCTCACCCAGGACCGACCATGCGTTGGACCCCCGGCGGCACCAGCAACAACATCGAGGATCGGCGCGGCTCCTCGGGTGGCGGATCGGGCGGCCTGCGGCTGCCGGGCGGCCGTCTCGGGCTCGGCATCGTCGTGGTCCTGCTGGTGGGGAGCGTCATCTTCAAGAAGAACCTCTTCACCCTGCTCGATCCCAACGCGACGGGGGGCGGCGCCACCAACGGGCCGGTGCAGAGCTCGGCACAGGAGGACTCCCTCGTCGGCTTCGTGAGCGTGGTGCTCGACAGCGCCCAGGCGGCGTGGGGCCGCATCCTCCCCGCGCAAGGCACGGCCTATCGGTCGGCGCGCCTCGTCCTGTTCCGCGACAACGTCAGCTCCGCCTGCGGAGAGGCGCAGTCGGTGATGGGTCCCTTTTACTGTCCCGGGGATGAGAAGGTCTACATCGACCTCGGCTTCTATCAGGAGCTGCGTGATCGCTTCGGGGCGCCGGGAGATTTTGCGCAGGCGTACGTCCTCGCCCACGAGATCGGGCACCATGTCCAGAAACTCCTCGGCACCGAGGCGCAGATGCGGCGGCTGCAGCGGGGAGACCCGGGGAATGAGAACGAGTATTCCGTCAAACTCGAGCTCCAAGCCGATTGTTACGCCGGCGTCTGGGCCCACGTGGCCGACCGGGAAGGGATGCTGGAGGGCGGGGACGTCGAGGAGGGGCTCGGTGCGGCGGCCGCCGTCGGCGACGATCGGCTGCAGCGGCAGGCGGGGCAGGCGGTGGACCCGGAGGGATTCACCCACGGCACCAGCGCCCAGCGGACGGAATGGTTCCGTCGCGGGTATCAGAATGGGGACCCGAAGCGCTGCGATACGTTTGGGAACTAGCCGGCCAGTGGGCCAGTGGGCCAGTGGGCCAGTGGGCCGGTGGGCCAGTGGGCCGGGTGGGCCAGTGTGCCAGTGGGCCGGTGGGCCGGTGGGCCGGTGGGCCGGTGGGCCGGTGGGCCGGGTGTAGGACGGAGGCGTACCGACACCGGAGTCATCCTGAGCGGAGCGAAGGATCTTGCCCGCTGTGCCCCGTCGCCCGGATCCAAGGGGACAAGGCAGCGTCGACTAGATCCTTCGCTCCGCTCAGGATGACCCCTTGAGGCAATCAGCTCCGACTCCGATCCTCGACCCGACCGCCCGACCGCCCGACCGCCCGACCGCCCGCCCGCCCGTCCGCCCGTCCGCCCTACCGAGTGACCTCTTCGAGCACCTCGAGGATGTGCCGGAACGGGATGCCCGTCGCCCGCGCCATTCCGATGCCGCAGGGAAGGTTCGAGGTGAGCCCCAGCGGGTACCCCGCGCTGCGGATCTCGTTCGCCATCGGGGCCGTGGCGCTCGCCGTGAGTTCGGGGTGGGTGAACCCGCGATCCCCGGCGAAGCCGCAACAACCATTGGTCGCCAGCACCGAGACCCGATCGGCGACGGCGTTCGCGATCGCCTTGAGGTCGTCGGTGAGCCCCAGATGGATGGCGCCACAGGTCACGTGGAGCACGGCGTCGGGAATGCGTCGGCGGATCGTCAGCCGGGGCAGCAGATGCGCGCGCGCGAACGCGACGCTGTCGAGCACGTGGAGCGAGCTCTTCTCGTGGAATGCCAAGGCGCACGAGCTCCCGTCGACGACGACCGGGAGGCGCCCTCCCTCGCTCACTTCGGTGAGTCTTGCCTCGGTCCGGCTGCGGACCACCCGACCCGCTTCGGCGAGCCCCTTCGAGTCGAACGACAGCCCGCAACACGCCTCACCCAATCCGTCAGGCACCCGAAGCGCCACCCCCGCGCGCTCGGCGAGTGCGAGAACCGGGTCGGTGCTGCCGGCGAATACCCTTCCCATGCAGCTCGGGAAGTAGACCGCGATCGCTCCGGGAGCGCGCCGCGCGGCAGGCGCCCTGCGCCCCGCCGCTGGCAGATCCATCCCCACGGCGTGGCCGATCCTCGTTGCGGCGCGTCCCAGACCCACCAGCGCCCCATAGTGCTCGGCGCCGAGCGTTGCGGCACCGCGCGCGAACGGTGAGCGCCCCTCCCCGCGGAGTCGCGTCACCAGGGCGCCGGTGTCGATCTCCACCGGGCACGCGGTGGCACAGAGCCCATCGGCGGCACAAGTGTCGAGCCCGGGGTAGGTCCATTCCGCGTCGAGCGAAGCCACGCCGGCCCGATCTCCGGCGGCCACGCGGCGGGCGCGCTCGCGAAGGACCACGATCCGCTGCCGGGGGGTGAGGGTGAGCGCGCGGCTGGGACAGACCGGCTCGCAGTAGCCGCACTCCACGCACCGATCGACTTCGACGCCGACCGCCGGTACCGACTTCAGGTGCTCGAGGTGCGCTCGGGGCGAGGCGGGGAAGATGACGCCGGGACTGAGCACGCCGTCGGGATCACAGAGCACCTTGAGCCTGCGCATCATCGCCACCGCCTCCCCACCCCACTCGGTCTCGACGAAGGCCGCCATGTTGCGCCCGGTGCCGTGCTCCGCCTTGAGCGCGCCGTCGTGGCGGTGCACCACCAGGTCGACCAGATCGTCCAGGAAGCGGGCGTAGCGGTCGACCTGCGCGGCATCCGCCACCGGTTGGGTCAGGAGGAAGTGGAGATTCCCATCCTTCGCGTGGCCGAAGATCACCGCATCGTCGTACCCGTGCCGGCGGAAAAGCTCCTGCAGGTCGACGGCGGCCGCGGCCAGGCGCTCCACCGGGAAGGCGACATCTTCGAGCAACAGCGTGGTGCCGTCCACGCGCCGTCCGCCGACCGCGGGATACAGCCCCTTTCGCGCGTGGATCAACCGCTCCTGTTGCCGCGCATCCCGTGTGAATCCACCCGGGGCGAGCAGCGAGAGTCGGCCCGTCGCCTCGATCGCGGCACGCTCGCGATCCCCCAGCGCTTCGGCGTCCGCCCCCTGCGCCTGGACCAGCAGGGCCGCGCTCCCCCGGGGGAGATCCGCCAGCCCGCGCGGAACGCCGGGAAGGTGCGCGATGGCGCGCAGCGAGGCCTCGTCCAGCAACTCCACCATCTGGGTCTCCGCCTCGCGGAAGGGGACGATCGCTTCGCAGGCGCCGTGGACCGAGGGGAAGAGGAGGAACGCGCTCGAAGTGTGGGCCAGGAGCGGGACGGTGCGGAGCACCGCTTCGCTGATGAAGGCGAGCGTGCCTTCCGAACCGATCAGCGCGTGGGCCAGGATGTCGATCGGACGTTCGTAGTCGAGCAGGGCGTTGAGCCCGTAGCCGGTGGTGTTCTTGGTCCGGTACTTTCGCTCGACCCGCGCCCGAAGTGTCGGGCTACCCAGCAGCTCGGTGCGGAGCGCCAGGAGCCCGCGGTGGAGTTCGGGTGCGCGCTGGCGGAGCTGCTCGTCGGCATCGCGGTCGGCGGTGTCGATCCGTACTCCGCTCGGCAGCACGAAGGTGAGCGATTCGAGGGTGTGATAACTGTTCTGTTCGACGCCGGAGCAGGGACCGCTGGAGTTGTTGGCGAGGATCCCGCCAAGGGTGCAGGCGGCGAGGCTGGAGGGATCGGGACCAAGGCGGGTCTGGTGCGGCGCCAGGAGGGCGTTGAGGTGTGCGCCGAGCATCCCGGGACGGGATCGCAGGCGACGTCCACCATCCTCCACGGTGGCCGAACGCCAGTGGCGCGCGACCTCGACCAGGATGCCGTCGGTCACCGCCTGCCCCGACAGGCTCGTGCCCGCGGCCCGGAAGGTCACCGGCACGGCGTAACGGCGTGCGACCGCGAGGATCGCGGCCACTTCGGCGTCGTCCTTCGCCAGCACCACTGCGCGGGGGACGAGGTGGTACATCGAGGCGTCGCTCGCGAACGCCACCCGTTCGAGGTCGCTCGCGAGCACCCGATCGGGGGCGGTGGCGCCCCGGAGATCCTGGAGGAGCGCAGGACTCACGCGGAGCGGAGACGGTCGGCGAAGTCGCGCCGGAGCTTGGCGACCTTCGGCGCGACCTGGAAGAGACAGTAGGGCTGCGTCGGGTTGCGCCGATAGTACTGCTGATGACCTGCCTCCGCGGCCCACACCTGATCGGCCGGGAGCGAGGTCACCTCCGTCACGATGGGTGCGTCGAACACCTGGTCGCGGGTGAGCTCGGCGATCACCGCGCGAGCGGTACCCTCCTGCTCCGGCGAGTGCGGGAAGATCGCCGAGCGATACTGGGTGCCCGAGTCGGGACCCTGGCGGTCCTTGGTGGTCGGGTCGTGGAACGCGAAGAAGATCTTGAGCAGATCGGCGTAGCTCAATACTGTCGGATCAAAGGTCACCGAGACCGTCTCGGCGTGACCGGTGGTGCCGGTGCAGACCTGGGCGTAGGTGGGGCGGGGGTGCTTCCCGCCGGCGTAACCCGATACCACGTGGTCGACCCCCTTGAGGCGCTCGAACACCGCCTCGAGGCACCAGAAGCAACCGCCGGCGAGGGTGGCGGTCTCGGTGGCCAGTGAGGATGTGGAGGGTGAAGGGTGGAGGGTCATCTTTCCTCGCGGTGAAGGGTAGCGTCGCTCTCACACCCGAGAACGTCACCGAGTTCCCACTTCAGGCCGGGACGACCCTTCACTCTCCACCCTCCACCGATCGATCGCGCCCGGCGCGGTCCAAGTAGCGCAAGGTCGCCGCAGCCAATCTCTCGATCCGGCCGTCACTGAGGTCCTGGTCGAGCGGCTGCCGCTCTCCCGACAGGGCCCATTCGACATCGGTCCACCGGGTCACCACCTCGGCCCCTTCCTGGCGGGCGCTCTCCACCCAGAGGGCCCGGGCCTCCCCCTCCCAAACGAGCCTGAGTCGGAGGTACCCGTGGACATATTCCGCGAAGGCGCTCCCCCGCGCGCGGTCGGGGTATTCCATGCCGGCCACGCGGAACCCCCGGTCAAGAAGGAGGGGGCGGAGGCGCCGGTCGGCTCGGACGAAGGGTTCGGGGAGGCGGTCGTCGGCCATGCTTGAAGTTAGAAGGCTCAGGGCTCAGGGCTAAGGGCTTGAGCAGCCAAGGGCCCCTTCTCTTCTGCACGAGCCCCCAGCCCCCAGCCCCCAGCCCTTAGCCCCCTTATGGGGGGCTGGACTGGCGTATTAGGGGGGGTCTAGCTACATTCTGCCTGCGACTTCCGCCATGGTGGCGGACGAGTTCCTGAAGAATTACGGGGGCCGGCGGTAGTCGGTCCCCGTTCGCGTCCAACTTAGGTAGTCGGTGTGTCTGGTCCGTCCGGGCTCCGATTACGAACACAGTCAAGGAGCAGGACAATGAAGACAACCGGCACCGTCAAGTGGTTCAACGAAGCCAAGGGCTTCGGGTTCATCACCCCCGAGGGTGGCGCGAAGGATTGCTTCGTGCATCACACCGCGATCCAGGGCCAGGGATTCAAGACCTTGGGCGAAGGCGAAAAGGTCGAGTTCGAGATCGTCGAGGGCCAGAAGGGCCCGGCCGCGCAGAACGTCGTCCGCGTCGCCCGCTAAGCGCTGCTGAACTCTTCGGAGGAACGATGATCGAAGTCATCCTGGACGAGACCGATTCGGTGGAACGGGCGCTCCGCGCCTTCCGTCGCAAGGTCCAGCGCTCCGGGCTCCTCAAGGAGCTCCGGGACAAGCGGCACTACCTCAAGCCGAGCGTGGCGCGGAAGGTGAAAGCCGCCGCCGCCCGACGGCGGTCGCGCCGCGGACCGCGCTGAATCAGCGGTCTTCCGAAGCGTGAAGGGTCCCCGGAGTTCCGGGGACCCTTCACGCATCCGTGGTGTCGGCTCCCCTCAGGGGGTGCAGGCCGAGGGCGCCATCGTGCGTACGTGGCCAACGCGGGCCCACCCGCTGTCGGCCCGGACGAAGGCGTCCCGCCAGACGGTCGCGGTGCCCACGATCCCGTTCTCGGTCGGGAAGCGGCGCACGCACCAATCGTACACCACGGCCAGGGTGTCGGGTCCGGCCGGGTACGGTTCGCCGATCTCGATCGCGAATGCGGTCCGGGGAAGGCCGCTTCGGTAGGCCGGTACCCCGAACAATCCCTCCACCAACCCGTTGGCCACCATTGCGTCGAGCCAGGGCCGTGGGTGCGCCCAGGCGTAGAGATACTCCTCGGGGGTCGGGCCCACGAGGGTGTCGAGATACACGCCGTACCTGATCGCCGCATTGTCGCTGCTGAGCGAGATCTCGGCCAGGGCTCCGCGCACGGCCCGCGTCTTGATGTCGGCCGCGATCACGAGGGGGACCGCCTGCGTTCCGGTGGTTGGAGGCAGGCCGGTCACGCAGGCGGCCGCGAGGACGACCAGGGCGAGAGCGGGTCGGTGACGGCTCAGAGTCGTTCTCCGCATGATGCCGCGATGAAGACCGACCGGAAGGTCTCCAAGGTCCGTGGCGGCACGATGAAGTCGGTCGGACCGATCCTGCCGCGTAGGGAGGTGCCGGCGACCATTTTCCGGACCAGGCTGGCGGGCAGCGCCTGGGTCAGCATCTGATCGACGGAGTTGTCCCGCGCCCAAGGCGTGGTCTCGCCGAGCATGTCACCGACCTCGGTGGTGATGGAGTCATCGATGATGAGGATCAGTGCCGCTGCCGCGCCCTCGCGCAACACCGAGTCCTTGAGCCGGAGCTGCATGGCGTAGGTCGCATCGGGGTGCGGGCCCGGCCCTTCGGAGATGGCGGTGAGCATGATGGCATCGATCGGCTTGCGAGCGCTCAGCGCGAACGGGTCATTCGAGATGAGGTTGTTCACGCGGCCCCTGCGCCACCCCAGCGCGGGCTGGGTGGGTCGAGCCAGCGGCCGGCCCGCGAGACTGTCTGCGATGGGACAGGAGTTCGGTCGCACCCGGCGCATGTCGTCCTGGGTGAGCATCCCATCCTTGCGCTGGGCGGTGAGCGGGGAGGCCGAGAGCAGAAGGCACGTGCCGAGGAAGAACGCTCCTCTCATGGCTCGCGTCCCGCGGATTCGATCTGGGCCTGGCGGGAGGCGCCGGAGTCCTGGACCGCGATGGCACGGCCCACCACACTGGCGCCCGGGATGGCGCTCTGGGCGAGGATGCTGTCCTTCTGATGCCGGGTGAGCGTGTCGCGGGTCGCGAGGGAATCGGACGCGGCACGGCTGGCGCCGCGCCCGCAGGCGGCGGCGAGCAGGAGAACGAAGGGGAGGAGCAGCCGCATGGGGATCAGCGTGGTCCACCGCTGGGACCGCGCCGCGGACCGCCCGGTCGTCCGCCGCGGCGGGGGCCGCCTCCGGGCCGGCCACCGGAGCTTCCCTCGCGGGGGGCGGAGTGTCCCGGTCCTGCCTTGGTCCCCGGCGTACCCTGACCGTGGGAGGTGCGTCGGTCCGCCTTGGCCTTGGCGCGGGCCCGGTCCTCCGACTTGCGGGCCCGGATGGCCGCGATGCGCTGGGCCTGGGGGATCTCGAGGGGCTGGTCCGGCTTGGACTTGTAGTCGAAATCCGGGAGGGTCACCCGCGGGAGGCGCTTGCCGACCGCGCGCTCGATGCGGCGCAGCTCGTCCTCTTCATCCGGGGCGACGAAGGTGAATGCATGGCCGGTGGTCTCGGCGCGCGCGGTCCGCCCAACGCGGTGGATGTAATCATCGGGAGCCGCGGGGACGTCGAAGTTCACCACGTGGCCGAGGGCGGTGACGTCGATGCCGCGCGCGGCGATATCGGTCGCCACCAGCACGCGATACCGGCCATCCTTGAAGCCGGCCAGTGCCTCGGCGCGCTGCGGCTGGGAACGGTTGGCGTGGATCCGCGCCACTTTGTAACCGCGATGGGAGAGGAATTCCCACAGCCGGTTGGCACGGTGCTTGGTGCGGGTGAAGACCAGCGCTTCCTTCATCTCGCCGCGCTTGAGCAGCTCGGCGAAGAGCGCGCCCTTGAGTTCGCGCGGGACCGGGTACACCGCCTGCGTGATCCCCACCGCGGGCGCCGACTGACGCTCCACGTTGAACATCACCGGATCATGCAGCATCTCGCGCGAGAGCTTGGCGATCTCCCCCGGCATCGTGGCGCTGAAGAAGAGGGTCTGCCGCTTGGCGGGGATGTGACGCAGGATCTTCCGGATCTCAGGAAGGAATCCCATGTCGAGCATTCGGTCGGCCTCATCGAGCACCAGATGCTCGATCTTGTCGAGCTTGGCGTACCCGTGCCGGAGGTGGTCGAGCAACCGGCCGGGTGTGGCGACCATCACGTCCACGCCGCTCCGAAAGGCATGCTCCTGCGGCCCCATGCTCATCCCGCCGTACACCGCCGCGGCGGTGATCGGGGTGTGCACCGCCATCTCGTTGAGGGCCTCGACGATCTGGGCCGCGAGCTCGCGGGTAGGCGTGATCACCAGCGCCCGGGTGGTACGCCGGGGCTTGTCGATCAGCTTGTGCAGGATCGGCAGCAGGAAGGCGGCGGTCTTCCCGCTCCCCGTCATTGCACAGGCGAGCAGGTCCTTCCCCGCCATCGCGGCAGGGATCGCCTGGCTCTGGATCGGGGTGGGGCGCGCGTAACCGAGCTCCTTCAGGCCGCGAAGGAGGTCGGGGTGGAGCTTCAGTTCAGTGAACGGCACGGGGCACTTTCTTCGGACAACGGAAAACGGGGGCCGAGCGGTGCGCCGGTCCCTCGGAGGCTTCTAGAATTCGCGCTTCTTCATGTCCTGGAACATCCGCTTGGTCTCGGGGTCCTGCTCCTGCGGCCGGATCCGGAGGGTGTCATCGAACTGGCCTGCGCGGTCCTGCGTGGGCGGCTTGATCTTGGCCGCATTCTTCCGGGCCAGGTTCGCGATCCGCTGATCATCCTTCCTCGACATCGGCTGCTCCTTGGGGGTACGGAGACAAGATAATCAGGCGCGCACCGGCGGGCCGTAGAACCCGTCCTGGAGCCCTGCCGGCGGGGGGCGGAGGAGGCGCAGGGTCTTCGCGTCCACCGGGCACCAGACGGTCAGCGACCGGGCGAGCAGCTTCCCGTCGGCCGCGCGGATCAGCTCGACGTGGCGAGGATACCGGATGCCGTCGGGCTCACCGACCCAGGTGCGGGCGATGATATCGTCCCCCGGCATGGCCGAGACCTTGTAGTCGATCTCGTGGCGGGCGAGCACCCAGAGCACGTTGACCAGGTGGTCGTCCCGCGCCGCGGCCTGCCAATGAGCGGTCGCCACGTCCTGCACCCACTGGACGTACACCACGTTATTGACGTGGCCGAGGATATCGATGTCCGCGGGCCGGACGGCAAAGTGGAGCTCATAACGGAAGGGGTGATGGTCGCTCATCGGGCGAGGAGGGGTGACAGGTCGGGCGCGATCTGTTCCGGCAACGTGTAGGGTCCGTAGCGGCGCACTACTCGCCCGCGCCGGTCAACGAGGAACTTGGTGAAGTTCCACTTGATCCGGCCGATCCAGAGGAACCCCGGACGCTCGCGCTTGAGCCAGCGGTAGAGCGGGTGAGCGTGCGGGCCATTCACTTCGGTCTTGGCGAAGAGGGGGAAGCTGACGCCATAGTTCCGCTCGCAGAAATTCGCGATCTCTGAGGCGCTTCCCGGCTCCTGATGCCCGAACTGATCGCAGGGGAAGCCAAGGACCGCCAGGCCCTCATCTCGGCGCGCGCGCCACAGCGCCTCGAGGCCACCATACTGCGGGGTTCGACCGCACTGGCTCGCCACGTTCACCACCAGAAGCACTTTCCCGCGCCACTCACCGAGCGTCGTCATCCGCCCATCGAGGGTATCAAGGGGGATGTCCCACGGCGCTGCCAGGCTCGGCCCGGGGTGCTGCGGGGTCGTCAGTGGCTCCATATCTTCAAGCTACATCCCCGACCATTCCGGAGGCAGTGATGTCCCGTCCGACCTCGGTGCTCGCGCTGGTGCTCCTTTTCGTCCTGATCGCGCCGCACCTCGCGGCCCAGTCCACGCCGAGCGGGGCCTTTGCTGGTGCCGGCATCGCGGCCCCCTCCTCGGTGCGCCTCGCCTCGGGGCGCCCCGGCCCCCGCTACTGGCAACAGCGCGCCGACTATCGGATCGACGTGACCCTGGACCCCACGGCCGAGATGGTGCGTGGGACGGAGCGGATCACCTACTACAACAACGCGCCGGAGGCGCTCACCGAACTCTGGCTGCAGCTCGAGCAGAACATCTGTGCCCCGGGAAGCGTCGCGACCGTGCTCGATCAGCCGCCTCTCGTCTTCCTCTCCTCGGCGTTCGACTTCTCCTGCAAGGGGTTCGCCGGCGGTGATTCGCTCCTCGCGGTGCGCGTCGACAGCCAGGTCGTGCGGTATACCGTCATCGGTACCATGATGCGGATCGACCTGGCGCGGCCGATCCCCTCGGGGGGCGTGGTGCGGCTCGACATCGCGTGGCGCTTCCAGGTGCCCCCCTACGGCGCGGGGCGGATGGGCCACGACGGCACCCTCTACGAGCTGGGGCAGTGGTACCCGCGGATGGCGGTGTATGACGATGTGACCGGGTGGAACCACGAGCCGTACATCGGGGCGGGGGAGTTCTACCTCGAATACGGCAAGTTCGACGTGGCGCTCACGCTGCCGGCCAACTACGTCGTGGCGGCCACCGGCCGCCTGATCAACCCCGGCGAAGTACTCACCGCGGTCCAGCGTCGACGGTTGGCCACCGCGCGCACCAGCGATACCTCGGTCGCCATCATCACCAAGGCCGAAGCCGAAAGGGTGTCGGCCCCCCGGCCCCCCGGCCCACTGGCCGTCCGCACCTGGCGCTTCACCGCCGACTCAGTGCGCGACTTCGCCATCGCGGCCGCCCCGAACTTCCGCTGGGACGCCAGCGGCTATGACGGCATCCTCATCCACACCTACTACCGTCCCTCCGCGACCCTCTGGCCCGAGGCCAACCGGATGGCGCGCGAGGCGATCAAGCACTTCAGCGAACAGTGGCTCCGATATCCCTATCCTCACGCCTCCAGCATCGAGGGGCCGATCGAGGGGATGGAATACCCGATGATGACCTTCGATCCCACCGGCCCTGTCCGCACCGACCTCCAGTGGGTCGTGGCCCACGAACTCGGCCATCAGTGGACCCCGATGATCGTCGGGAGCAACGAGCGACTCTTCCCCTGGATGGACGAGGGGTTCAACACTTTCATCGACCTGCAGAACGCCGCCAACTACTGGCACGGCACCCCCTACGGCGACACCATCGAGCTCCATCCGCTCCACCTGTACAATGAGCACGCCCTCACCGGGACCGAACAGCCGATGATCACCCGGCCGGTGGAGGTGCGGGACCTCTTCTGGACCGGCTATCAAAAGCCGGCGCTCATGATGCGCACGCTCCGCGAGCACGTGCTGGGGCGGGCTCGGTTCGACGATGCCTTCCGCGAATATCTCCGCGCCTGGGCATTCAAACACCCGACCCCCGGGGACTTCTTCCGGATGATGCGGGACCGCAGCGGGGTGGAGCTCGCCTGGTACTGGCGCGACTGGGTCTACACGACCAATCGCCCTGACCAGGCGGTCGAGGCGATCGAGAACGGCGATTCGGGTGGGCGCGTGATCCTGTGGAACAAGGGGGAGATGCAGCTCCCGGTCTTCCTCCGGGTGACCTACGCTGACCAGAGCGTGGAGATGGTCACCCTTCCCGTTGACCTGTGGAATCAGGGGCCGCGCTTCACCTGGCGCGCGCACAATGGGAGGCGGATCGTGAAGGCGGAGGTCGATCCGGAGGGGAAGCTGCCTGATACGGATCGGTCGAACAACGTCGCGGCGGTGCGCTAGTGGTCCGAAGTGTCGGTCAGGTCTCTGGCGGGACCCAGCAACCGCCATTCTCCCCGTGGAGGAGGCAGTACAGGGTCAGAATGGCCGGAGGACCAAACAAGATCAACCCGGCCGTCTTCCAGACCCCTTGGGCAGGATGGCCGAGCCGGATCGAGTCCACACTCGCGCGGGGCAGGGCAAGGCGGCAACTGTCGCAATCGGCCGGTTTGAGCCAAGGGATCCCCGCGATGGAGTCCTCCGAGACCTGCACCGCGTGCCATCGATCCACGTTGGCACCGTGATGGATGAGGAACTGGTCCCTCGGCCCGAGGGCGGTCTCCGGGGTGAGCTCGGTCCGGTGCCACCCGGCGCCGCATCCGGTCAGCAGGAGCAGGGCCGCGGTGAGCAGGATCGGTCGTGGCATTTGAGCTTCCGTCAGAGGGAGAGCCGATACCGCACCACTGGCATCGTGCCGTCGGCGCCGAGGGTATGGGTGGTCCGGCCACCGTCGGGGGACATCCCCTTCTTCTCGTAGAAGCTGCGGGCGGTGACGTTACGCTCCACCACCCAGAGGGTGACGGCGCCGGCGCCGACATCGCGGGCGTGTGCGACCGAAAGATCGAAGAGCCGCCCTCCGGAGCCGGTGCGCCGCAACGATGGCAGGACGTGCAGGTTCTTGACCTCCCACACATCGGGACCCTCCTTCGGGGCATCCTTGTCCCCCGAAGGCCCGTGGGCGCAGAAGGCGATCAGCCGGCCGTCCGCTTCCACCAGGTCGATCCTCACCCTCGGCACCCCTACCCGCCGCCGCCACTCCACCACATGCGGTGTCATTTCCAGTCCTTCGAGCACCCCCGGGGAGACGAATTCTCGGTATGCGCTTCGCCAGCTCGCCAGGTGCAGCTCGGCGATCGCTTCCGCGTCGGCGATGGTGGCGAGGCGGAGCGTCATCGGGGGCGGCGGATCGCCTGGGAGAAGTCGGCGGAGTCGAGCGCGGCGCGTGCACTCTCGTCGATCCGGTAGCGCACCCTGACCGCGTCGATGTCGCCGTCATCGTCGATCAGGTCGAGCTTCTTGGCGACCGCATCGGCATACCCGGGGAAGATCGTCAGGATCCCGGACGGGATCCGCCCGCGTACCAGCAGGCGCACGTGCGCGAGCAGGTTCGACGTGCAGTTGTTGGTGAGGGTGTTGTAGTACTCCGGACGCTTGCGCAGATCATCGGCGCGCGTCAGCATCCCGGTGAGAAGCGTGCGGATCGCTTCCGGTGTCGCCCGGATCGGATAGAGATACAACGGTCCCGCGGCGTCGAATGCCCGCCGCCCGATCAGGTCGTGTTCCGTTCCCACCACGTACATCACCTCGAATCGGTCGAGGGCCCCGGCGATGACGCCGTACTCTTCACCTTCCTCACGACGGGCCTCGACCGACACCGACAGATAGGAGGAATCGCCGAAGCCGAAGGTGACGAAGGTGTGCGCCGGACCGCGCCACCCCTCCGAGAAGGGGGCTACCACCAGCCAGACGCTGTCCAGTGCGGCCAGGTCGTAGGTCCGCTCGAGCCAGGCCGGGGCCCGAGTCCGCGGATCGGCATCACGGAGCCCGGCGATGGACACCAGATCGCCATCGAAGTGGATGGCGGGGGCGTGGCGCTGGTCGGGTATCCACGCACGGTCATCCCGCGGGTGGCGGGTCAGTCGCCAGGCGACGACCCCGACGAGAAGGAGGAGCAACAGGGCCAGGAGCACGCGCGCGGGTTTCCTCAATCGTTGGTCGCTCTAAGTTCGGTTGCTCCTCACCATACCGATCGGGAGGCAACTGGTCCAGTCTCGGAACAGCGTTTCGCCCTTTCGCGTTTTCGCGATCAAGTGGCCAACACGACCGGAATGTCAGTAGGTGAGTGTAGTGCCGATCTCCGGAACCCGGAAGGCGTCCGGTGCCAGTCCAGCAGCGCGCCGCGCCACTTTCAATTCGGTAGCCGGCTCGTCGATCCCCTCGTCGGTCAGCTGGAAGGTACCGAAGTGCATCGCTACGCTCGCTCTCGCCCCCAGGTCGAGGTGGGCGCGGACCGCCTCGGCTGGATCGATGTGCACCGGCCCCATGAACCAGCGCGGTTCGTAGGCGCCGATGGGGAGCAGCGCAACCTCGATCCCTGGGAAGCGCCGCCCGATCTCGGTGAAGTGCGCGCCATAGCCGGAGTCCCCCGCGAAATAGACCCGCCGGCCTTCGGCTTCGACAACGAAGCCCCCCCAGAGTGCCCGATCCCGGTCCCACGGCGTGCGGGCCGAGAAATGCTGCGCCGGGACTGCAGTCACCTGTACTCCCGGGCGCGGCACCATCGACTCCCACCAGTCGAGCTCGGTCGTTCTCGGCCGCGCCGCTCGGGGGAGATAGGCCTGATTGCCGAGGGGCGTCACGACCAGCGATGAGTCACGTCGAGCGAATGCCCGGTGAGCGGCGAGGTCAAGGTGATCGTAGTGATTGTGGCTCTGGAGGATAAGGTCGATGCGGGGGAGACGATCCAGGGAGATCCCTGGCGCACGGACCCGGCGCGGGCCCAGGCGACCGAAGGGACCGGCGTGCAGGGCAAAGACCGGGTCGGTGAGGAGGGTCAGCGCGCCGATCCGGATGAGGAAGCTGGAGTGACCGATCCAGGTGATCGCGATCCGGCCCGCGGCGTTCGCAGTGACAGGATGGGGCGCGCCATTCTCGATCCATTTCGGCCAGATCGCGGGGCGACGGGCGCGGTACCAGCGCCAGACGTCGGAAAGGGGGCGGGTCTTCGCCGCGGGGTCCGAGTTGTGGAACCGGACGCCGTCAAAGTGGTCGTTCGGTGGGAGGATAGGCATCGCAAGAATACAAACAGGTGAGGGGTAAGGGGTGAAGGGTGAGGGGGCCTACCGTCGAGACCTCGACCGTAAGCCCCCTTACCCCTTACCCCTTACCTCTTACCCCTTACCGCTTACCTCTTACCCCTTACCTCTCACGCTGTTGCTATCGGTTCCACCTGTTGTTGTTCCGGTCGATGTCGGGGAAGCCATTCTCCGGGTCGATCTCGATCTTGGTCACGTCGCCGGGGACCATGATCGTGGTGCGGTCGTTGCCGGCGAGCCACACCGAGACCGGGATCTCGCGGCGCTCCACCGTGCCGTTGGCGTGCGAGATCGCGAGCCTGACCGGCATCGGCATCAGTCCCTTGTCCTGGATCGTCACTTCGAAGCCGCTCCCCTTCGGCGTGACCGAGGCGATCGCCTGGTCGAGCTGCCAGGTCTCGAAGTACCAGCTGCGCCAGAACCAGCCGAGGTCCTGACCACTCGCCGTGTTGAAGGCGTTGAAGTAGTCGTACGGGGTGGGATGCTTGTACATCCACTGCCGCCCGTAGGTGCGGAGCCCCCGCTCGAACGCCTCACGTCCGATCAGGTTCCTGAGCGTCACCAGGACGGTGGCCTGCTTGAAGTAGCTGGCGATCCCGAAGCTTCCGCCGGTGGGCTGCCAGTCGCTCCAGGTCATCATCGGGAGCTCGCCCCCGCCGCGCGAGAAGCCGAGGTAGATGTTCCGATTGACCGCCTCGTCGTCGTACCCGCGGTAGAAGTCCTGCATCCCCTGGCTCTGGTCGAACTGGGTATTTCCTTCGTCCATCCAGGAGTGTCGGCGCTCGTCGCTCCCGACCATCATCGGGAACCACATGTGCGCGATCTCGTGTACCACGACCTCGTACATCGTGGTGTCGTTGGGCCACTCGGCCTGCAGACAGGTGAGCATCGGGTACTCCATCCCGCCGCACCCCTGCACACCCTCCACCACGGTCATGTGGCTCCACGGGTACGGCCAGAGGTACTGCGACAGGAACTGCACCGAGTGCTGGGCGTACTCCGCGTCACGCACCCAGAGGGGGCCCGCTTCGGGGCGGTACATCGCCACCGCCAATGCGGTGTCGGGTTTCCCGTCGCCGGTGGCGTCGCCCACCACCGCGGCCTGCGCGTCCCAGAGGTAGTCGGGGCTCGCCGCCCAGGTGAAGTCACGCACGTTCTTGGCCGCAAAGCGCCAGGTGAGCTTCCCGTTGGTCCCTGCGAGCGTCGCCTTGCCGGGGCCGCGGTCGGCGGCCGTCACTACCTGTACCGTGGAAGCGCTCCGGCGCGCCTGCGCCAGTCGGTCGCGGGTCTGCGGGGCGAGCACCTGGTCGGCGTTCTGGAGTTCACCGGTGGCGCCGATGATCCACCCCGCCGGTACCGTCAGGCTCACGTCGTAATCGGCGTAGCCCATGTAGAACTCCGCCTGCCCGCGGTAGCGATCGGTCTGCCACCCATTCACGTCGTCGTACACCGCCATCTGCGGATACCAGTACGACACCAGCCAGGTCTTCCCATCCTGGCCGCCGCGCTGAGCATTGCCCGGCGGCACCGGGTAGTTCCAGTCGAAGGCGAGGTCGACGCTCTGCCCCGGGAGGAGCGGCTGGCCGAGGATCACCTGCATCCGGGTACCGTCGACGCGATACCCCGGGCCGCGAGCCGGCCGGGTCATCAGCGGGGCATCGACACCCCCGACGGTGGCTTTGGTGAACTGCACCGCGCGGGTGATGGGGAAGTTGTCGTTCCGCTGCGCTTCAGGCGCGTACGCGTTGGCCGAGACCTGGAGCCACACCGAGCGGAGGGTATCGGGGGAGCGGTTGGTGTACTTGATCGTCTCGCTGCCGGTGAGCACCGCCGTGACCGGGTCGATCGACGCCGAGATCCGATACTCAGCCCCCTGGGTCCAGTACTTCGGGCCCGGTGCCCCCGTGGGGGTCCGGGTCCCCCGATCCAGGGCGCGCTGGAACTGCGGAGTCATCGTCATCGGATAAGGACGGGGGCGGGCCGGCTCGGCGCTGCTCGTGGCCGGGGCAGGGGACTGCATCCCTGAGCCGCTCGCGCAGGCCGACAGCAGGAACATCACGGGGAGGAGGCGGCGCATCGGGACCTTTGTGGTTCGAAGGGGTGTTGGTCTGGAGACTGGAGTGTAGAGTCTAGAGTGTAGAGTTTAGAGTTTAGAGTCGAGGGTCGAGGGTGGAGGGTGGAGGGTGTTCGAGCACGATCATCAACTGAGGTCGCTCGGCTCCGCCTTGCACCCCTCTAGACTCCACACTCTAAACTCTAGACTCTAGACTCTAGACTCACAACCTAGCCGCATCTACGCGCGCGCCGCGCCCCCAGTTTCAGTTGCGAACCTCCAGTGGCGTCGTAACTTCTCTCTATGACCAAGACCACACTCCTCTCCGCCGGCGCCTGGGCACTCGGCCTCCATGCGGGCATCTTCGCCTGGCTCTCTCCCGACTCCGCGCTCTTCCCGACGCCCACCGTAGCCCTCGTCCTCGTCGGCCTCGCGGTGGTGCTCCTCCTGGTCGGGGCGGCCCGGTCCGGATTCACGAGCGGGGGACCGAAGCCATCGGTGGGCGAGACGGTTCGCGCGATCGCGCCGCTCCCCGGCGCGGCGGTGGCGCTCGTCATCGCTGCCTGCGGATGGCTTCCCAATCCTGCACTCCCCCTCCTCTTCGTGATCCTCTTCTCGGGGGCGGTGAGCTGGAGCACCCGCGGAAGGTGGACCTCACCCATCACCTGGGTCGGGGATCTCTGGACCTCGGCGGTGATGGTCCTGGCGCTGTTCGTCGTCCTTCCGGCGCTCCTGCTCGGGGCGATGGGGCAGGTCCTCTGGACGGTGGTGACGCCGAATTTCAACCGGGCGCTCGCGCGGGCGAGGGTCACCGACATCCTCGTCCAGTATCGACCGACGCCGCGCACGGGGATCACCGCTGAGGCGGCCGGGATCGCCTTCCAGGCAATCTCGGCCAACGGGTCCGATCGAAGCGACTCTCTGCTGGTCGAGTACCCTGCCGCCACGATGCGGCTCTGGCTCCCCGATTCGAGCCCATTCGAGGGGTGGAAGGGTGACTCCGTCCTTCGCCACGCCTTGCGCGGGTTGAGTAAGGGGGAGCGAGCGTGGCTCGAGCGGATCGGCACCCATCCCCACTTCGCGCTCATTGACACCGTGGCGTACGCAGCAGCGATGGATCCGTGGGTCGCCGTGCGCATGCCGCTGCCGGCGGGAATGACCGTATTCGATCTCCCCCTCCCTCGGTTCTTTGGGATACAATCGGCCGCTCGCGCAGAACTCTACCGAGCGGCACTCGCGATGGTCGATCATCGCCCCGCGGTCGCCGACTCGCTCATCCGGATCGCCATCGGCCTGGGACTTCGGCTCCGTGATGACTCCGACTTTCTGATCGGGGCGTTCATCGGCGCCAATATCGCGCGGGAGGCGGGGCTCACCCTCGCCGAGGTGTGGCGCGCGAGCGGACGGAGGGCCGATGGAGACGCGCTCGTGGCGGCACTCGCGATGCCTGTGGATTCGACCATCCCGTCGACCCCCGCGGAGAGCCTGACCACGCGGCTCCTGCGGGCCCGATTCATCACGATGGCGCAGAGTGGAGCGGCGGGTCGGGCCATTCGCTGGGAGCACCTCACCTTCCTCGGTATCAGCGCCTGCACTGACCTGCGGGAGCTGTTGTATGGTCCCACTCCGGCGGTGCGCGAGGCATTCGTCGTCGCCGCTCCGATGTTCCAGCGGAGCCCGAAAGAGCGAGAGGTCTTTGCCTTCTTGAGCCGGGGGATTACGTCGGAGTGGGATGCCGAGGGACTCGCGCCGGCGCTCCGCCCCGCGGCACTCGCCTTCGGTCGACGGCCTCTGGCGGCGTGCGCACGGACCCTGTTCACGAGCGGTGAATACTACTGATCACCGAGGCAGCCATCCTCGGCTCACCGAGCTCGCCATCGGGTGTCAGGTGCCGGGGGCCTGTAGTGCGTCGGTAAGCCTGATGTAGAACCCATCCGGGGGCGTTCTGGTTGAAGTCACGGCGCGTTTTGCCTATCTTCCAATCTGACCCAGCCCATTACATCCCAAGGAGTTACCATGCGGAAGATCCTCCCTGCGCTCGTTGCCGGGGCAATCCTGCTGGCGTCGTGCGATCCCACGTCGCCGAGTGACGGAACTGGCGGCGGCACCGCCCAGGTGCCCGACCACCTCACGATCACGGTGCAGCCGTCCCTCGTCGATATCGGGTCGGCCATGGCTCCGGCCCTCAAGGTGCAGGTGCGAGACGCCGGCAATGGCCTGGTGGACTCTTCCGCAATCGACAGCATCACGGTCATCGTGACCCCGGGCTCGGGTTCTGTGCTCGGCATGACGGCCGGGGGTGTCACGACCCGGCCGGTGGTCGGCGGGGTGGCGACCTTCAATGCCGTCACCTTCAGTGAGGAAGGCACCGGCTTCACTCTCACCTTCTTCGCGACCACTGCAGCCGGCATTACCGACGCGGTGAGCAATACGTTCGCCGTCACCAACAACGCCAACTTCGTCTACTTCTCCTCCAACCGGACTGGCACGTTCGAAGTCTGGCGGATGAAGGAGGACGGCTCGCAGCAGTCTCAGGTCACGACGCGTCTTATGGTCAGCGACCCCACGCCGGCGAAGAACTCGCAGAACGGCACCGTGGCCTTCTCGGAGGGTCCGGCCGGGATCCAGGCCCTCTTCACGATGAACGGGGACGGGACCGGTATCCGGCAGCTGCAGACGCGTTCCGACGCCGGGGAGGCCGCCTGGTCGGCCGACGGCATCACGATCGCCTCCCGAGTCGCGGCCGGCGCCCCGAGCTTCGGTCTGTTCACCATCCGCGGCGACGGCACCAACCGCCAACAGCTGGGTGGCGGCGTGCAGGACTTCCCGTCCTGGTCTCACGAATCGGATCAGATCACCTTCTCCAAGAACTACCTCGATTTGATGGTCATGCCGAGCAGCGGCGGTGGTGGGAGTGAGATCCTCAAGCACGACACGACGGCCGCGGGAGTGGGCCTCTTGCGGACCGCCGCCGGTGACAGCGTCTTTGGCTTCACCAACAGCGCCGCCGCCTTCGTTCCTTTCGCCTACCTGAACACCTTCATCCTGCACACGGCGTGGTCGCCGGACGGGATGCGCATCGCGTTCGAGCTGCAGGATGTGAATGGCGTGGCCCACATCTTCGCCATCAGCAACCTGGGCGCCGGCGTCCTGGTGCCCCTCACCAACCACGCCACCTTCAGCGACCGCTCGCCGACCTGGTCGCCGGATGGCACGAAGATCTACTTCCAGAGCAACCGCTCCGGGAGCATGCAGATCTGGTCGATGAACGCGAATGGATCAGGCCTGGTGCAATTGACGAATACCGGCGCGAATTTCTCGCCCAGTTGGTGGAACTGACGGAGTAGCGCCGAACCAGTGGGCCTCCACGCCTCCCGGAGAGTTCGGGAGGCGTGGTGTATTATTGGGGATGCTCAGCGCCCTTTTTGTCCTCCTCCAATCCACCCCTCCGCGACCTGTCGCCCCGGCGCCAAGGGATAAGCCAGCTTTGGCCGTTCTGATCGTCGTCGATCAGATGCGGCCCGACTACTTCACCAGATACGGGGCACAGTACACTGGTGGCTTTCGCCGGATACTCGACGACGGGCTCCTCTACCTCGACGGCCGGCAGGACCACGCGATGACGGAGACGGCCCCGGGGACCTCGACGCTCCTCTCGGGTCGCCCCCCCTCCAGCACGGGGATCGTCTCCAACGACTTCGGCGTCAACGACCCCCTCTATCCGATCGTGGGAGGGGGTACGGGCGATCCCGCTTCGCCGCTCCGATTCCAGGGGACCACGCTGTACGACTGGATGCTGGCCAAGGATCCCACTACCCGCGTATTCAGCATCTCGCGGAAGGACCGGGCCGCCATCCTTCCCCTCGGCCGCGCCCGCCGCGACGTCTACTGGTGGACCCGCGGCCGCTGGGGCACCAGCAAGTACTACCGCGACTCCCTCCCAAGCTGGCTCCAGCGCTACAATGCTCGTCCCGGTTGGCGCCAGTTCCTCGGTGCCACCTGGAACCCCCTCCTCCCCGATGCATCCTATACTGAGCGCGACTCGGTGCCGTGGGAGCACGGCGGCAAGGAATTCACCTTCCCTCACGTCGCGCCCTCCGACACGACCGCGCTCGCGGGCCGGATCGTCTACTTCCCGTGGATGGATTCGCTCACCCTCGACGCGGCGCTCGAAGGGACTCGGCAGGTCGGGCTCGGCCAGCGCAGAGAAGGTCCCGATCTTCTTGTGGTCTCCCTTTCGACCACCGACCGGGTCGGCCACGACTACGGCCCCGACTCCAAGGAGATGCACGACCATCTCCTCCGGCTCGATCGCTGGTTCGGCTGGTTCCAGGACAGCCTCGCCCATCTGGTCCCCGGCGGCCGGATCGTCTACGCCCTGGCCGCCGACCACGGGACCCAACATTGGGTCGAGTGGACGAAGGAGCGGGGTGGCCGCGCCGACCGCCCCACGATGCAGCCGATGACCGAGCGCCTGCGCGCAGCCCTCCTGGCACGGTGGGGCTCGAGCTTCGGCTTGGTGCAGGAAAATGGCCTTCTCTACGGTGACACGGCGGCGATGCGCGCCCGTGGCATCGATATCGGACGGTTCGCGGATTCTCTCGCGGCCGAGGCGCGTGGGCTGGCAGGTGTGTGGCGGGTGTACACCCCGCGCACCCTCCTACGCGCGACCCGCGCCGACGCCGAAGCGCGGCTCTGGCGCCGCGGCATCCCGCCGACCCAAGGGTGGCTCATCGCCGCCTCGGTGCGCGACGGCTATGTCTGGGAGCGCACCGACCACGGCAGCACGACGCTCGCGGATCAGCGCGTCCCGATCGCATTCTGGGGCGCCGGCATACCGGGCGGCACCACCGATCGGACAATAAGCACCACCGACATCGGGCCCACGCTCGCGGCGCTCCTCGGCGTGACACCCACTCAACAAGTCACCGGCGTCGTGCTTCCGGAGGTCGTCCCCCGTTTGCCGCGACACCTCCCGCAGGGACTCCACCCGTGAGCAACTTCCCCAAGCTCCCCTGTTTCCCCTGCCCCCACCACAGCGCCTGCTGCACGTACGGCACTACTGTGAGTCCCACCGAAGCGAAGGCAATCATCGCCGATCACGGAGAAGGGAAGGTGTATCTCAATCGGTGGGGGGAGTGGCGTACCAGGGTGAAAGAGGGCAAGTGTGTCTTCGTCGTGGACAACGGCTGCTCGATCCACAACCAGCCATACTATCCGGTGGTCTGCCGGGGATTCCCCTGGACCGACGCCGAGACCGGTGGGCCATACGAATTCGAGCAGGAGATCTGCCCGGAATTCACCAAGCACCCGGATCTCGTACAGCTTGGCCTCAGGGTGCACGGGACGAAGCATCCAGCCCCGGAGTCGCTGCCTCCGCACCCGGCGCCGACCAAGCACGCCTGAACCCTCCCCCTCTCCCGCAAGGCAGAGGGGGCCGGGGGGTGAGGTGCGCTCGGCAGAGGGGGCCGGGGGGTGAGGTTGTATATTCCGATCTTCTCTCCCACCCCACATCAGGACCCCCAATGTTCCGTCGAGCGTCCGCTCTCCTCGTCGTCTCGCTACTCACTCCTCGCTTCTCGCTCGTGGCCCAGTCCACGCCGACGACGCAGGATGCGGCCCTCAAGCACGCCAACGAGCTCCTCGCCCACACCCCCCTCGTCGACGGCCACAACGACCTCCCCTGGGAGATCCGGACCGACTCCGCTCATCCGGGCGATGTCGCCGCCTACGATATCCGTGGCCGTGTGCGCGGGATGACCGATATCCCCCGGATGCGCGCCGGTCACCTCGGCGGACAGTTCTGGTCGCTCTACATCCCGGGCGAGATCAAGGATTCGGGGTTCGCGCGGGTGCAGCTCGAGCAGTTCGACATCGCCCGGCGGATGATCGCCGCGTATCCGAAAGACCTCGAGTTGGTCACCACCGCCGATGGACTCGAACGTGCCTGGCGCCGGGGCAGGATCCCGTCCCTGCTTGGGATGGAAGGGGGCCACGCCATCGAGAATTCCCTCGGCGCCCTCCGCGTGTACTACGAGCTCGGCGCCCGGTACATGACGATCACGCACAACGTGACGCTCGACTGGGCCGACGCCAATTCCGACACGGCGGCGCACGGGGGACTCACGCGGTTCGGCGAAGAGGTGATCAGGGAGATGAACCGCCTGGGGATGCTGGTGGACCTGTCGCACGTCTCGCCGAGCACGATGAGCGACGCGCTGAACGTCACCCAGGCACCCGTCATCTTCTCCCACAGCTCCGCCCGCGGGATCACCGACCACACCCGGAACGTCCCGGACTCGATCCTGACCCGGCTCCGGCAGAACGGCGGGGTGGTGATGGTCACCTTCGTCCCCGGCTTCGTCTCCCAGGCCATCAAGGACTCGCAGGCCAGCTACCAGACCCAGATCGCCCATCTCACCACCGGTGTCACCGACTCGGTCCAGCGGCGTCAGATGTCACGGGACTTTCGCGCCGCGCATCCCATGCCCAAGGCGACCATCGCCGATGTGGTGCGCCACATCGAGCACGTGCGCGACGTGGCGGGGAGCGACCACGTCGGCATCGGTGGCGACTTCGACGGGATCGACGACACCCCCGTCGGGCTCGAGGACGTGTCGACCTACCCGACCCTTTTCGCGGAGCTCATCCGACGCGGGTGGAGCGACAACGACCTGAAGAAGCTGGCGGGGCAGAACGTGATCCGCGCGCTGCGGCGTGCGGAGCAGGTCGCGGCGCGGCTGCAGCGGGAACGGGCGCCAAGCACGGCGACGATCCACCAACTGGACGGGACGGCACACTAGGGAAGGACACGACCCTTCGGCCACCCCTGTCCCCCTCTCCCTGTCGGGAGAGGGGGAACTCTGTTATTGGGCCCCCCCTCCCCCGACAGGGGGAGGGGGCTGGGGGGAGGGGCTGTCGGCGCGAAGTGAGGGGGCCGGGGGGAGAGGGCGTCGGAACGTGAATACGATCCCGCCCACCAGAAATATCACCGCGAACGCGAACCATTGTATCGCATAGTTCAGGTGCGGCCCATCGCTCAACTCCGGTGCGCCGAGCCGTATCGGCATCCCGCTCATCCCGCTCTCCTTCTCCTGCCACAGCGCGACCGCATGGACAGGGTAGGGGACCCGATGCCGCAGTGCACCGAGGTCGAGCCGACGCCAGCTCATCGTTCCCAGGTGCGTGACCGGGGCGCCGGAATCGGCCTCCTCGGACACCGCGAACGCGATGCCATGCACGCTGAGTTCGCCCGGCTCGCGAAGCGCTGACAGGTCGACCGACATCGCGTCATCAGAGGGAACAAATCCTCGGACGACGATGAGCGCGCTGTCGCTCCCCCGCAGGCGAAGCGGGGTCGCGATCTCGACCCCCGGTGCGCCGTGGTGCGCGCGCCCGCGAAGCACGAGCTCGTGATCATGGTCGAAGCTGCCGGTCGCCGAGATGCGGAGACCTGGGAGGGGAGTCGCTCCGCCGGGGAGCGTGACCGGCGGCGCCGCCAGCGCCCTCCGGGCGATGGCGTTGTCGTGCCGTCGCTCGGAGAGGCGACTCAGTTGCCAGAGGCCGAGCCGCCCGCAGATGGCTGCGGTAGCGAGGGCGAAGGTCAGGAAGATCCAGCGGGATCGCATCTGTCTATCCAGGGGGACAGGCCTCAGGCTTCTGGCCTCAGGCGCATGGTTCTAAGTGCTTGCAGCGTAATGAGATACCTTGCTGGACCAAGGGTGGCCTACCCTTTGCTACCCTCCAGAGGGTCCCAGCAAAGCTAACCGTACCTGGAGGTCATCGATGCGCGCTTCGTTGCGAACCCTTGCGCTACTCGTCCCGCTCATCACATCGGCCGGATCCTTGGTCGCCCAGCATCATGGACTCCGCCCGGTCGAGCGCGGCACCAGCGAAGATCGTGGCGTTTGGGTGCTCGTTGGCGTGGCCCAGGGGCGGGAGCAGTACCGGTTCGATGCCGATCCCGACTGGAGCAACTATTTCGAGGCGAATTCCTTCATGCTCGGTGCCGGGGGGACGGTCTCCCCCGGCTTCACCGTGGGCATCGAGTGGAACGTGTGGTCCGACTACGAGGCTGACAGCGATCAGAAGCTTCACGCGCTGAGCCTGGTCGGCAACTGGTATGTCGCCGGCACTCCGCTCTTTCTCAAAGGTGGCGTGGGCCTCGGGATCGACCGGATCGAGGATGCCACCGGGACCTTCCGCGACACCGGCACCAGCCTGACCGTCGGCGCGGGGATCGACATTCCCATCGCCCGCCGTGTCGCCATCCAACCGCGCATCGATCACTACATCCAGCGGTATGACGACGCGGGGCAGGCCAATGACTTTCGTGAACGGCTGACCCAGATCGGCGTCGCGGTCAGGTTCCGCTAGAAGAACCCCCCGGGCGCCAGTCCGGGGATCCCGATCGCGGCCTCCCAGGCCCGGTCGGTCCAAAGGCACCCCTCCGGGAGTGCCTCGGCAACACCGGCGGTGGGGGGTCGTCCAGCCCCCTCCGCCGTTGTCGCGTCAGTCCGAAGGCGCTCAAGTCGCTCAAGGCGCGATTCGGCTGAACGCCGCGGTTTCGGGCGCCTTTGGCGCCTTAAGCGCCTGTGGACTCTCAACTTGACCCACCCTGCCCCTCCAACTAGAATTGTGCCCTCCACGCCCTCGTGGTGAAACTGGTAGACACGCTATCTTGAGGGGGTAGTGCCGCAAGGCGTCGCGGTTCGAATCCGCGCGAGGGCATGCAGGACGGGGCGCTCCCTGCGGGCGTCCTTTTTGTTAGCGCCAGCGTAGCTCAGCCGGTAGAGCACCGCATTCGTAATGCGGGGGTCATGGGTTCGAGTCCCATCGCTGGCTTGGATGTAGCGGAGCCGACCTGTCTGCTCACGCCGTGACCCGACGAAGGTGTCATCCCTCGCTCTTCCTTCGCTACGCTCAGGACAAGGCTCGGGATGACAGCATGCGGTGTTATGCACCACGCACCACGCACGAAACACAACGCACCTCTCACCCGGCCAGGAAGCTCTCCCTGAAGTACCCCACCGGAATGGTCCCCATCCGCATGAAGCGCTCGTGGAACGCCTTCGCGTTGAACGAACTTCCTTCCTTGCGCTCGACCTCGGCGCGGAGCTGCTGGATGGTCACCTTCCCCAGGTTGTAGGTGATCGCCTGGGTAGGCCACTTGGAGTAGCGGTAGATGGCGCGGGCGGCGGTGTCGAACACCGCCTTGGCGACCGGGTCCCGGGCCGCCTTGGCGCGGGCCCCGGGATAGAACTCGACGTGCGCCGAGAAGTAGTCCACCGCCTCGTCGAATGTCATCCGGCCGGTGTGGATCCCCGTGTCCACCCGCACCCGCACCGACCGCATCAGTTGCCCCTGCAGCATGTAGAGGTACTCACCCGGCTCATAGAAGCCGAACGGCCGCCCATCGGCCGGCTCGGCCATCAGCTCCTCGGAATACAGCGCCCACCCTTCGGCCGCCATCGAATCCTCCCACATCGAGAAGGAGTCCTCCACCGCCCCCGGGGTGAGCCACCGGATCGGACTGATCTCGGCAGCGTGCTGGGTCATGTACTTGTAGTGCCAGTCGTGGCCCGGGAACCCCTCATGCACCGCGGTCGTGGCCACCGAAGCTCGGTTGTTGAGTTTGAGCGCGCCGGGGTCGTTACCCGTGGGGCTGAGGTAGAACCGACCCACGCCGGCCCTCTTGAAGGGTGGGGCGGGGTAGTACGCCGCGTCGATCGTGCTGCGGAGGACCGGTGGGGTCTCCACCACGTCGAGGCGGTAGTCCGCGGGGACGTCGAAGAGGCCTCGCTCCCGGCCGTAGGCCACCGCGCGTTCTCCCGCGCCGCGGTACCAGGCGAAGAGCTCGGCGTCATCCTTCGGTGAGTCTTTCGACAGGTGGTCCATCACGGCGCGGACCGACGTGCGCTTGGACGCGTCATCGCTCCAGTCGAGGCGCAGGTGCGCACCGTCGGCCACCTGGCGGGCCACGGTGAAGATCTTGTCTTCGTACTTGGTGACCTGTTCTGCACCGTAGGCGAAGAGCTGCTCCGGCGTCCGCCCGTCCCGCAGGCAGTTGTTGACCCGCCACGCGTATTCGGCCTCCCCGGCCGCGAATCGGTCGGTGGTCTCGTTGGCGTCGTAGGCGGTGGTCATCCACGTACCGAAGGTGCGCCATTCCGAGGCCGCGCGGGCGCCTGCTGCCTTCAGCCGATCGAGCATGGCGCGGGCGAAGCGACGGTCGCCCAGGAGCGGAGTCGCGGTCGCGCTGAGGGTGGTGGTGAAATATTCGGCGTTGGCCTCGCACCCCTTGGGCCCGTCGCGCGCCACCATCCGCCGATCGGGGAGGTTCCCGGCCTGGCGCCCCGCCTCGAGGTTGGCCTTCGCTGTGGCGATGTAGGCCGGGATCGCCTCGACCCGCTTGGCGACGAGATCCCACTCCTGCGCGGTACCGAGCCGCCCGCTTCCGGCGTCGGTCATCTGCTGGATCTGCCAGTCGACGCCGCGGAACGGTTCAGCGACGTAGCTGTCGATGGCACGCTCCTGGTAGCGGCGCGTGTCCAATTGACGAGTGACATACGCCACCTGGGCCCGCATCACCTCGAGATCGATCGCCGCGGGAGCGCTGAGCGAGTTGGCGGCGATGCCATCCAGATCGCCCAGGATGGTGTGGTACTCCGCCAATTCCGCGGCGACCCCCGCGGAGCTCCAGTCCCGGAGAGTGCCATTCACGTCGGCCAGCGAGCTGTCGTATCCATCGCCGCCGAGATAGGTCGAGGTGACCGGATACCAGCGGAGGGTCCCGAGGAAGTAGCGCTGGCGTATCTCCGCCAGTGCGGCATCACCCGAGCCGGGCACCGGGAGGCAGGCGGTGGTCACGGTGCTGAGGATTCCGACGGCCAGGGCGGCCTGGGTCGAGGTCTGGAGGAAATCGCGTCGCTGCATTTCGGGCTCCTTTGAGTCTCCGAATCTGGCCGGTCGAGCGCCAAGTCGCCACCATGGGCCCTCGACCCTCGACCCCCTACCAGCGGGTCCCGGTCCCGGCTACTATACCCTCGCAGCAGACGGGACGTAGCGCAGTCCGGTAGCGCACTGCAATGGGGTTGCAGGGGTCGCGGGTTCAAATCCCGCCGTCCCGATGGGGGATCGTCCTTATGGGCGGTCCCTCTTCGTTTTAGAGGGTTGGGAGTCTAGAGTTCAGAGTCTAGAGTCGCGAGTCTAGAGCAACGGGTCTAGAGCACGAGTCTAGCGCAACGAGTCTAGAGTCGCCCCCAGATTATCGAGGATACTTTAGGCTCTCAACTCTCAACTCTAGACTCTCAACTCTAGACTACCATGCGCCAACTCCTCGCCGTTCTCCCGCTCCTCCTCGCCGCCTGCGCGCCGGGCACGAACGCCACCTACCAAGGGTGCAAGACGATGTCTACCACGGCCAAGATCCCGGTGACCTCCACCATCGATACCCTCCAGCTCAGGCGGACGGCCTCGGGGCTTGGCATCCAGGATCTGCTCGAAGGGACGGGAAAGACCGCCGAGCCCGGGAACATGGTGTCGGTCCATTACACCGGGTGGCTCACCGACGGGACCAAGGTCGATTCCAGCCGGGACCTCGGGCAGGTGTTCACCTTCATGCTCGGACGGGGTCAGGTCATCGCCGGCTGGGATGAGGGCGTGGCCGGGATGAAGCTCGGCGGCCGCCGGAAGCTCCTGATCCCCTCCCAGCTCGGCTACGGCGCACAAGGCAGCGGCAGTGTGGTCCCCCCGGGGGCGACGCTGGTGTTCGATGTGGAGCTGTGCGGGGTGAAGTAGGGCGGATGGGCGGATGGGCGGGTAGGGCGGTAGGAGGGCACGCGGGCAAGGAATTCTGGGACGACATCGGAGTCATCCCGAGCCTTGTCCTGAGCGCAGCGAAGGAAG
>JBDSIR010000050.1:0-28835 GCA_039917855.1 Gemmatimonadales bacterium | reverse complement strand
TCGGCGGCTTCGGCCTGACAGAGCCTGGCGCCGGATCGGACGCCTCGGGCACCGCCACGACCGCGGTGGACAAAGGGGATCATTACGTGCTCAACGGGTCGAAGATCTTCATCACCCACGCCGGCGTGGGTGAGATCTTCGTCGCTACCGCGCGCACCTCACAGGACATGGGGCACCGCGGCATCACCAGCTTCATCGTGACCAAGGATACCGTCGACCTGGAGAAGTGCCGGGCGCTCGGCGTCGGGCACGCCAGCGACCTCCCCAAGACCAAGGGTGTCCGGTCGGGCCGCAAGGAGGACAAGATGGGGTGGCGGGCCAGCGACACCCGTGAACTCATCTTCGAGGACGCCGTGGTCCCCAAGGAGAACGTCCTGGGCAAGGTCGGGGAGGGGTTCGTCAATTTCCTCAAGACCCTCGACGGCGGCCGCATCGGCATCGCGGCGCTGTCGCTCGGGATCGCCGAAGGGGCGTTCGACCAGGCGCGGGCGTACGCCGGGACCCGCAAGCAGTTCGGCAAGTACATCGGCAGCTTCCAGGCGATCCACTTCATGCTCGCGGACATGGCGCTCGGGATCGAGGCAGGCACCCACCTTCTGTATCATGCCGCCCAGCTCAAGCAGGCCGGCAAGCCGTTCAAGAAGGAGGCGGCGATGGCCAAGCTCTTCTGTTCCGAGCTGGCCATGAAGGCCACCACCCAGGCGGTGCAGATCTTCGGCGGGTACGGCTACACCGCCGAGTTCCCGGTCGAGCGGATGATGCGCGACGCCAAGGTCTGCGAGATCGGCGAAGGCACCTCCGAGATCCAGCGGATCGTCATCGCGCGCCAGGTGCTGGGGGATGTGGTGGGGTAAGGGGTGCGAAGTGCGAGGTGCGAAGTGCGGGTTGGAGAATGCCGGGATCAGCCACGTAGGGACGATTTGAAGCGGCGGATCATCCACCCCAGCTGCATGTAGGCTTCTTGGCAGGCGCGTGCCTCCGTCTCGTCACAGAACGCGGATCGGATCGCGATCTCGAGGTGGGTGTCCACCTCGGCCGCTTCTCCGAGGGTATAGCCGAGGTATTTCCGAAACTCCGGCTTGGTGAACCGCCCGAATCCTTCCGAGATGTTTGCCGGAACGCTTCTGGCTGCTCGGCAGAGCTGGTCTTCGAGCCGGTATCGCTCTTCGCGAGGAAACTGCCTGGCAAGAGTGCGCACCCGGAGTGAGAGGTCGATACCCCTCTTCCACACCTCCAGATCCCGATGGCTTGAGGTGCGCGCCATTTCCGAACATGCCATCGATGCCTGGAAGTACATAACCCAAACGACGCATCGATGATCGCGAATACGCACCCCGCACTTCGCACATCGCACTTCGCACCCACAGCGCAACGAATGCCCCTGATAATCAGCATCAACCTCGGCCAGATCGAAGACCGTACCTATCCCGATCAGGTCGAACGCACCGCGATCGGCAAGTCGCCCCTCCTCGGTCCGGTCCGATTCACGCGCCTGGGTCTCGGCGGCGATGAACAGGAGGACCATCAGCATCACGGCGGTCCGGACCGTGCGCTCTGTTGCTACGTCGCCGATCACGCGGAGGGGTGGGCGCGGGCCCTCGGCCGTCGGCCGGAGCCCGGGCTCTTCGGTGAGAACCTGACGGTGCAGGGGATCGATGAGACACAGGTCCATTGTGGCGATCGGTTCCGCATCGGCTCGGCGGTCATCCAGATCACCACCCCGCGGATCCCCTGCATGACCCTCACCCGACGCCTGGGGTATGCCGAAGCGATCCCGTTCATCCGCTCGCTCGGGTGGAGCGGGTGGTACGCCAGGGTGGTCGAGGAGGGGGAGGCCCAGGGTGGGGACGAGATGGAGTTGGTCCACGCCGACCCAGCGGGGGTGTCCATCCGGGAGCTGTACGGCCTCAATTCGGAGAAGGCCGCCCCCCGTGCGGCCTTGGAGCGGGCCCTGGCCCTTCAGGCTCTGCCGGAGCCATGGCGTGCCAAGTTCGAGGCCCGCCTCTCGCTCCCCCTCTCCCGATCGGGAGAGGGGGCCGGGGGGTGAGGTCGCCGCAAGGGAGAGGGGGCCGAGCGGTGAGGTGGCCTATTGACGTAAGTGCTTCAAACAAGCACATTTACGGGGCCTCTATGCAGCTAATGACCCCGACCCGGACCCGGTATCGCCTCCTCCTGGCGGGCACGCGCGCGATCGCGAGCCCCGTGGACGAGGCGTATCTGCGTTGGTCCTCGACGAACGGGTGCAGGCAAGATGGTGTTCAGGTGTGCGGCCCCCTTGAGGGGGGTCGCAGCAGGCTGGAGATGGAGCTCGGGGTGCCTGTGGGCGCCCGTACCATCTCCGATGGGACCCGGTCGGCACCGACGCCGATCGCTCGATTCGTGGACGGTCGCGAGGCGCCTGAGCGCCGGTGGCCGTCCATCCACGTTTGGGAGGCCGCCCGCGCCCTGCGCGGAGGCCCCGGAGACGATCCGCGTGAAGCGCGAGATCCTGATCAACGGCACCCCGCGCGAGACGCGGGTGGCCATTCTGGAGGACGACCGGCTAGTTGAGTTGCTGGTCGATCGCCCTGACCATCGTCGTATGGTCGGGGACATTTACCTCGGTCGTGTAGAAGCGGTCCTTCCCGGTATCCAGGCCGCATTCGTCGACATCGGTCTCGAGAAGAGCGCGTTCCTGCACGCCTCTGATCTGCTCGAGCCCGACGACGAGCACGATCCCGATGACGAGCCGGCCGATGTGGCCGACACGCCCGCCGATGACGGCCCTGCCCCTGGTGTGGGTGAGGCCGATGTGCCCCGTTCCTCCCGCCGTCGTCGGCGCCGGGGGCGCGGAAACGCGTCCACCGGGCAGGGCCCGATCGATGACGGCGCCGCCGGAGGGGAAGACCAGGGTCCCGAGGGAGGCGACGACGGCGGCCAGGATGACGGTGGCGCCGACGATGCTGCCGCTCCTCCGTCCGGCGAAGGCCAGGCAGTCCAGGGGGAAGGTCGCGCCCGCAATGGACGGCGGGGCCGCCGCCGTGGACGCCGCCGTGGCAAGGGGGGCGGGGATCGCGCTGCCCAGCAGATCCAAGGGGATCCGTCGCCGCTCGTGCCCGAGGACCAGATCGCCGGATTCCTGCCGCGGATGTCCGACACCCCGGAGCTTTCCACCGGCCCTCTCCCCTCGGCCGAGGGTGCCCCCGCTGAGGATGCCGCACCGGAAGTCCCTGCGCGCCAGCCCCGACCCCCAAAGCAGCAGCGGCCCCCCAAGCAGCAGCAAAAACAGGAGCGTCGCGAAAAGGCGCGCCAGCAGCAGCAATCGCAGCAGCCCGCGAAGGGACGTGAGGAGACCCAGCGCCCCACCGCCCCACCGCCTCAGCGTCAGCGCGAGGTCAGCGGACGGCGCGCGGTGCCGGACATCTCCACCCTGATCAAGAAGGGCGATACCCTCCTGGTGCAGGTCACCAAGGAGCCGATCAGCACCAAGGGATGCCGCGTCACCGCCCAGATCTCCCTCGCCGGTCGCTTCCTGGTGTACATGCCGTACGCCTCGAAGGTCGGGGTCAGCCGCAAGATCGAGAGCCGGGAGGAGCGCGTTAAGCTCCGCGAAATGGTGGGGAAGTTCCTTCCCAAGGATTCGGGCGGCATGATCGTGCGGACCGTCGCCGAAGGGACCACCGAAGACCATTTCAAGCGCGAGGTCGAGTCGCTCCTCGGGCTCTGGAAGAAGATCAACAAGAAGACCCGCTTCGTCCGTGCGCCCGCGCTGGTCCAGCGTGAGACCAGCCTCACGCGCGGCATCATCCGCGATCTCTTCAGCGCCAAGGTCGACGCCCTCTGGTGCGATTCGAAGGAGTTGCACCACGAGATCGACCAGTACCTCGACCAGGTCGACCCGGAACTGATGGACCGGGTGAAGCTCTGGCAGGAGTCCCAGCCGCTGTTCGAGAAGTTCGACATCGAGCGCGAGATCCGCGACCTCTTCAAGGCGCGGTGCGACCTCCCCAACGGCGGTTCGATCGTCATCCAGCCCACCGAGGCGCTGGTCTCCATCGACGTCAACACCGGGCGCTATACCGGCAAGAAGGATCCGGAGAAGACCATTCTCCGGACCAACCTCGAAGCGGCGCGCGAGATCGCCCGCCAGCTGCGGCTGCGCGACATCGGCGGCATCATCGTCTGCGACTTCATCGACATGGAGACCCGCAGCAACAAGGAGCGGGTGCTGCAGGAGCTCCGCCAGCACCTGGTGCGCGACCGTGCCCGCACCAAGGCCCACGCGATCTCGGAACTGGGCCTCATCGAGATGACCCGTCAGCGGGTGCGCCCGTCGCTCTGGCACTCGATGACCGCCGATTGCCCGACCTGCACCGGCACCGGCCGGGTGTTCCGCCCCGAGGTGGTCGCCCGCCGGCTCGAGCGCTCGCTCAAGCGGGTCGGCTACGAGCACCGGGAGCGACAGCTCGCCATCCGGCTCCATCCGGAAGTGGCGCTCTACCTGCTCGAAGAGGAACCCAAGCTGGTCCAGGGCCTCGGCCGCCAGACCGGGGTCGAGTTCGAGGTCCGCGACGACCCGATGATGCGGCTGGATGAGTTCCGCCTCATGAGCCGGCCGGCAGGACGGGATGTGACGGAGCAGTACGCGGTGGCGTAGTGGGCCAGTGGGCAAGCGGGCAGGTGGGCCGGGGGCGTTCAGCCTCCGGCCCTTCCTTTCGGCCCGGAGCGGTAGAGACCCCAGAGACACCGTCCGGCCTCATCGCTCAACAGGTCGAGTGCCCGCCATTCCTCTACGTCAATGATCCCGAGATCGTGCGCGGCATGGAGGGTGTATTGGACCTCCGCGAGCGATCCCAGTGAGACGTCCAGGGACTTTCTGAATTCGCCAGGGCCCTTCTTGGCATGGCCTTCGGCTATGTTCGCCGGGACCGAGAAGGCCGATCGACGGATTTGCGCACCCAGTGCGTATCGCTCCTGGGCGGGCCATTTCGCGGCGGCCCGGTGGATGGCAAGAAAGAGCTTGTGGGCGTGCTGCCAGGCGTGGAGGGCCTCCCAAGGCCTGACCCGCCGGGGTGAAAGATCGGGCATGGAGACACGGTAGGTTGGGCCCTTCAAACAAGCGTCAACCGACTCCGGGAGAGCGGGCTGCCCTCTCGAACGGCCCACCGGCCCACTGGCCCACCGGCCCACCCCGGTAGCCTTGACCTAACCCCCTACCACGACTAGGTTTCCGGGCTCGATGGACCCCGCATTTTCGACAGGTAGAACACCATGTACGCGATCTTCCGCGCGCTCGGAAAGCAGTTCCGGGCCGAAAAGGGAAAGACCCTCCGCCTCCCGCTGATGGACAAGCAGCCGGGCGAGAAGGTCGTTTTCGATGAAGTCCTGCTCTCGTCCGACGGGACCACGATCAAGGCCGGCGCGCCGACGGTGAAGGGCGCCAAGGTCGAGGTCGAGGTCATTGGGGACGCCAAGGGCGAGAAGATCTACATCTTCAAGTTCAAGCGGCGCAAGGGTTATCGCCGCAAGACCGGTCATCGGCAGAAGTACACCGATGTCCGCATCACTGGCCTGACGCTCGGCTGAGGGAGATACCATGGCTCACAAAAAGGGCGTCGGCTCCAGCCGCAACGGCCGCGATTCCAACCCGCAGTTCCTCGGCGTCAAGCGCTACGGCGGCGAAGCGGTCACCGCGGGTTCCATCATCGTGCGCCAGCGGGGGACCAAGTTCCACCCCGGCAAGAACGTCAAGCGCGCCAGCGACGACTCGCTCTTCGCGATGGTCGACGGCGTGGTGAAGTTCGAGCACAAGGACAAGAAGCGGCAGCAGGTGTCGGTGTATCCGGCGGCCGCGACGGCCTGAGACGAGAGTTGAGAGTCCAGAGTCTTGAGGGGTGCCCTACCGGCACCCCTTTTCTTGTCCGAATCTCACGCGGTGCAGGCTGAAACATTCTTACTCCCCCCAACGTACGCGACACTGTAGGTTCACACCACTCCAGACTCTAGACTCTTAACTCTGAGCTTCCCATGAGCACCCTCTTCGAACGCCTCGACTCCGCCGCCACCGAACTGGGCAAGAAGGTCCAGGCCGGCGTGGAGACCATCCGGCTCCAGGGCGAACTCTTCAAGCTCAATAACAAGCGCCGCAGCGCCCTGGAGGACCTCGGCCGCTTCACCCACAGTGCCGCACGCCAGGGTACTGATGATGCCGCCAAGCGCGACGTCCTCCTCGCCGCCATCGACGATCTCGATGCCCAGATCGCCAAGATCGAACGCGAACTGACCGCGGCCAAATGCGAGATCGTGAGCGTACACGACAAGCCGGAAGCGTAGAGCGGCAACGCCGCGGCAAAGGCAAGGACGCCTGAAGCACGAAGGCTCAAGGAGATCCCTTGAGCCTTCTGCATTTTTGCAAGTTCGCAGCCCGGAGCATCCTTCGCTGCGCTCAGGACAGGCGCCGCACGCACTATGGCTCAGTTCACGAGCACGAACTCCAATCCCGTCCCGACCACTTCGATCCGGGTGAGCCGATGGGGCGAGGCTTGGGTCACGTAAAAGCGCACCGGGGCGCGTCCGCCACCGAGCTCAGCTTCCCACGTGTCGACCGGACCGGACGGAAGGCTCACCGAGGCGCTGCCGAGCACCGTCAACGTCATCGTGCGGATGGCATTCTCCCCGCCCACGAACACGGAAAAGCTCCAGCGAGAATCGGCCGCCCAGGGCAGGGTGGGGAGGAAGAGCGCAATGGAGTTATCGTCGATGGTCCCGGCGGGGAGCGTCGTATCGGCCTCGAGTGTGACTGGCCCCTGCGGGCTCGGCACCACCGTCACGCCCCGTACGCGGTCTCGGCGGTATTGGAGGCTGGTGCGGATCGGGACACCCTGGAGTACACCGCCCTGCTGCACCCACCGGATCCGCCCTTCGCGCGTGAGCTCGATCTCGGTGCGCTGCTGGGCGAACTCTCCGAGACTGAACTGGTCGACCACCCGGAGGCCACCTTCGGTGCGGATCAGCCGGGAGGTCTGCCACCCGAGTGCCTGCCCGCGGATCCGTGCGACCATGCTGTCCTCCCGGGGCTGCAGGAGGGCCGGGTCGAATGGGAGCTGCGCCTGGACCGGTAGGGTCGCTCCGGAAAGACAGGAGGCGATGACCGCGACGGATGACCAGCGTCGTAGGCGTTTCAGAATGGCGCTCGAGTGAGGACCCTAGAAAGTTGGGGAGCGCAGGGCAGGGCGTCTAGGCCCCCATCGCCTCGCGGATCCGCTCGGGATAGTTGCCGCAGATCCCGTCCACCCCCAGTGCCACCAGGCGTTCGATCTCGACGGGGTCGTTCGCGGTCCAGGCGATGAGCCGTTTGCCGGCGCCATGGAGCCTCTCGACCATCGCCCGGTCGATCAGGCTGGTCTCCTGCCAGAGGGTGTCGGCCCCGGCAGCAGCGAGGGGAGCGAGCAGATCGAGCGGGTAGCACGCCTGCAGCACGCCGCGCCTCAGCAGGGGCGCTTGCCGGCCGAGCCGCGCGACGATGCGGTGGTCGAAGCCATGGATCGCGTATCGTTCGGGCGACGGTCCGGCCCGCATCACCTGGAGGAGGCGCGCGTCCCAGCGCGGGGGCAGGGTCTTCACCTCGATCCAGACCTGGAACGGTCCGAGTTCCTCGAGCACCTGGCCCAGGGTGGGGATGGGCTCGCCGTTGGGGAGTCGATAGGTCAGGAAGGCGTCGTGGGGCAGGTCGCCGATCGTCCCCACTCCTGGCACGGCGCCATCGTGGTGGACCAGCAGGACCCCGTCGAAGGTGACGTGGACGTCGAGTTCGACGCCGTCGGCCCGCAGCTTCTTGGCGAGGGTGAATGCCGAGAGGGAGTTCTCGAAGGCGTGCCCGGAGGCGCCGCGATGAGCGATGATCTGGGAGTCGGCCATTGGCGATGTGGTCTGAAGTGCCGGTAGCTTAACATCTTCGCCCGTCCCCCGTCTCCCCAGGACCGATGCCCCCACCGGCCGAGCTGACCTCCCCGAGCGATCTGGAGCTCGTCGCCGCCTTCCGGTCCGGTGACGAGCGCGCGGCTACACGCCTCGTCGAGCGGTACTCGCCATCAGTGGCCCGGTTCCTCTACAGCGCCGGCGCCGTCCGGGATGAGCTCGATGACCTGGTCCAGGAAACGATGTTCCGCGCCTTCCGCCGGCTCGACAGCTGGCGCGGCGAGTCCGGGCTTCGAAGCTGGCTCTTCTCCATCGCGGGAAATCTGTTCAAGGATGAGGCGCGCAAACGGAAAGGACGGACGGTGCTCTCCCTGGCCGACCACGATGCCCCTTCGTCGACCGGTCCGGATCACGAGTTGGAGGCCGACGAGGCGGCCGAGCGGATCCGCGCCGGACTCGCGACCCTGCCGCGGTTGCAGCGCGAAGTGTTCCTGAGGCGGGTCCAGCTGGGCGAGGGATATGACGCGATTGCGGCGGCCCTCGGGACGACCCCGGGTGCGGCCAGGGTCCATTACCATCACGCGGTGAAACAACTGAAGGAACTGGTGCAATGACCGCGATCGACTGCGACACGATGCGGGACCGGATGCCGGAGGTCGCGCGGGGTTCCGCGACCTGGGCGGCGGCCGAAGCGGCGCACCTCGCGGACTGCGCCGAGTGCCGGGCCGAATGGGCGGTCGTGAGTTCGGCCGTCACCCTCGGCGCCAGGGTCGAGGCCGAGTTCGACGCGGCGGGTACCGCCCGCAAGGTGGTGGCGCGCCTGCGGCACCGCGCTCCCGCCCAGTGGCCGGCGCGCCGGTACCTGGTCGGGCTGGCGGCGGCAGCCGCACTTGTGCTCGTCGTGTCGCGCCCCGGGCTCCAGCTCCCCGCGCCGACGAGCACCGAGGAAGCCCGTTTCCTGCCGGAACTCGACTCCCTTACGGTCGACGAATTGACGGTCATCGCGGAGGGCTTCGAGGCCCCGCTCACCGAAACCACCATCATCGAAGGGCAGCCGCTTTTCGAATTGGATTCCACACAACTCGAGCGCGTGCTGCGCTCGTTGGAGGGATGATGCGTTCCTTGCCCCTGGTGTTCCTCGCCGTCACCCTGGTCGTCCCCCCCGCCGCGGCGCAGGACGGTGATAACGCGCCGCAGCGGACCGCGCTGCGCGAAAGGATCGAGCAGACCTTCCTCGCCCGGGCCCGGGAGGAGATGTCGCTGACCGATCAGCAGTCGGCCAAACTGCAGGAGGTGACGCGACGGATCTTCCGGCAGCGCCGAGAGCTCGAGGCCACCAACCGCCGCCTCAATGCAGCGCTCGCGCGCGAGATGCGCCCGGGGGTCGCCGCTGACCCGCGCATGCTGCGCGGCACCCTCGACAGTCTGGTGACGCTTCGCATCGCCTCGGCCGAGCTCTACCGCGACGAGCAGCGTGAACTCTCGACCTTTCTTTCCGAGGTTCAGCGGGCGCAGTTCCACGTGCTCCGGGAACGACTGCTCAACCGGCTCGAGGACGTCCGCATCCAGCGGGCGCCCGCCGCACGGCGGCGACCGTAGGAGGCTGATCACTCGTTCCTGTAGCGAGCGATCCCTGCCACCACCATCTGCTTCGCCCGGGCGGCCCCCTCGAATCCGTGGGTCGTGGTGGTGCCTTCCTCGAGGTTCTTATAGACCTGGAAGAAGTGTTCGATCTCGAGGAGTGCGTGGGGTGGGAGGTCGGCCAGGTCGTGCACCGGTTCGGTATAGGGGTCGCCCAACGGCACGGCGATGATCTTCTCGTCATTCCGGCCCTTGTCGACCAGGTGGAACACCCCCACGGGGCGCGCCTCCACGAGGCATCCGGTGAAGAGCGGGATCGTGGTCCACAGCAGCGCGTCGAGCGGATCGTCATCCTCGGCGTAGGTTTGGGGGATGAATCCGTAACAGCCGGGATAATGGACGCTCGAATGGAGCACCCGGTCGAGCTTGAAGAGCCCCGAGGGCTTGTCGAGCTCATACTTGTTGCGTGAGTTGGTCGGGATCTCGACCACCACCGTGACGACCTCGGGAGGACGGGGGCCGGGGGCGAGGTCGTGCCAGGGGTGGAGGCCGGGGGAGGGAGGGCGCCGGGGCATGGCTGTAAGGTACGAGTCGGGAGTGCAAGTAGGGAGCGGGCGGCGAGCGAGCGAGCGCGCAAGCTGGTCTCAAGTCAAGGCGGCCCAATGGGTTCCTCGCCCCTCGCCACTTTCTTGCCCACTTGCCACTTCTACTGCACCCTCGCCACTTTCAGGGGCAGCCCGGGTGGCGGAACTGGCAGACGCAGGGGACTCAAAATCCCCCGAGGTTCACCCCTCATGCGGGTTCGATTCCCGCCTCGGGCATCCCTGACCCCCGACGCGACCGTGCTCACGACCTCCGTACTCGGCGCCGCGCCTGATCAGCACGCGACGCCCTTCCTCGCCGTCATCGTCCCCCAGTCGGGGAGCCTTCCGCCATCTCTCGCCCCGCTCGACAAGTCGTCGGGTGGTGCGCTCGCGCGGGCGTACGCCGCGGGAGATGTGAGCGGCAAGAAAGACGAGACCGTGCTGCTCTATCCCGCCGGCCCCGCCAAGCGGATCCTCCTGGTCGGGATCGGCAAGCCGGGCGACCTCCGCCGGCAGCTGCGTCGCGCGGCGGCGGTGGCGGCCAAGCGGGCGCGCCTCGCGGGGGCGCCGACAGGGGCGCTCTTTGTGACCCCCGAGGCGCAGGGAGCCCTCGCGGCCACCGAGATGGGGCAGGTGGTGGCCGAAGGGCTCGGCTTCGGGGCATGGCACTACGCCGACCTCAAGCAGCCCCCCGAGGATCCGAAGCCGAACCTCGAGGCGTTCCAGATCCTGGCCCCCGGCGACACTCCGGCGGTCACAAAGGGCCACGCGCGCGGCGCGGCGGTGGCGGCGGGCCAGTCGGTGACCCGCGGCCTCCAGGTGCTTCCCGCCAATCTGCTGCCACCCCGGGTGCTGGCCGAACGGGCCCAGGAGATCGCCAAGCGGCACGACTTCCCTATCACGGTGCTCGACCGGGCGGGATGCGAGAAGGAGGGGATGGGGGCGCTGATGTCGATCGCGAAGGGGAGCGCGGAGGAACCGCGCTTCATCGTGTTGGAGTACAAGGGCGGGGAAGGGGCACCGGTGGTGCTGGTCGGCAAGGGGGTCACCTTCGACACCGGCGGTATCTCGATCAAGCCGGCGGCGAACATGGAGGACATGAAGTACGACATGTCCGGCGCCGCCGCGGTCCTTGGCGTGTTCGAGATGTTGGGGCGGGTCAAGCCGAAGGTCAACGTCATCGGGCTCATCCCGTCGGCCGAGAACATGCCGTCGGGGACGGCGGTGAAGCCGGGTGACGTGGTCAAGAGCCATCTCGGCAAGACCATCGAGGTCATCAACACCGACGCCGAGGGGCGGCTGCTGCTGGTGGACGCGCTTTCGTGGGCGCGCCGTTACAAGCCGGCTGTGGTCGTGGATGCCGCCACGCTCACCGGGGCGATCGTCATCGCGCTCGGTAATTTCGCGATCGGCGTGATGGGGAACGACGATGCCCTGGTGGAAGAGTTGCGTCAGGCCGGCGAGCGGTCCGGCGAGCGGGCATGGCCCCTCCCGCTCTGGGACGAATACCGGGAGCTCAACAAGAGCGACGTGGCCGACGTGAAGAACACCGGCGGACGCGCCGCCGGAAGCATCACCGCGGGATGGTTCCTCAAGGAGTTCGCCGAGGGGCTCCGCTGGGCCCACCTCGACATCGCCGGGACCGCCTACACCGAGCGCGAGGATGCCGGGAGCGTGAAGGGACCCACGGGGATCGCCGTACGGCTCTGGTCGGAGTTCCTGTTCGCGCGGGCAGGGTGATGTCGGGGATCAGCTTCGCACTTCGCACTTCGCACTTCGCACTTCTATTCGTGGCATTGGCCCACTGGCCCACCCGCCCACTGGCCGCCCAGATCCCCGTTCCCACCGCCGACAGTGTCCCGTCCGATTCGGCCCGCGCCGATTCGCTTCGGAGGGATGCCACCACCCGGCTGCTCGCGGCCGATGCGCTGACCAGCCAGCGGGTCCCGGTGCTCCCCGATCTTTCGGGAGAGGGGCCGCGCGCGGCCGACAGCCGTCGGGTCCTCGATCGTCGCGACATCGCCTGGCGGACCGCCCAATCGGTCTCCGACCTCCTCAGTGAGATCCCCGGCGTCTACGTCTGGCGCGGGGGATGGTTCGGTCGCCCGGCCTACGCCAATTACCACGGTCGGGGCGCCACGTCGATCGATTGGGTGATCGACGGCGTACCGTACCTCCCGATGGGCCCCGACAGTATCGGGGTCGACCCGTCGCTCTTCGCGCTGGCCCTGTTCGAGCGGGTCGAGATCGAGCGGTGGCCCGGAGGGCTCCGCGTCCTCCTCTTCACGCCCCACCACCAGGGGCTCGCCCCCCGGTCGCGCATCGGCATCACGACCGGGCAGTTCAACGTCGCCCGCTTCCAGGGGGACCTCGAATACCGCTGGAAGAACGGCCTCGGCCTCACGGGCGCCGCAGAATATTTCGATTCGCCGACGGCGACCGGAGTGAATACCGACGCGAACATCGTCAACGGGCTCTTGCGTGCCGAGTATGTGCCGCGCCCGGATCGCGGCGTCCAGGTCCAGTTCCTGAGCCAGGCCTCCGACCGGAATCCGTTCGTCACCGACGGGGACACCATCGGCTCGGGGCTCACAGGATCACGCGGCGAGTTGCAGGCGCGCGTCTTCCTGCGCAACGGTACCGAGGCGCGGCATCTCCAGGCGGACGTGCTGTACAGCAGGAGCCGTTGGAGTAGCGGCAGCGTCGACCAGGTCGTTGAAGGGGCTGGGATGGTGCTCGGTCTCCGGAGCCCGCGGTGGCGCTTGGGAGGCACGACCTGGATCCGCAGCCGGTGGACTCCGCTGTCGATGCGCGGTGAGGCGGGATTCGTCCCGGTCGATCGGCTGTCGCTCAACGCCGAGGCGACGCACGAAAGTCACGACGGGGGCCGCACCAGCGATTGGATGGGCCTTCGCGCGGCGGTCCAGCTCCCCCTCGGTTTCGAGGCTGACGCCGGGATGCGCCGGGGGCACCGGGTCGTGGCGCCGGCGTTGGCGGCGGCCGCCGCCCAGGATTTGAGCGAAGTCGAGCTCCGGGGACGGTGGCGCACATCGGTCGTCACCCTCGAAGCGGGGGTGAGCCACACCGGTGCCTTTCAGCCCTATCGCTTTGCGTCCTACCTGCAGATCGACTCGTTGCGAGCACTTGGTCGGACGAAATGGATCGAACTCGGCGCGACGATCACGCCGCTCCCGTGGATGCGGCTGGAGGGGTGGTACAGCGACCCCCGGGGAGCCGCCCCCGACGGCCTCCCACCCACCCACACGACAGTGCGCGGGGAGCTCCGCTCGCGCTTCCTGCGGAAATTCCCCAGCGGGATCTTCGAGCTCCGACTCGCGGGCGAGATGGAGACCTGGGGCCACGGGATCATCGGGACCGACGGGGCGGGGACCCCGATCCCGCTCCGCGGCGCGACCTTCTTCCGACTGGCCGCCGGCCTCAAGCTCGGGGGCTTCCAATTCTTCTGGGACCGGGTCAACACCCAGAGCACCAAGCTGACCTATGTGCCGGGGTTCAAGATCCCGAATCTGGGGCAGACCTTCGGGGTGCGGTGGGAGTTCAGTAACTGAGTGCCTAGTGCCTAGTGCCTAGTGCCTAGTGCCTAGTGCCTGGTGCCTGGTGCCTGGTGCTCTGCGCGAAGGGCCTGGAATCTTGCGCGCGGGATTGATGGAGGCGTTGGAATGGTCCGCGTCGCGCGCTGACGGTGATGCAGCATGGGTCGGGTGATGCTATGCTCGGCTTATGGGCGCCCCAATCCGAAGCCACAGAGACCTGCTGGTCTGGCAGCGGGGGATCGCGCTGGCGGACGCACTGGACGGCCTCGCGGATACCTTCCCGAAGAGCGAACGATTCAAACTCTCCGACCAGCTCTCCCGAGCCGGCCGATCGGTGCCGACGAACATCGCCGAAGGCCACGGCCGGTATACGGACGGCGAACTGTACCGATACTTGGGCTTCTCATCGGGCTCCCTTTCGGAGATCGACACCCACCTCGAGCTGGCACGTCGTAGGGGGTACATCCACGAACCGCGCCTAGGGGAACTGCTGACCGACGTAGGTGAGCTCGGCAAGATGATCCGGGCCTTCCGGAACTCCCTTCAGCGCAGTCCAATCGACAGGTCCCGCCCTCCCGATAAGTGACCGAATCTGTTATACTTACAGGTTCATGAATTACCTGTATTCCGCGCCCCTGAGCGTTGCTTGGCACCCCGCCAGGCACTAGGCCCTAGGCACTAGGCACTATCATGCCGCGCTCGATGACAGGTTTCGGGACCGCCGAAGGGGCGGTGGGTGGCGGTCGGTTGCGGGTCGAACTCAAGACCGTGAACCACCGCCATTTCAATCCGGCCCTCAAGCTGCCGGGCGAGCTGGCGGCGGTCGAAGGGGAGCTGCGCGAGGCGCTCCGGAAAGAGTTCGACCGCGGGCACATCGCGGTGAGCGTCCGGTGGACCGAATGGACCCAGCGCAGCGCGACCCTCTCGGTCGACCTGACGCGGGCGCGGGAGGTCTCTGATCGGCTGCGAGAGCTCCGCGATGAACTCGGTCTCACCGGTCAGGTCTCCCTCGACCTGGTGGCGCGACACTCGGGGGTGCTGACCGATGCGGTGGCCGAGGCGGCCCCGGCGGCGATCAGCTGGTCCGAATTCGAGCCGACCGTGACCAGGGCGGTAGCGGACTGCCAGGCGATGCGCCGGCGTGAGGGCGAAGCGCTGGCCGCGGAGTTGGAATACCGGTTCGGGCTGCTGGAGCGCTCGGTGACGGAAGTAGAGCGGCTGGCGCCGGCCAGGGTGATCCGGGAGCGCGACCGGCTCCGTGCCGCAGTGACCGAATTGCTCGACGGCCGGGCGGTGGATGATCAGCGGCTGGCGCAGGAGCTGGCGTTCCTGGCCGAGAAGATCGACATCACCGAGGAGCTGGTCCGCTTCCGCACCCACCTCGCCGCCTGTCGGCAGGGGCTGGCGCAGGAGGCCCCAGTGGGGAAGCAGCTCGGGTTCCTGGCGCAGGAGCTGGGACGCGAGGTCAACACGATGGGTGCCAAAGCGAACGACGCCGGGATCATCGCCCAGGTCGTCGCAATGAAGGGCGAATTGGAGAAGGTCCGCGAGCAGGTCGAGAACCTCGAGTGACGAACTTCCTCCTCGTGCTCTCGGCCCCGTCCGGGGGTGGCAAGACCACCCTCGCCAAGACACTCCTCGCGGCCCGGCCCGACACGGCGTACTCGGTCTCGGCCACCACGCGGGCACCGAGGGCGGGCGAGGTCCACGGGCAGGCGTACCACTTCCTGACCCGGCTCGAGTTCGAGCGGCGGGTGGCGGCGAGCGAGTTCCTGGAGTGGGCCGAGTACGCCGGCAACCTCTATGGCACCCTCCGGAGCGAGGTCGAGCGGATCTTCGCCGCCGGGAAGCATGCGGTGCTCGATATCGAAGTGCAGGGTGCCCGGCAGGTGCGTGCGAATTTCCCCGAAGCGGTGCATGTCTTCGTCCTGCCTCCCTCGGTGACGGTGTTGCTTGAGCGGCTGCAGGGGCGGGGGGATCTGGCGCCGGAGGTGGTCCGGCATCGGCTGCAGACGGCGGTGCAGGAGCTCGGTGCGATCGGCGAGTATGATTATGTGGTGATCAACGACCGGCTCGAGCTCGCGGCAGCGCAACTAGCCGCAGTGCTCGACGCGGAGGGGCTCCGGCCCCGGCGGCGCGGGCTGGCCGAGATGGTGTATGCGATGCGGCGGGATCTGGCCAAAGCGGCCGGCGCCGACCTGGCGATGGACTGACGAGAGGCTCTATGCGGATCTACACCCCCCAAGAAGTCGGCAAGCAGGCGGGCGACAAGTATCTCGGCGTGCTGGTCGCCGCCAAGTTCGCCCGCTACGCCAACGAGCTCCCCAAGGAGCGGCTGGCGATGAAGAACGAGAAGCTCACCACCACCTCGCTCGGCGCGCTCACCGACGGCGACCTCCAGTACAAGATCGTCCGCCGCCGCCGCTCCGAAAGGTGAGCTGGGCCGGCCGCCACGTCGTCCTCGGCGTGGCGGGCGGGATCGCGAGCTACAAGAGCTGCATCCTGGCCCGGCGGCTGGTCGAGGCCGGGGCACGAGTGGATGTGGTCCTCACGCGCTCGGCCGCCGAATTCGTGCGGCCGCTCACGTTCGAGGCGCTGACCGGGCGCCGCGTGTTGAGCTCCCTCTGGGAGCCGGGCGCGGCGCTCGCGCACATCCGGCTGGCGCAGGAGGCCGATCTCCTGATCGTCGCCCCCGCGACCGCCAACCTGATCGCTCGCCTGGCGCAGGGGATCGCCGACGATCTGCTCACCACGCTCCTCCTCGCCCGTACCGCACCGCTCCTCCTCGCCCCCGCCATGAACGACGAGATGTTCGCCAATGCCGCCACCCAGGCCAATCTGGCGCTCCTTTCGCGCGCCGGCACGTCGCTGGTGGGGCCGGAGGTCGGGGCATTGGCCGAAGGGCCGAGCGAACGACCCGGGCGGATGAGTGACCCCGACACCATCCTCGCGCACGCCGCGCGGCTGATGCGGGCGCGCGGGCCCCTTACGGGGCGCACCGTGGTCGTCACCGCCGGCCCGACCCGCGAACCGATCGACCCCGTGCGGGTGGTGACCAACCGTTCCAGCGGCAAGATGGGATACCGCCTTGCCGAGGCGGCGTGGGAGCGGGGCGCCGAAGTGATCCTGATCAGCGGACCGGTGGAATTGGCGCCGCCGGTGGGGGTGACCGTGAAGAAGGTCGAGACCACCATCGAGCTCGAAGGGGCGCTCCGCGAGGTGCTGCCCCGGGCCGATGTGCTGGTGATGGCGGCGGCCCCCGCCGACTATCGCCCGACCGATCCGTCGGGGACCAAGCGTCCGCGGAACGACGGTGCCCTCGCGATCCCGTTCGAACCGACCACCGACATCCTCGGTGCGACGAAGGCGCTGCGTCGTCCCGGCAGCGTGATCGTCGGGTTCGCGCTCGAGACCGGTGACGCGATGGCCAAGGGGAAGGCCAAGCTCGAGCGCAAGGACCTGGACTTGATCGTGGTGAACGATGCCCTCGAGCCGGGGGCGGGGTTCGAGGTGGATACCAACCGGGTCGCGATCCTCGATCGCGACGGGGGTGCCCAGATGCTGGCGCTCGCAAGCAAGCGGGAGATCGCCGAGCAGATCCTCGACGCCGTCGAGGAACGCCTCAGTGGATGACCGGGCGCGCTACCTGAGGCAGCAGGCGGAGCTGGGTGGGGCAGAGGTGGTGCTGAGCGCACCGGTCGCTCGAAAAGCCGCGGTGGCGGTCAAGGACGAGAGCCGGGGCCCGAGCGCCGAACACCGAGGGACGAGAGACGAGGTACGCGAGACGCGGGTCGAGGCGCCGCCGACGAAGGTCGCAGAGCCGGTCGAAGAGCCGCTCCCGCTGCCATCGACCCCCAAGGGCCCGAAGCCATTGGCGAAGCCGGGGAGCTGGCTCAAGACGGCCCCGCCGATCCCGGGGCCTGGCCTCAGCTACGATCCGCCGGTCACGTTCAGCGAGCTCGCGACGCTCGAAGCGGTGGCGGCGGTGATCTCCGGATGCCGGTTGTGCGCGCTCTGTGAGGGGCGGACCCACACCGTGCCGGGCGAGGGGGATCCCGAGGCGCGGTTCCTGGTGGTCGGAGAGGGGCCGGGGGCCAATGAGGATGCCACCGGGCGCCCCTTCGTGGGCCGGGCGGGAGATCTCCTGGACGACATTCTGGCGGGCATTGGCATCGCGCGCTCGAGTGCGTATATCCTCAACACGGTGAAATGCCGTCCCCCGTCGAACCGGACGCCCCTCCCCGGCGAATTAGCGGCCTGCGCGCCGTACCTCCACCGTCAGATCGCCATCCTCCGTCCCAAGGTGATCCTGGCCGCGGGGTCGACCGCGATCGCCGCGCTCCTGCAGGTCAAGAAGAGCCTTGGTCAACTTCGCGGGCAGGTCCATCGTTACGCCGGGATCCCCGTGATCGCCACATACCACCCCGCGGCCCTGCTGCGGAACCCCAACTGGAAGAAGCCCACCTGGGATGACGTCCGTATCGCCCGCCAGCTCTTCGACGCCTGAGGTCTTCGGCGGTCGCCAGGCCCCATGGGACGCGGAGGCCGAGCAGGCCGTCCTCGGCGCGATGCTGCTCGACCAGGACGCCGCGCTTCGCGCCGCCGAACTGGTCGATGACACCATGTTCTACCGTGAGGGGTATCGCCGGATCTTCCGCGCGATGCTGCACCTCACGGAGCAGCGCATCGGCCTCGACCCGCTCACGCTCCGCGACGAACTCTCGCGTCGGGGTGAGCTCGAGGCGTCCGGCGGTGTCGAGGCGCTGGCCCAGCTGGCCGATGCCGTCCCCACCTCGGCCAACCTCGAGTTCCACGCGCGGATCATCCGCGAGAAGTCGATCCTCCGGAAGCTGATCGAGGCCTCCACCACGATCATCCAGGACGCCTACGACGCGCGGACCCCCGCCGGCGAGCTTCTGGACAAGGCGGAGAGCCGGATCTTCCAGGTGGGGCAGTCCCGGCGTGAGGAAGGCTTCTCCCGGATGAAGGAGATGCTCTGGCCGGCGTTGGAGCGCATTGAAATGCTCCAGAAGAACGCCAAAGCGGTGACGGGCGTGCCGACCGGGTTCGGTAGATTGGATGAGCTGACCTCGGGTTTCCAGCCCTCGGAATTGATCATCGTCGCGGCCCGCCCCTCGATGGGGAAGACGGCATTCTGCCTGAATATCGCCTCCCACGCCGCGATCGACGCGCACTTCGGGATCGCGATCTTCTCGCTCGAGATGAGCAAGGATGCGTTGGTGCAGCGGTTGCTCTGCGCGGAGGCCAGCGTCGATAGCCGGCGCGTGCGCACCGGGTCGCTGCGCGATGACGACTACTCTCGGCTTGCCAATGCCGCGGGGGTCCTCGCGAACGCGAATATCTGGATCGACGACACGCCGTCGCTCACCCTCCTCGAGATGCGCTCGAAGGCGCGGCGGCTCAAGGCGGACAACGACGTCGGGATGGTCATCGTGGACTACCTCCAGCTGATGCGGAGTCCCGAATACTCCGAGAACCGGGTGCAGGAGATCAGCGACATCTCCCGTTCGCTCAAGGCGCTCGCGCGCGAGCTCGAGATCCCCGTGGTGGCGCTGTCCCAGCTCTCCCGTGCCGGCGAGCAACGCGGAGGGGACAAGACGCCGGTGCTTTCGGACCTCCGCGATTCGGGCGCGATCGAGCAGGACGCCGATGTCGTCATCTTCATCAACCGGCCTGAAATGCATCCGGAGCTTCGGGCGAAGGCGGAGAAGGAAGGCAAGAATATCGAGGGTCTCGCGGTGGTGGAGTTGGCCAAGCACCGGAACGGCCCCACCGGCGTCCTCGAACTGCACTTCCGGAAGAATTTCACCCGCTTTGTCGACCTGACCGACCGCGAGCCGCCCCCTGATGCGGTGAGCGACGACGATGAGTCCTAAGGCGCGGTCGGTCTACCGCTGCGCCGAGTGCGGGCACGCGCACGCCAAGTGGGTCGGAAAGTGCGAAGGATGCGGGGCGTGGAATTCGGTGGCCGAGGAATCGGAAACGGTAGTGAAGGCCAGACCTCGGGCGTCCGGCTTCGGGTCTCGGGCCGATGCACCGGTCCCGATACCGCTCGGCGAGATCGAGGATGCCAAGCTGGTCCGCTGGCAGACCGGGATCGCAGAATTCGACTTCGTGCTGGGAGGCGGGCTGGTGCCCGGCTCCCTCATTCTCATCGGCGGTGAACCGGGGATCGGCAAGTCGACGCTCCTGCTCCAGGCCGTGGCGCGGCTGGAGGCGAGCGGCCGCCGCACATTGTATGTGAGCGGCGAGGAGAGCCCCGAGCAGGTCCGCCTCCGGGCGATGCGCCTCGACGAGCCCACCGCCCGGGTCCATGTGCTCGGGGAGACCCGCCTCGAGGCGATCCTCACCGCGGCCACCCGGATGCAGGCCGAGGTGGTGGTGCTCGATTCGATCCAGACGGTGTACTCCGAGGTGCTCGAAGGGGCTCCCGGAAGCGTCGGCCAGGTGCGCGAGTGCGCCGCGACCCTGATGCGGTTCGCCAAGGAGTCGGGGGCCGCGGTCTTCGTGGTGGGGCACGTCACCAAGGGAGGGATGGTCGCCGGGCCCAAGACCCTCGAGCACATCGTGGATACGGTGCTCTACTTCGAGGGGGAGGGGATGCACGACTACCGGCTCCTCCGCGCCACCAAGAACCGATTCGGCTCGGTCGATGAGGTCGGGATCTTCGCGATGACCGAACGGGGGCTGATCCCCGAACCCTCCCCATCGGCGCTGTTCCTCTCCGCCCGCGCCCCTGGTACCAGCGGCAGTGCCGTGACTGCGCTCCTCGAAGGCACCCGCCCGATGCTGGTCGAAGTGCAGGCGCTGGCCGCGCGCTCGGGCTATGGTACTCCCCAGCGGGTGGCCACCGGGCTCGATCAGAAGCGGCTCGCCGTGCTCTTGGCGGTGCTGGAGCGGCGGGGAGGCCACTCATTCGCCGACCTCGACGTCTTCGTGCAGGCGAGCGCCGGCGTCCGCCTCACGGAGCCGGGGGCCGACCTCGCGATCGCCGCGGCGCTCCTCTCCAGTGTGCTCAACCGTCCCGCTCCCGCCGACGTCCTCTTCCTCGGCGAGATCGGCCTCGGCGGCGAAGTGCGTCCGGTGACCCAGGTGGAACGCCGCCTCATCGAGGCAGCGCGGATGGGTTTCAAGCGAGCGGTCATTTCTTCCCGCCGGCCCACTGGCCCCCTCGGCCCACTGACCATCGTCGGCATCGACCACATCGACGCCCTGGCGGGTGCCCTTGCCGCGTGACGTCGGGGTCGTGGTCGTCGCGGCAGGGCAGGGGCTGCGCGCGGGAGAAGGGGGACCGAAGCAGTTCCGCCCCATCGCCGGCGTGCCGATGCTCCTGCGGTCGCTCCGGCCATTCGTCGCGCATCCTGAGGTCGCCGAGGTGGTCGTGGTGCTCCCGGCCGATATCGTGGCGTCGCCCCCAGCGTGGCTCGCCGAGCTCGGGGGAGGGATGCTCTCCTGTGTGGCGGGGGGCGAAGAGCGTACCGATTCGGCGCGGAACGGCTTCGCGGCGCTCTCGGACAAGTGCGTCCTCGCCCTGGTCCACGACGGCGCGCGCCCCTTCATCGATCGGGCGCTGCTCGATCGGGTCATCGCGCGGGCGCGCGGTGGGGCCGGTGTCGTCCCGGCGCTGATGGTGAGCGACACCCTCAAGAAGGTCACCGGTACCAGTGCCGAGGTCGCCGAGACGGTCTCACGCGACGGACTCTATCGCGCCCAGACCCCGCAGGGGTTTCCGATCAAAATGTTGCGGGCGGCATTTGCCGCCCAGACCTCCCCGGGGTATTTGCCGACCGATGAAGCGTCGTTGGTCGAGGCGACGGGCTCCGGCGTGGTGGTCCTCGTCGAGGGGTCGGCGCTCAATCTCAAGGTCACCACCCCCGACGATTTCATCCTGGCCGAGGCCATCGCCGCCCAGGAGTCGCCGTGATCCTGCCGTTCACAGGAGCCGCGGTGGACGCCTCGATCCCGCAGGCGGTGGCGCACCTTCGGGCGGGTGGGCTCCTCGCGTATCCCACGGAGACCGTCTACGGCCTGGGTGGCAATGTGAGCGAGGCCTCGGTGCGCGGCCTCGCGGCGCTCAAGGGGCGGGAGCCGGGCAAGCCCTTCCTGCTCATCATTGCTGACCCCCAGATGGCGGAAGACCTGGGTCTCCTCTTCAACGCTTCGGCGCGGGCACTCGCCCGGGCCTGCTGGCCCGGACCGCTGACGCTGGCGCTCCCGGGGGGCCCGACCCTCCCGGCGATGCTCCGCGGCCCCGAAGGTGGGATCGCAGTGCGGCACACCGGGCACGCTGGTCTCGCCCGGCTCGTGGCCGCCTGTGGCGCACCGATCACCAGTACCTCCGCCAACCGTCCGGGGCGCGCTTCGGCCCCCGGCGCCGAGGCGGTGCTGGAGGAGTTCAAGCCGGAGGTCGAGGCCGGCCAGCTCCTGGTCCTCGATGGCGGAGTGCTCGGCCGGGTACCACCTTCGACGCTGGTGGACTGCACCCAGAACGAACCGCGGCTGGTGCGCGAAGGGGCGATCCCAAGGGACGAGCTGCGGCGGTTGGTTGGACGGTTCGCGCCGTGAGGGCGTTGCACGTGCTGCGGGCTGCGGGCTGCGTGGGCGTTCCGCGTACCGCGAATACGTTCCGCGTGGCACTCGGGAGGAGCTTGTGCAACGCGGCACGTGAACGCGACTCGCAGCACGCGCTCGCAGTACGCAGAACGTCTTTGAGGCATCCATGAAGATCCTGCTCGTCTGCACCGGGAACACCTGCCGCTCACCTCTGGCCGAGGTGCTGCTCCGCCGCGCCCTGGCGGAGGAAGGGATGCCGGAGGTGGAGGTGGCCTCGGCGGGCACGGGGGCGTTCGTCGGGGAGCCGGCCTCGGAAGGATCCCATCTCGTCGCGCTCGAGAACGGGCTCGACCTGGCCGCACATCGGGCGCGCGTGGTCACCCGCGAGATGCTGGCCCAGGCCGACCTTGTGCTCGCCATGAGCCGAGGGCACCTCCGCAAGCTGGAGCTCCTCAACGCGAAGGACCGGTCACATCTGCTCGGCGAGTATGCCCGGGCGGATGGAGAGCTCGAAGTGGCCGACCCGGTCGGGGGTCCGATCGAAGGGTATCGGGCCACCTACCACCAGCTGGACGAAATGACCCGGAGCGTCGCTCGGCGGCTGGCATCGGAGGCGCGCCATGATCGGCGGTAGGACGCGACTCTTCGTGCTGCTCGGCCGGCCGGTCGCGCATTCGCTCTCTCCGGCGATGCAGAACGCCGCCTTCCGCGCGCTGGGGCTCGATGCGGTCTATGCCGCCCTCGACTGCGCACCCGAGGGCACCTTCGCGTTGGCCGAGGCGCTGGCGCAGGGCGGGGGCGGGGGAAATGCGACGGTGCCGCACAAGGAGATCCTTGCCGCGGCACTGGAACGACCGTCGGCGCGGGTCGCGCGACTCGGCAGCGCCAACGTCTTCTGGGGCGAGGGTGACCTCCTGGTGGGGGACAGCACCGACCTCGACGGCGTCCTCGAGGCGCTCGGCCACCTCGAGGCACCGGCGACCTGCTGGCTCCTCGCCGGGACCGGCGGGAGCGCCCGCGCGGTGATCGGCGCAGCGGCGGAGCGGGGGGCCCGGGTGGCGGTGCGTTCGCGCGCGCCCAGCCGCGCGGCGGAGTTCAGCGCCTGGGCGGCGACACTCGGCGTGGCGGCGGCGGAGCCGGCCGAGTGCGAGGTGTTGATCAATGCCACTCCCCTCGGAATGGCTCAGGGCGACGCATTTCCGATTGAGACCAGTGATGCCCCGCGCGCGATCGCCGCGCTCGACTTGGTCTATCACCGCGGCGAGACCGCGTGGGTGCGGCACTGCCGTGGTCGCGGGCTCCGCTCGTCGGATGGACGTGAGATGCTGGTGGCGCAGGGGGGAGGATCGCTCGAACGGTGGTTCCCCAAGGTGCGGGCCCCGCGGGAGGTGATGCGTGCAGCCGTGGCGCGAGCGCTGGAGTGACCTGACCGCGGGGGCGGCCGCGCTCGAGCGGTGGCTTCTCCCGGCGGAATGTCTGCTCTGCCATGGAGCGGCAGGAGCAGCGGATGCGCTTATCTGCGATCTCTGTCGCCGGCGGTGGCGCCCCGTTACCTCCCCTTGGTGCGCCCGCTGCGGTCAACCCGCCGTCGACGACCTCCCATGCCGGCTCTGCGCCGAATGGCCTGAAGCGCTGGCCTGCACTCGAAGCGCGGTCTGGCTCGATGAGGGTGCCCGCGGCGCCGTTCACGCCCTCAAGTACAGTGGGTGGTGGCGTGTTACGGCACAGTTGGCGCAGGCAATGTCGGCCCTCGAACCGCTGGCGAAGGGCGTTATCTTGGTGCCCGTACCACTGGCGCCCAAACGCCTGGCCACTCGCGGGTACAACCAGGCGGAGCGGCTCGCCGCCGCTCTCGGTCGGCTGACGGGGTTGGAAGTCGTTGATGCCGCCCTCGCCCGCCGGCGCGAAACGCCGACTCAGACGGCGCTGACCCCTGAGGGGCGGCGAGCCAACATGGCGGGGGCTTTCGCCGGTGAGGGAGTGCGGGGCCGGACCGTGGTCTTGGTGGATGACGTCCTCACCACCGGCGCCACGCTCGGTGCCTGTGCCGAGGCGCTCAGGGTGGCGGGAGCCGCGCGGGTGGACGCAGTGACGTTCGCGCGGGCCCGGGCGGTGGGCGACTTTGCGTAGAAGGCTCCTGGCTACTGGCTGCAGGCTGTTGGCTACTGGCTTCTGGCCGATCCCAACAGGTAGCCGACAACCTCTCACTGGCAGAGATCAGCCAGCAGCCAATAGCCAGTAGCCAGCTTGGTGGGATCGTTCAACGCACACCTGGAGCAACCATGGCACTCCGCGTCGCAATCAACGGATTCGGCCGCATCGGCCGCAACGTGCTTCGGGCCGCCAAGGCCCGAGGCGCCCGGATCGACTTCGTCGCGGTCAACGACCTGACCGACAATGCCACCCTGGCGCACCTGCTCAAGTACGACTCGGTGCACGGGCGCTACGCCGGTAGTGTCGAGGCCATACCCGAAGGGATCAAGGTCGACGGCGACGTGATCAAGGTCCTGGCCGAGAAGGATCCGTCCAAGTTGCCCTGGAAGGACCTCGGTATCGATATCGTGCTGGAGTCGACCGGGCGTTTCACCGATCGGGACAAGGCCGCACTGCACCTGACGGCGGGGGCCAAGAAAGTGGTGATCTCCGCTCCCGCCAAGGGAGAGGACATCACCATCGTCTACGGCGTCAACCACGACAAGTACGACCCCGCCGTGCATCACGTCATCTCCAACGCCTCCTGTACCACCAACTGCCTGGTGCCCGTGGTGAAGGTCATCCGCGAGAAGTTCGGGTTCGTGCGCGGCTTCATGACCACGGTGCATTCGTACACCAACGACCAGGTGATCCTCGACTTCCCGCACAAGGACCTGCGGCGCGCCCGCGCGGCGGCGATGTCGATCATCCCGACCACCACCGGGGCCGCCAAGGCCACGAGCCTGGTCATCCCCGAGGTGAAGGGGAAGCTCGACGGAGTCTCCCTCCGCGTGCCGACCGCCGACGTCTCCCTCGTCGACCTGACCTGCACGGTGGAGAAGCCGACCACGATCGAGGAGGTCAACGCCGCCTTCGCCGCCGCTGCGGCGTCAGGCCCGCTCAAGCACGTCCTCGCGGTGAGCACCGAGCCACTCGTCTCCGTCGACTATACCGGCGACTTCCACTCCAGCACCATCGATGCCCTTTCGACCAACGTGGTCGATGGGACGCTCGTCCACGTCTCGTCGTGGTACGACAACGAGATGGGGTACAGCGCGCGGTGCGTGGATCTGATGGTGTACATGGGGTCGAAGGCGTGAGACCGAACTGAGTCTGGAGTTGGGGGTTCTGAGGGGCGCCGCGACCGGCGTCCGATCCACTGACCGCACCCCTTCCAACCCCCAACTCCTAACTCCCTCCTCATGAAACGCACCCTCGCCTCCCTCCCCCCCCTCGGCCTCGACGGCAAACGCGCCCTCGTCCGCGTGGACTTCAACGTCCCCCTGGCCGACGGGCGAGTCAGTGACGACGGTCGCATCCGTGCGGCGCTCCCCACCATCTCGTACCTCCGCGACAAAGGGGCCCGGGTGGTGCTCTGCTCCCACCTCGGCCGCCCCAAGGGGGGACCGGATCCGAAGTATTCGCTCCGCCCCGTGGCCACCGCGCTCGAGGGACTCCTCGGTTCGCCGGTGACCTTCATCGAGGATCCCCTCGCCGAAGGCTCGGCGATCGTGACCAAGCGGTTGCCGCGGGGCGGGGTGGCGCTGCTCGAGAATACCCGGTTCTACCCCGGCGAAGAAAAGAACGATCCCGCGCTCGCCGCGGCATTCGCCAGACTCGGTGACTTCTACGTCGATGATGCGTTCGGATCGGCGCACCGGGCCCACAGCTCCACCGAAGCCGTGGCCAGACTGCTCAAGCCTGCGGTGTCGGGCTTTCTGATGGAGAAGGAGCTCCGAGTTCTCGGAGAGGCGCTCGATCGGCCCAAGCGTCCGTTCATCGCGATCCTGGGCGGCGCCAAGGTGTCGGGCAAGGTCGACCTGATCGAAGCGCTGCTCCCGAAGGTCGATGCCATCCTCATCGGCGGCGCGATGGCGTGCACCTTCTTCAAGGCGATGGGGTTCGAGACCGGCAATTCGCTGGTCGAGGCCGATCGAGTCGAGATGGCGGAGGCGCTCCTCGACCAGGCAGGCGACAAGCTGGTACTGCCGATGGGGGCGGTGATCGCCCAGAAGCTGGCGAGCGGGGTACCGACGAGATCAGTTTCCCGTGACGCCATCCCGGCGGGATGGGCGATGTTCGACATCGACGCCGAGAGTGAGCTGGAGTTCGCCAAGCGGATCGCCGCCGCCGGCACGGTGGTGTGGAATGGACCGATGGGGGTGTTCGAGACGCCCCCCTTCGACCACGGCACCAGGGCGATCGCAGATGCGCTCGCCGCGGCCACAGGTAAGGGGGTCATCACCATCGTCGGTGGCGGCGACTCCGCGGCGGCGGTCGCGGAAGCGGGGCTCGCCGACCGGATGACCCACGTGTCGACGGGTGGCGGAGCGTCGCTCGAGTTCCTCGAGGGGAAGGTGCTCCCCGGAGTGGCGGCGCTGGATGATGTGTGAGCGGTCGGGTGGTCCGGCGGTCCGGCGGTCTGGGAGGAACCGGACCGCGCGCTGCCTGCTGGTATCGATCGGATTGCTGCTCTCATCGTGTCGACCGCCTGACCGCCTGACCGCCCGACCGTCCGGCACCGACTCCGCCGGCATTTCGATCGTCGAGAGCACCGCACCGGTCTGGGCTGCGGGACGGGGATGGTCGGTCGCCGATTCGCCGACGGTCGAGATCGCGAAGATCGGTTCGCCGATGGGCGCGGTCCGGCTCTCCGACGGCCGGATCGTGGTGGCCGACGGCCGGCCCTCCGGCCTCCGCTATTTCTCCCGCGGTGGAGACGCCCTCTACGAGGTCGGGCGCGCGGGGGAGGGGCCGGGGGAACTCCGGAGCATCTACCGCCTCGACCGCATTCGTGGCGACACCGTCGTCGTGTACGACCTGAGCCAACGGCGGCTGGTCTTCATCGACCCGAATGGGGCGCTGGCACTCGCCGTCAGCGTGGCCGAGAGCCTTACCCCGCCGGGCGCCAACGGCTACCTGCCGAAGGGGGTCGCGTCCGACGGCCGCTACCTGTTCCAGCGCGACGAGGTCGCCTTCCCCTTCGCGGGTGCCGAGGGTTCGCTGGTGACCGATTCTACCCGTATTCTGTGGCTCTCCCGCGCGGGCACCTTCACCGACTCCACCCCGAGGCTGGTCGCGGGTGAGCTCTTCGGTTTCTCCCTCAGGGCCGAGCGCGACCGACGCGTCCTTGCCCCGCTGGCACGTCCCCTCGCTCCCGCGCTTCGGGTCGCGGCCGGCGCCGATGTCGTCTGGACCGGCGACGGGGCGAGCTGGGAGATCCGTGGGGTGGACGAGCATGGGTGGCTCACCCGCATCCTTCGGATCAGGCGCGAGCGACCGCTCCTGACGCCGGCGTTCCGTGACTCCTTCGTTGCGCGCTTCCGAATACGCGCCGCCGCGAGCGGAGTCACCGCGATCCAGCGGCAGTTCGCCGACGGGATGGGGTCGGCGCCCTTTCCGGAGCGACTCGCCGCCTTCGGCGACCTTCTGGCCGGACAGGACTCGACCCTCTGGGCCCAGCACGTCGGCCTCGTCGAGGGTCTGCCGGGGGACGGATCGCTCGTCTGGACGGTGTTCGATCCTGCCGGCCGCTGGTCGGGCGAGGTCACGATGCCTCCGCGATTCCGACCCACCGCCGTCGGACATGGATGGATCCTGGGCATCTGGCGCGATGCGACCGATGTCCCGCGTGTGCGCCTCTACCCGCTTGTGGAGCACTGACCGATGCGCCACCTGACCTTCGCCGCGAATTGGAAGATGAACGTCACGCCCCACGAGGCGCGCGAGTTCGCGACGCGCTTTCTCGCGGCCACGGCGCCGGTGCTCGGCCGGGATCTCTGGTTCTTTCCCTCGGCGGTCTCGCTCGAGGCCGCGGCGCACGCGTTCGCGGAGCGGGGGGACGTCAAGGTCGGCGCCCAGGACGTGCACTGGGAACCGAAGGGGGCATTTACCGGAGCGAACTCGGTGCCGCTCGCCAAGGCCGCCGGGGCGGCGGGGGCGCTGGTGGGGCACAGCGAACGACGACACGTCTTCGGCGAGACCGACGCCGAGACCGGGAAGAAGGTCCGTGCCCTCCTCGAGGGGGGTCTTGTGCCGATGCTCTGCGTGGGTGAGAAGCTCGAGCAGCGTGAGGCAGGGGAGACCGATGCTGTCTGCGCCCGGCAGTTGAAGGGAGCGTTGGACGGTCTCTCGCCCACGGATCTCGCGCGGGTGCTGATCGCCTACGAGCCGGTCTGGGCCATCGGCACGGGGAAGAACGCGACACCGGCCGACGCCGCGGCGGCGCATCGATCCATCCGAACCGTGCTGGCCAAGCTCGGTCGGACCGGACGGGCAACGATGCTGTACGGTGGGAGTGTGAACGGGGGGAATGCGGCGGCGCTCCTTGCCGAAAATGAGCTGGACGGAGTGTTGGTGGGTGGGGCGAGTCTGGATGCGGCTGGGTGGGCGGGGATCGTCGCCACCTGACCGGACCGGCGAAGCCGTTTCCTTCCCGTGTGTGAAGGTTGTG
>JBDSIR010000049.1:0-12322 GCA_039917855.1 Gemmatimonadales bacterium | reverse complement strand
GGCCAGGGTTTAGGACAGCGGCCGCGGCTTCGCCGCGGGAATATTGGGCAGACTAGCCCCCACCCTTACCCTCGACACTCTACCCTCGACCCTCCACCCCTTACATTTCCCCCGTGCCCCCGATCCGCATCACCTACCTGTACCCCGACTCCATCAGGAGAGCTACCGATGCCAAGCAACGCAGGGGCTCACGGAGACGAAGCCCACACCAAACAGCACACCATCTATGTGAATACAAACGAGATGGTGGTGAACACTGATACGCTATCGTTTGCCGATGTTGTGGCTCTCGCGTTCGGCGCTGTGCCGCCGGGCGATGACACCCTGTTTACCGTCCTTTTCCACCACGCGCATCAAAAGCCATTGGCGGAAGGCAAGTTGGTTCCTGGCCAGAGGGTCACGATAAAGGACAGGACCAGCTTTGATGTGACACGGATCGATCGCCCGTAGTGCAGATCTCCGGCATCTCCGCCAACTGCTGAGATCTTCCCCGGACCTCGCGCGATGAATCGCGCGACCACGGGCCGGATCTTGGGACAGCAGCCGCGGCTCCGCCGCGGGACCCGCGAAGCGGCAGGTGTCATCCCGAGCCTTGTCCTGAGCGCAGCGAAGGAAGAGCGAGGGATCTAGCCTGCATTGACCGGAGCCAGACCGCCTGGTTCGGTCTACGTCGAGAAGATCCCTCGCTCTGCTCGGGATGACATTATCCGCAGCTGGCATCGTCCCCGCTCACCGCTTACCGCTTACCGCTCACCGCTTACCTTTCTCCCGTGCCCCCGATCCGCGTCACCCACGCCGCTGGCAGCTACGAAGTCCACGTCTCCCCCGGCATCTCGGCCGAGCTGGGGACGCGGATCGCGTCGGTGCTCCCCGATCGGCGTCTGGCTCTGGTGACCGACGAGACCATCCCCATCAAGCTCGGTGAGGCGAGCCTCTGGCCCGCGCTCGATGCCCCAGTGATCTCGATCCCCGCGGGGGAGGTCGCCAAGAACCGCGAGGTGTGGGGCCGAGTGACCGACCAGCTCCTGGCACTGGAGTTCGGGCGCGATTCGGCGCTCGTGGCGCTGGGAGGCGGGTCGGTTGGAGATCTCACCGGCTTCGTGGCCGCGACGTATCTGCGCGGGATCCCCTTCGTGCAGGTGCCGACTACCCTCGTCGCGATGGTCGACGCATCGGTGGGAGGGAAGGTCGGCGTCGATGCCACCGCGGGGAAGAACCTGATCGGTGCCTTCCATCCTCCCGCGATCGTCCTGGCCGACCCCGCGCTGCTGATGACCCTTCCGGACCGCACCTACCGCGAGGGATTGGCCGAGGCGATCAAGCATGGCCTGGTCGCCGATGCCGACTATTTCGATTGGATCATCGCTCATTCCGCCGCTCTACGCGCGCGCGATCTGTCGGTGATCGCGGAGCTGGTGCGGCGTTCGATCGAGATCAAGGCAGGAGTCGTCGCGCGCGACGAACAGGAGGATGGCGAGCGCGCCATCCTGAATGCAGGTCATACGATAGGCCATGCCCTCGAGCAGTTGAGCGGGTACACCCTGCCCCACGGCGAGGCGGTAGCGATCGGGCTGGTGTGGGAGAGCCGGATCGCCGAGCGGATGGGGTTGGCCAAGCGTGGCCTTGCCGATCGGATCGAGCTCGCCCTCACCGAGCTCGGCCTCCCCACGACCCATGACCCACGACCCATGACCCACGACCTTCTTGCCGCAATGAAGTCCGACAAAAAGAACCGCGCCGGTCGCATCCGAATGGCCCTCCTCGCCGACATCGGGCAGATCGCTCGACAGGGGGCGAAGTGGACGGTCGAGGTGCCGGATGCGGTGATAAGGGACGTGACTGGAGACTAAGGGCTGGGGGCTAAGGGCTGGGGGCTCAAGGCTCTAGTCTCTAGACTCTAAACTCTTGGCTGCCGGCCGCCGGCCCTTTTTCACGTCCCCAACTGTCAACTTCTTTGACGAAAGTCAGTTTCCCCCTCAAACCGCACAAGAATGAGACAGCGCGGGCACGCTTCTGCCCTGTATTAGGCGGCTTTCGAAGGCGAAGTGGTGGTAGCGGAGAGGGGGTGGAGGTGTAGCGTTAATGCAGGGATGGAATCAGGTAAGCTCAGGTTAGGTATCTCCCCCTAGGCAGGACAAATCGCCTGTGCCCGCCAAGCGCCCGAATAAGTCAGAGGCCCTGTCAGCTGCGGTCAACGCCTTGGACGAATACCGTGAGGAGCTTGATTTCGAGCGCCGCCTTCCGATTGCCGCCACCCTGGTCAATGAGCTGCGACGCAGCGTAGCCGGGCTACGTCTCTCGGACACAATGCTGCGAATCGACAGCGTCAAGCCTTCAGCAGACCCTTGGGGGCCTTGGCTGGCCCAGCTTGTCGCGACGGGACCGGGCAGAGAGGCGCTCGCGATCGGCTTGGGATATGACGCGCTTTCGAGGGCTGGTTTTGCCACTGATCGGCTTGTAGCAATCGCTAGGGTTCTGCCCAAGGCCACCCCGCCCGCACGCGCCGATAGATATCTGCGCCGGGTGAGCGCAGCATATTTGTTTGGCTTCGACCATGAAGCGATCGCGATGGCGCGCGGAGTCGTTGAAGTAATTGTCGAAGAGCTCATTGCGCCCGCCCCCTCAACCAGCCTTCTCGGGGCGAGCATCAGGAAGCTCAAGGACGCTGGCACTATCACGCCAACTCAGGCGAGTGCCATGTTCTTCATCAACGAGCAAGCCAAAGAAGTGCTGCACGACGAGGTGGGCCAACACCCTTTGGACGCACTCGGTTGCCTCACGAGGCTTGTTGCGCTCCTTGACGGGCTCCACCCGGCAGGCCAGTGAGCTGTGATATGGGGAGATATGTGATATCAACCCTGAAGTGCAACGCTCGCCGCGGTAGCGGGTCTTGCGGCGCGTGGGGGCAGAGGCGTACGGGCGCGGTGGATTGGAGCCAGCGGGCGTGAGCCCGCACGAGCCGAGTAGGGGCGTAAGCCCCTGAAACAGACGAACCCTCTGCGGCGGGATTCGCCCGCCGCAGCTAAACCGCAAGACGTTAGGGCGCAGGGCCCAACATGAAACCTCAGTCCCAAGAAATCTCTCCTGATCCTGACATCGGCTTCCAGCAGCTGCTGGGGGCACTCTGCAAAGACGTCGAGACCGCAATCCAGCACGTCTCAGTGTCGCCAAGCGACACCTTTAGCCACATGTGCCTCCTCTACGTCGTCCGTCAGCTCCATCATGCACAGTCATTGCTCGCCCTTGGTGCGTATCCCGACGGCGCGTTGATCCTCCGCAGTATGCTCGAAGGCTGGTGTCAACTCACCTGGGCTCTGGAGGCTCCGGACGCTAGGGCGCTGCGATGGCAAGCATACGTTGGCGTGACCAATTGGCGCCTCGCGAAACAGCGCCGTGCTGGCGGGCTGACGGCGTCAGATGACGAGTTGAAAGGCATGGAGGCTGCCCTCGCTGAGCATGCAGACATGTTCATGAGCAAGAAAGTATTGGGGCGCAAGGCGGCCGGCCAAGATGTGCCTGAAGACCCGTATTGCGAGAACTGGACCGGGTTGAAGGTCCGTGACCTTTTCTACGCGACCAACGCAGCCGTCCACCATCAATGGACCTATAGGATTCTGAGCGATTGGCACCATTGGGCCCCGCACACAATCCTCCGGTCCGTCGTTGTCAACGGCGCTACCTTCACATATGCTCCTCAACTCCCTGGGGCAACGGCAGCCACGTTCATGTCTGCGTGCCAGATGGTGCTCGAGGTTGCTCAGATCGCCGACGGCCAGCTGAAGTTGGGTGTAGCCAGCCTACTTACCGCCCACGAGGCCGCTGTGATAGCGTACGGCAATGCACACCGGCCTCCTCGAAACCCATCGCCCTAGCCTGCGCTTGTAGCTGGCCCTTCCCCCTCCCCTTCGCGTTGCTCAGGGTCGGGGTCAGGGCAGGCTCTGCTCCGAGGCCGGGGCACCCCGCTAGACGGGCCTCCCTGCGGCCAAGCTGCGGAACCATTTAGGATTGTTCTGTGGCGGGACTCGCCCGCCGCAGCTAAAGCGCAAGACGTTAGACGTCGGCTCTCACTAGCAATAGGTTGGGCTCATGACAACCTTTCTCCTCGTCGGAGCCGGACTCCTGCTGGCAGGGATTCTTCTGCGTCATCGCTCGGCCAATTCCCGCGTAGCTCAGGCTCGCGATTCCCGCTTGCCAACGAGCTACGATTTAGACAATCCGACGCACGTACTGCTCTTGGATAGCGTGCGCGACAAGTACAGCTACGTCCTGGGGTACGATTCAAGTCGCTTCGCGGCTTGCTTGTTTAAACCGGCCTCGATGTTGCCATTCCCCAGAGAGGACATACGCACGGCCCTCGAGGCACTATTGGCGTTTGCCAGGGGTGAGCGTTCCTCCACTTTGCTCGACGCTTCATTCAGGAACCAGCAGTCAATTGACCAGCTCGAGGTAGCACTCCTCAGCCTCGATAACTTCTTGGACGTCCCAGAGGACCAGATACCCGTCGAGCTCCGCGACAACGCCCGGCTCGGCTTCGGCCTGAGTTCACGACCAGATTCCAGCGACGCCGACATCTAACCTGCGATTGTAGCTGGCAGCGCTCCGCGGCCAGGGGCCCCTGGTAGGTCGGCCTCCCAGAGGCCACGCTGCGCAACCATTTGGGATTGCTCTGCGCCGGGATCCGCCCGCCGCAGCGAAAGCGCAAGACGTCAGGTGGCAGCGCCAATGGCAGACGCTCAATACGACCTCGCCTATATGCCGTATTTGAGCATGCATCACGTGCCTGAGTTCGTGTTTGGTCGTGCCAGAGTGTGGAATCTAGACGTGAGCGCCGAGTGCATCTTCGATACCGCGCTGCGCGACCGCGTTCGCGCCCTGTTGGGGATGCACCGGCGCCCTAGCCGGCAGCCAACGCAAACACGAGCGCTGGCAGGCATTGGGGTTCTCGCTGTCGGGGATGCGGACCAGCGCCACCTGACACCTGTGGAGAATCGAGGCATCCTTGCGCTTCAGCGGGCCCTATTCCTGTGCTGCTTGTCGCGCAATGCCAGACTTCGGGGTCCCAATGCCGGCCACGCCGTCGTCACGGCAGAGAATTTCGATATTATCCGACAGACGTTTACGCTGACATCCGAGTACGTCTCTGAGCAAGTCGGCGTCATCGTCAATATGAACCAGATGGGCTACAAGATTGCGAACTCTGTGTTCATCGCGCCTGCGCACGTTCACCTGCCCCTTCAATGCCACTGGGACGAACATCTGCACGCGGAGTTGCAGGCCCTTAGTAGGACGGATCGCAGACTGCAGCGCAAGATCCTCGCGGCGGCGGAGGTCATGCGCGCCAGCTACTACAATTCCCACAACCTCGATATTACAGCAAGAGTCCTGCTTCAGGCGGCAGCCTTCGAGGTCCTCTTCGACCTCCCCGAGAAGTTCCCGAGACTGGCTTTTAAGGATACAGTCGAGCGACTGCTTAATCGGCCGCACGAACGACGCCTACGCTTTAAGTACGAGGTGTTTGGGCGACTGAAAGAGGAGCAGCGGTCAGTCAAAGGCATGTGGGCCGATCGCTTCTACACGCTGCGCAACCACCTAGTCCATGGACACCTTGTGCGCAATACCGAGTTCAAGTTTCGTGGACTGCAACACCATCTTGCCATCGCCCCAATGGTGTTTACTGTCGCGATTAAGAAGTTGATTGATGAGTCTCGCGCGCAGCGAGGGCAGGCTCCCGTTTGCGATGTCTTCCTCCATTGGAACCGGGCTAGCGACCGCCGCCACGATGAGGATGATCCACCCGGTTTCTCCGTTGATTCGGACTGGCACGGCATTCATACCCGTGCGACGAGTGGCCGCAGGCGCCGTCGGTAGCCAGCACTGCCATGTGATATCAACCTTGAAGTGCAACGCTCGGGGTCAGGGCAGGCTCCGCTCCAAGGCCAAAGCCCCCCGCCCTCGTTCCACTCGGGCCTTGGGCAGGAGAACAGATCCGCCCGCCTCCCGGCGGCTAAAGCCGCCTCTGTGGATGGCGCCCTAAAGGGCTTGTCCCGTTTCGATGCCGGTAAGCCCTTCAGGGCGTCATGCCGAGAGGCGCCTTCAGGCGCCGGGGATTCACGATCGTACTGCGTCGGGATCCGCCCGCCGCAGCTAAAGCGCAAGACGTGAGGTGTCACCCGATGGACCCATCGGTACGGCCGCGATACCTCGAGCAATACAACCGTGTGCAACGCGCCCAGGCGCGCGTCCTCGCTCTCGCGGAGGCATTGGGGAAGACCGGAGGAACCCCACAAGACCACCTAGAGTATGAGGATGCCGTCATCGCATTCTTCCAAAACGCCTGGCACCTGAAGGATTGGATCAAAAACGACCCAAGTGTTGCTGAACCGATCAAGAGTTCGGTGTTGTCGAGGTTCGAGGCCGCTGTCGCTCTAGCGGTCTGTGCCGATGTGGCCAATGGTACCAAACACCTGAAGCTCACTAGGCGTCGACTCGGTGCGTCATTGCACAAGCTCGGGGCATCGAACAGCAACAAGAACGCACCAGAGTGGGAGGTCTATATATCACTTCCGCAGATGCCAGGGCAGGCTTCCGGCCTTCATGCCGCTGGAGCAATGGCGCAGGTGATGTCAGAACTTGAGCACACCCTTCGTCCGAATGGGCTCCTGCGGGGCGCGTCCTAACCTGCATTTGTAGCTGACGGCGCGGCGCGTGGACGGGAGGGTGCCTGGGCGTGCGCCTGCGGGGTCGAGGGGGAGTGCCTCTCCCCCCGTCGACCACATTCCGCTAGTACCTTTCATGTGCCAGCGTTGAGAGCTCCGCCGGTCCCTCCGCGGAATCCGCCTACGCACTCCCCAATAGCTCGAGACAGGTGAGCCCATGACCGCCGTCGAATCCCAGGCCAGCACCCAACAGTTGATCGCTCTGGAAGAACAGTACGGCGCCCACAACTATCACCCGCTCGACGTGGTGATCGAGCGCGCCGAGGGGGTGTGGGTCTACGACCTCGATGGCAACCGCTACCTGGACTGCCTGGCGTCGTACTCGGCCGTGAACCAGGGACACTGCCACCCGAGGATCCTGCAGACGCTCATCGAGCAGGCGCACAAGGTGACGCTCACGTCGCGTGCCTTCCGCAACGACCAGCTGCCGCTGCTCTACCGGGAATTGCACGACCTCACCGGCTACGACATGGCGCTCCCCATGAACACGGGTGCCGAGGCGGTGGAGACGGCAATCAAGACGGCGCGCAAATGGGGATACAAGGTGAAGGGGATTCCCGAGGGAGAGGCGGAGATCATCGTCTGCGCGGGGAATTTCCACGGGCGCACCATCACCATAGTCAGTTGCTCCACCGATCCCCAATACCGCGACGGCTTCGGGCCATTCACGTCAGGGTTCAAGGTCATCCCGTACGGCGACGCCGAGGCGCTGCGCGCCGCGATCACACCCAACACGTGCGCCTTCCTGGTGGAGCCCATCCAGGGCGAGGCCGGGATCATCATCCCGCCCAAGGGATTCCTCAAGGCGGCGGCGGCGACCTGCCGCGAGAACAAGGTCCTCCTGATGACCGACGAGATCCAGTCGGGGCTGGGGCGCACGGGAAAGCTCTTTGCGTACATGCACGAGGGGGTCACGCCCGACGTGCTGATCGTGGGCAAGGCGCTCGCGGGCGGGTTCTATCCCGTTTCGGCGGTGCTCGCATCCAGGGAGGTGCTCGGCGTCTATCGTCCCGGGGACCACGGGAGCACGTTCGGCGGCAACCCGCTGGGTTGCGCGGTCGCGCGCACGGCGCTGCGCGTGCTCATCGAGGAGAAGCTGGTCGAGCGCTCGGCCGAGCTCGGCGACTACTTCCTGCGCAAGCTGCAGGGCATCCGCGCGCCGGCCATCCGGGAAGTACGCGGCGCGGGTCTCTGGATCGGTATCGAGATGACGGGGCCGGCTCGCCCGTACTGCGAGGCGCTCAAGCGGCTCGGCATCCTCTGCAAGGAGACGCACGAGCGAGTGATCCGCATTGCGCCACCGCTGGTGATCACGCGCGAGGAGATCGACTGGGCGTTCGAGCGGATCCAGCGGGTGCTCGAGGGGTAGCGCGCCACGATGGGGGCGGCGCCCGGGACCTCCGCCCTCACTTCGCTCGGGCTTTGTCTCAGCTGGATGGCATCCGGCTACCGGCGGCTGATCCTTCCCCTTCCCCTTCGCTTCGCTCAGGGTCAGGGTCAGGACGAGAGCCGCCTCTGTGGATGGCGCCCTGAAGGGCTTGTCCTGGTTCGACGCCACAAAGTCCTTCAGGGCGTCGTGCAGAGAGGCGCCTCCTGTCCTGACCCTGAGCGAAGCGAAGGGGAAGGATCAGGCGCCGGGGAATCAGGACGACCCTGCGCCGGAATCCGCCCGCGGCAGCTCAAGTGCAAGCCGTTGGCCGAAGACCACTGCTTCCCTTCGTGAGGGTCGAATGATGATCGAGCAAACGGGCTTCTGGGGCTTCTTTCGACCGCTGACCTGGAACCACATCCTCCTGGTCCTGGCCATCATCGCGGCCGCGCGCCTGCTCACGGGATTGATTCGGAGTGTGTTCCGCCACGCCGCCGAGAAGGGACCACCACGGTTGCGGCTCACGATCCTGCGCGTGGGCCCCATCCTTCGCGTCCTGATCGGGGTGGCGGCCCTGCTCCTCTGTATCCCGGTCCTGGTAGAACCGACACTGGAGAACGTCATCGCGCTGCTTGCGGGCATCGGGCTTGCCATCGCGTTCGCGCTCAAGGACTTGGCCAGCTCCGTCGCCGCAGGGCTGGTCGCCGTCCTTGAGAATGCGTACCAGCCCGGGGACTGGATCGACTTGGCCGGTACCTACGGAGAGGTCAAGTCCATCTCCCTCCGCGCCGTGCGCCTCGTCACCGCGGATGACACCGAGGTGATCATCCCCCACCTGCGTCTCTGGTCGACCAGCGTGGCGAACGCGACGAGCGGCGGTCGGAGCCTCCTCTGCGTCACCTGCTTCTACCTCCATCCCGACCACGACGCCCCCGTCGTCCGCCAGGCGTTGGAAGCGGTGGCTGCGACGTCGGTCGGCCGAAAGCCAGACAGCAAGATCTCGCTCGTGGTGGCCGAGATGCCGTGGGGCACGGAGTACAAGGTGAAGGCATATGTCAACGAGAGCCGGGAACAGTTCGCCTTCACCACCGACCTGACCATTCGAGGCAAGGTCGCCCTCCGGGCGATCGGTGTACACTTTGCCCACGTCCCCTACGCGGCGCACTAGGGATGCCACCAGCGGGGCCCAGGCGGCGGCCGGCCGCGCGCCACGCAGCAGTACGTCGAAATCCCGGCGGCTGATCCTTCCCCTTCCCCGTCGCTTCGCTCAGGGTCAGGGTCAGGACAAGAGCCGCCTCTGTGCCCTGCACCTTCACTCCTCCACCAACGCCTTGAGCCGTCCCAACGCCGCATCCCACTGCGCCGAGATCCGCTCCAGATATGCGTGCGCCTCGGCCAGCCGCTTCGGCTCCAGGTCCCAGATCACCTCGCGCCCCCGCCGGGCGCCCCGCACCAGCCCCGCGTCGGAGAGGACGCGGAGGTGCTTGGTGATCGCCTGACGCGAGACCCGCGCGTTCGAGCTCAGGTGCGCGATCGACCCCGGCCCCTCCGACGAGAGCCGGTGCACCAGCCGCAGCCGAGTCTCGTCGCCGAGGGCGGCGAAGAGGGGGGCCGCGTCGCGCACCTGGGCCCCCGCGAAGGTGCTAAGCATCGACATACTTCCGGATGTTCTCGATCTGCCCCACCCACCCATTGGTGTGCTTCGGGAACGCCTCGGCGTGCCGAGCGGCGAGGAGCTGGTCGAACCCCGACTCGACCAGCGTCTCCGGTTCCATCCGCTCCACCTTGAACTCGACCTTGAAATGCTCCCACTCCGGGCCGGGCCGCTGCGCCTTCACGGTGCTCCCCGGCCGGAACTCGCCCTCCATCTTGAACCCGAACCAGGCCGCGAACTCTCGGGTCTCGGTGAGGGCGCGCCACACCCGCGCCCGGGGGGCGCGAAGCAGGATCTCCTTCTCGATCCGATCGGTGGTGCTCATCGGGACCTTCTTCTCTGTCGCGGGCATCTGTATCCTCGTTTCAGTGGCATTCACATGCAACCTCCTGATTGCATATTAGCACCTCTCTGAAATCACGCAACCCCCGGGTTGCCTATTGGGGCGGGTCATCCGCGGTCGCTTTACGCCCCACCGTCCGGCGTGTTCCTTAGGTGGATGCCGCGCCTCAGCCCCCTGCTCCTTCTGGCCCCCCTCCTCACCGCCTGCGCCCCTGCCCACCTCGGCACGCCGGCACCCCTCGCCACGCGGGTCACCGAGCTCCGCACCACCCACGCCAGATGGCAGCTCCCCGACACCATCCCCGACACCACTACCCGGCAGTTCGTAGCCGAGGATCTGACCGGGGACTCCGTCCCCGACCTCGCTATCCTGATGGTGAACGGCCCCCGTGGGAGGATCCTCTTCTTCGAGGGCCAGGGGCCCGGGGCCTACTACGCCCCGCAGGAGATCGCCACGGTCGACTCCCTCGGCAGCGACGTCCTCTTCGCTCTCGATGGCGCCCTGGTGCTGGGCCCCCGCAACAGCGACGACCTCTTCATCTGGCGTTGGGACAGTCGCAAGCACCGGATGAAGCCGGTGAAGCTGGACGATTAGCGGATGCGCAAACACGTCCTCCTCTTCGGCCTCCTCACCGGCCTTCTCATCGCCGGGCTCCGGTTCATCGAGTACCGGTGGCTGGTGGTGGAGCACTCCATCGAGATCTACGGCGGCCTCATCGCCGCTCTCTTCGCCGGCGTCGGCATCTGGCTCGGCCTCAAGCTGACGCGCCCCAAGGAGACCATCGTGGTGCGGGAGGTCCCCGCCCCCGCCGAATTCGTGCGCGACGATGCCAAGGTCGAGTCCCTCGGCCTCACCCCTCGTGAGCTCGAGATCCTCCAGCTCATCGCCGACGGATTGAGCAACAAGGAGATCGCGGGGAGGGTGTTCGTGAGCGAGAATACGGTCAAGACCCACTCGAGCCGAGTGTTCGACAAGCTCGGAGCCGCCCGGCGGACCCAGGCGGTGCAGCTGGGAAAGCAGCTCCGGCTGATCCCCTGACCCCCACTTTCGGGTGATTGTGCTCCGAAATGGCCGAAATCATTCCTTCGGGTGACGCGCGGGGAGCGATCGAAGGGTAGGTTCGCCCCACCTCAACCTTTGTGGAGTTGGTATGCGAAAGATCGTCCTGACCTTCGGCCTCATCGCGGGCGCCATCCTCGTGTCGGTGATGATGCTCATCACCATTCCCTTCCACGATGAGATCGGCTTCGACATGGGCCTCATCGTCGGGTACACCGCGATGGTGCTCGCCTTCCTGATGATCTATTTCGGGGTGCGATCGTATCGGGACAACGTGGCCGGAGGACAAGTGAGTTTCGGCCAGGCGTTCAAGGTCGGTGCACTGATCATGTTGATCGCCACCGTCTGCTATGTGGCCACCTGGGAGGTGTACTACTTCCAGTTCGCCCCCGACTTCGTCGACAAGTGGGCCGCCCACACCATCGGACAGGCGCGGGCGGCGGGCGCCACCGACGCGGAGCTCGCCGCGAAGGCCCAGGAGATGGCGCAATTCAAGACGATGTACGACAACCCCTTGATCAACATTGCCTACACCACCCTCGAGCCCCTTCCGGTGGGACTCCTCTTCACCCTCCTCACCGCCTGGGGCTTGAGCCGGAAGCGGAAGGGTGAGGGGACCCCCGCGACGCAGAGCGCCTGAACCGAAGCGCTGGCCCTCCTCCGCCTCCCCGGCACCAGTGCGGTGCCGTTGTGGACGGCGGGGGCGCGGGCATCCCACCAACTGTCAAAGGATCGGCCAGACGCCAGTAACCCGCCCCCAACCGCATAAGAATGAGATAGTGCGGGCGCGCTCGTGCTCTGGTTTGATTTGGCTCTTGAGGGCGAAGTGGTGGTGGCGGAGCTGGGGTGGAGGTGTAGGGTTAATAGACCGGGCCCACGGTAAGAGACCGATCATGGCCCAAGGCGCTTCGCCGGCTTCATTGGAACAGAGCCGCTGATAACGGCGAAACCCCGCGTTCAGATCAGCGTAGGGTGATCCGATCCTGGCCCGTCACGGTGTCTCCTGGGAGTTCCGATGAACGAAGTCTCGATGGTCCGACTCTACGTCCTTCGCGCCACCTACCTCCTGATCGTCGTTGGTGTAGGCGCCATGATCTGGCCGCTCCTGTTAGACGCGCCGGAAACTGCGGAGCACTTCCGAGGGGTCACGTGGTGCCTTCTCAGCACTGTCGCCTTGCTCG
>JBDSIR010000048.1:0-3844 GCA_039917855.1 Gemmatimonadales bacterium | reverse complement strand
CCAAGGGCGCGCGGGCTGTAGCCTTCCTCAGCACCTCCTATTCGGCTGGCAGGGTTCGCAGAAGGTTTCCTGGACCCGCAGCCGATCGAATCAGTTAAACGCAGGTTAGGCCGACCAACGAATGCTGCCCCCGGCACCGCGCAATACCTATGCTAGGGTCCTTGGGTGAACGGAGAGTGAAACTATGTGCCTACCGTCATTGCGTTCGATAGCTGTCGGTGCAGCTCTGCTTCGTATTGGTGTCCTACATGCTCAGGCGTCTCCACCCGGAGCAAGACAACCACGCGTCATCGCGAAGTCCACCACCGCTATTGCTGCGGCTGCTACGCCAGCCACAGTCACAATCCTCGCACTTGGTGCGACTGGCGACACCCTGGGCCAGGGGAGCGGATTCATTGTCCATTCCGATGGGACGATTCTTACGAATTGGCACGTACTTCAAGGAGCTTCCAGCGCTATTGTGATTCTCGCAACGCGAGAGAGCTTTGACCGTGTCAGCTTCGTTGAAGGGGATTCGGCGGCCGATCTTGCAATTGTACGCATTCCGGGTTTCGCTCTCCCGGTACTGCCGACTCGGAGTACCACGCCTGCGGTGGGCGAGCGCGTTGTCGCAATCGGCAGCCCCCTCGGACTAAGTCATACCGTCACCGAGGGCATTGTTAGCGCAATTCGCACCGTGGATGGTAGACAGCTCGTTCAAATAAGTGCGCCAATCAGCCCAGGTTCGAGCGGCGGAGCAGTCCTCGATGCTGCCGGTCGCGTCTTTGCAGTATCAACGTCATATCTCAAAGGCGGGCAACAGATCAACTTTGCGGTGCCTGTCAGGTACGCTTTGGGTTTGCTCGCTACCCCTATCCGTGAGCGCCCCTTGGCGGATGTTTTCGCCACCGGCAGACAACTTTCAGAAGCCCTCCCAGATGAGCCCAACAGTCGCCCACCACGGACTGCACGGGTACGACCATCGGTGTCAGGAGCATATCGCATTGACGAAGACTGGACAGGCACGAATGGGTCGAACGGACGGATGGTCGGTCTGCTTCTTGTCGACGGCGAAATCGGATTCGTTGGCCTTGCGACACGACCCGCGGGCGAGGCGGGGGCGGACTATGTAGAATCTGTGCGTTCGCTCCGATCTGACGGAAGTGGGCAAGTCGTGCTCGAGCTTGGCGAACGTATATACGATGGCTATCAGACCGATGAGGGGTTTTTCGTTGAGGGGCAGTCCACCGTTCCGACCGGGACGAAGTATTCGATTCGTATAACAGCGACACCTACATCGCTAAGGCTGTCTGAACCGACCGGCCTGTATAGGCTCGGCCTGCGGACGTGGTTCTTCTCCAATGCAGACCGGGTTGTTGGCGTTCCCCCCGATGATTGGCAGGGCCGTGCAGCAATCGTCGTAACCCGAGATTCGATTTGGATTGATATGGCACTCAGCAACACGAGGGGAGGTACGACCGGGATATACAGCGAGGGTTCAATCTTGCCCGATGGCTCGTTCAACGTTTTGTCGGCCGATGGAACACGTCATCTCACAGGTCGCGTTCGAGCAGGAGCGCTAGAAGCTGACTGGGTCGACACAATACGGGAGGGATCGCGCTTTCAAGGTCGTATCCATGGCGAACGCTGTTAAGGTCGGGGGCAGTGGCCCATGAAAAAAATCCTTTACGTCGACATGGATAACGTGCTCGTAGACTTTGTCTCAGCCTTCCCCAGGGTGAACCCGGCGATGCTGAGCGAGTACGAAGGACGCGTTGATGATATCCCGGGGCTTTTTGCCCTCATGGACCCCATCGTGGGCGCCATCGAGGCCTACGAGGAGCTGGCTTCTCATTTTGATACATATATTCTCTCTACATCCCCTTGGGATAACCCATCTGCTTGGTCAGACAAGCTGGCATGGGTGAAGGCGCATCTGGGCACGCATGCACACAAGCGTTTGATTCTCAGCCACCACAAGAATCTCAACTTGGGCGACTTCCTGGTCGATGACCGCACAAAGCATGGGGCGGATCTCTTTCGGGGGGAGCACATACTCTTTGGTTCACCGGAATTCCCAGATTGGACGGTTGTGAAAGACTACCTCAAGCGGCATTCGCGCTGAACAGTGGTGATGTCAAGTCGGTAGGAGGCCAATGAGGAAGCACAAGTGTATGAAATGCGGCGGCACCTTTGCCTATGCGGTCACTGTGTGCCCGTTTTGCGGCAATCTCCGTAGCGTGCACACCGAATCGTGGTCGCCTAGGAGAACGGCCATCAATCTATTATTGCTTCCCCTTGTCTTGGCGATTCCTTACGGACTGCTCGTACTCATGGCGTGGGACGGTCATCGCGCTTACCTCGCAGGCGACTCCTACTTCTCCATTTCTCAGACCATAACATTTGGGCACGTTGGGGATTCACATTGGTGGATCGGGCCCATCGTATGGCCCGCGCTCTTCGCCGTCGCATACATAGTTGACGACTTCAGGAGACGACGCGGGTAGCGGTCGGTACTAGCCAAAGCCAAGTACGAGCGGACATCAGAACCAGCCCGGACGCCGAAGTAACTCAGGTGTCGGAGACGATTGACCTGGAGCGGGATCCACTAGCCGCAGCTGAAGCGCCAGACGTTAGGCTGCTCGTCGCTGGACTCTAACACGCTTTCGAGGCAACCGCTTGAGTACAACGTCCGATCGCGCCGAGTTTAGGCTCCAGTACAAGGTCGGGATTGCCGTCGCGGCTACGACTGCTTTGGCGGCATGGCTCGCGGGTTGGCTCGCCCCTGCGGCTCGCTGGCTCCAATCAGCAATCCTGTGGCTCTGGGCCGCGCTATTCTATCCGGTGGCGCTTCCTCTTTTCGCACTCGTGGCGCTCACCCTTCTGGCTGGCTGGACTGTGGTAATGCTCATATGGTCTCGTCGCCTCCGCACAAACGGTGCAGTACCACAATCACCGACGCCCCTTTCGGCAGAAGCGACAAATGCACTTAAGGCGGTCGGTGCCAGTGGAAAGACTGCCATATCTGTACCAGCGCTCGCGCAGCGCCTTCGTCTCAACGACATTCGTATGAGCGCACTCATCGGGGAAATGGAGGCGGCGGGGTTGGCCGACTTCCACCCCCCTTCATTCTCCTCAATGAGTCCGCCATCGCTTGTGATTTCAGAAGCTGGGCAAAAGCTCATCATTGACAACAACTGGGACCAACTCCTGCAGCCTCGGCAATAGGTACTACTCGCGGCCTAACCTGCGCTTGTAGCTGTCGGCGCTCCGTGGCCGGAGCTCCTCGTTAGGTCGGCCTCCCCGTAGCCAAGCTGTGGAACCAATTTGATTTCGACTGTGGCGGGATCCGCTCGCCGCAGCTAAAGCGCCAGACGTTAGGTCGCTGCCGACGAGCACCGCGCTGGTCTTGTTCTAGGATGTTTGTGGTGGGCTCCGTCCGGTGGTGAGCTCCGTGCTAGCGCCCCCGGCGGCAATCGGCCCGTTCGCAGTTGAATTCCTGGTGGCCGCGGGGCGCTGATGGTCCTGGGCAGGTGGCGGTGGGGTCGATCGGAGTCGCGGTGATCCGGGTACGTGGGTGGCGGGCTCGCGGCACGGGTGCAAGCTCAGCCTCGCAAGGCAGCGACCTAACCAGCGCTTGTAGCTGTCGGCGCTCCGCGGCCAAGGCTCCTCGCTGATCGAGCCTCCCAGAGGCCACGCTGTGGAACCAATTGAGTTGACTCTGTGGTGGGATCCGCTCGCCGCAGCTAAAGCGCCAGACGTTAGGTCGCACTGGGAGGGCTGTGATGCATCGCACCATACTGGCAACGATAGTCGCGTCCGCTCTTTTGGCGTGCGGAGACGAGCCGACGCTCCTTGATTCGCT
>JBDSIR010000047.1:0-9184 GCA_039917855.1 Gemmatimonadales bacterium | reverse complement strand
CAACGGCCCCGAAGGGTGCGATCCCGGCAATTCCAACCAGGGTGACAACCGCCGCTCGAACGATGAGCTCGGGGGCACCCCCGGCAACCCCGGCCGCAAGGGCGGGAACGGCAAGTAGCCCCGCGATGTATGCCCGCGATTTCATCGCGGGCGCACGCGGGCCCGGGCGGAGGGGCGCCAGTCGGCCCCTCCGCTCGTCCCTTTCCAGGAGGTCAGTATGTCCGCTCGTCCGCTGGTGAGTTATCGCTCGGTACCGAACCTGTCGTCGGAGCGCTCCTCGACGGTCTCCGCCCCAGGGGAGGGAGGGATCATCCTCCCCGTCCTCGGCCTCGGCGTCGGCCTGGTCATTATGGGGTTCTTACTGGTCTTTTGAGCCCTTAAAGCCCCTCCTGCGGCCCTCGCCGCAGGCCCTTGCCCGGTCTCCCGTGAACCCCTATTGTGGTTCCGGGGCCCGGTTTCTATTTTGGGGTCTACCCGTGTAATCGTCTGACTCAGTGGCGCCGCGGCAGTCGGCGCTTTTGGGGCACCAGCCGCCCCGTGGAATTGAGGACTATGATCTCGGTCGCACTCATCGAGGACAACCGCCTAGTGCGCGAAGGCCTTGCCGCCCTGCTGGACAAGACCGGGCGCTGCAAGGTGGTGGCCACCGCCGCGAGCGGGGACACTGCGCTGCTCCGTGGTTCCGATCCTCAGGTGGTGCTGCTCGACCTTGGCCTGCAGAACGGCGACAGTCTCCGTATCGCTGAAGAGGTGAGGCGGGAGTTCCCGGACGCCAAGGTCATCGTGATGGACCTCCTCCCGGTGCACGAGGACATCGTCGAGTTCGTCAACGTGGGCGTCTCCGGCTTCATCATGAAGGACGCCACGCTGGACGACCTGGTGAACACCATCCAGTCGGTGGTGGAGGGGAAGCACGTCCTCCCGCCCCAGATGACCTCGACCCTCTTTTCCCAGATCGCCCGCGAGGCGGTGAGCCGGGGACGGGAAGGGGCGATGGACGCGGTGCGGATGACCCCGCGCGAGCGCGAGGTGATCGGGCTCATCGGCGAGGGGCTGAGCAACAAGGAGATCGCCACCCGGCTCATCATCGCGACCCACACGGTCAAGAGCCACGTCCGGAACGTCATGGAAAAGCTGGCCTTGCACACCCGCCTCCAGATCGCCGCTTTCGCCCATCGAGACGAGTAACCCCGTCCCGATCTCTCCACCGCGGCCGTGCCAGGCGCGAGGATACATCGCGCCATGCCGCCAGTCATTCTAGTGTTCGTGATCGAGGACAACCCGCTGGTGCGCGACGGGATCATGACGCTGCTGAACGCGCAGCCCGATGTTCGCGTCGTTGCAGCGGTCGATAGCGGTGATGCCGTCCTGCCGCAGATCCAGAAGACCAAGCCCCAAGTGGTGCTGGTCGACGCCGGTCTGGGTGATCATGACAGCAAGAGCCTGGTCGAGGGTATCGCGGAGCGGGCTCCCGAGACCAAAGTGATCGTGATGGACTTCCTGCCGGCCGAGCAGGACGTAGTCGAATTCGTCAAGGCCGGGGCATCCGGGTTCATTGTGAAGGATGCGACCACCGACGAGCTCTTGGCTGCGATCCGATCGGTGGCCTCCGGGGCGAAGGTGCTCCCGCCCGCCTTGACCGGTACCCTGCTCTCCAAAATCGTGGAACACGCGGGTACCCACCCCGCCCCGGAAGTGATCGACGCCGTGCGCCTGACGCCGCACGAGCGGGAAGTCATCGAGCTGGTCGCGGAGGGCAGGAGCGACAAGGAGATCGCCGAACGCCAGCATCTTGCGGTCTCGACTGTCAAAAGCCACGTGCACCACATCCTGCTCAAGCTGGCCCTCCGGAACCAGTTCTAGCTTTCAGGTATGAAGGACCGCCGCCCGTCGCGCAGCAGCTCGACGGACGGCGGTCGTTATTTGCGGGACTTCGTTGGACGCTTCAGCGGAGGGCTGGCCGGCGGCTGTTCCAAGCCGACCCCGGACCGGATCGCGACATTGCTCGGGAACGCCAAGGGCATTGTGATGAAGAAGGGCGCCATAAGGCGCTTCAACTCGAGTTCCAGCCGCTGATTGATCTCCTCGTCCTGATCCAAGCTGTCGCTGACGATCAGGATGTGGGTAAGCTGCCGGTCGCACAGGACCCGGGCGGCCCAGATGCGCCCTCCGCGCCGGGCGTCCAAGTGCTCCTGGACCAGCAACTCCATGATGGGGCGCAGCCGCAATCGAGATTGAGGCGGCACGATCTGATAGGCGTAGGTCCACATAGTCGGTGACCTGCTCTGCGCTCACGGACCGAAGCGCGATGTGCCACCCGGAAGGGCTGGCTCCTGCAATTGCCCGGGGGATCGTCGGCCCCGTGCGCGTGGTCTCATGCAAGGGGCCTTCAGGAACGTGCCACAAGCCCACAACAGACACGTGCCCGTGGGCCACCGAGCCGATTCATCGATCCCCGGGCGGTTCAGGCCTCCGCGAGGTCCGGTGCCGGGCGCGCGGGCAGGCCGATCTCGGTGCGGGACTTGGTACCACCCGGCAGCACCATCGGCTTGGTGATGGAGAATTCGGTGTGCAACCGGCGCAGTTCGACCTCGATCCGGGCGTTGATCGCGTCGTCGTGCTGCAGGTCGTCGCTCACGATCAGGATGTGGGTGAGCTCCCTGTCACAGACCACCTTGCCGCTCCAGAAGCGGTGTCCGCGCTTGGCGGCCAGGTGCTCGGCCTGCAGGAGGTCCCGGATCGGACGCAGGATCCCGCGAGTCTGGGGGGGAACGATCTGATACGCGTAGGCCCACATGGTTGATCTCCAGTTCCGCGCCCGGGTCGCGGGCACTTCCGCTGCGTACGGTGGTGGCGGACGCAGGCGGGAGCCGGATCGTCTCCGGCTCCCGCATGGTCCGGCGTGCTGCACCTCAAGGTTCGCGCTACTCTACCCGTTCCGCGGTCAGCGGGGGTATCCGCTCTGGCCCTACCCGTCGGATCTGCGTGCACCCTGCGGCCCTGCTATCCCGCAACACCGGCGGCCCGGTGTGTATTGTCCTGAATGGTGCGCCCGGGGTGCCGCCAGGCGATGCTGTGCTACAACACCTTACGCCCCTGGATGACCCGGATCAGGACCACCACGATGGCGAGCACCAGAAGAAGGTGAAGCGCGCCGCCCATGGTGTACGAGCTGACGAACCCCAGCGCCCAGAGTACGATCAATACGACGGCAATGGTCCACAACATGGCAACTCTCCGGTTCAGGCGGGGCGCCGGCCAAGGAGGCCGGAACCAACGAGGACGAGGCCGCCAGCGAGGCCGAGCCCGCCGATCCAGGGCGGGACCATCTCTTCCTGCTGGGCGGTGACCCGGAGGTCGCCGATCTGGACGACGTGCCGGGCAGTGCCGTAACTCGGGGCTTTGACCAGGGCCATGATCCCGAGGGCGATCAGGGCGAGCCCGGCGATCATGAGCGGCTTCACGACGATGCTCCCCTAGGCCTCGATGGCCTTCACGATATTGCCGATGATCTGCTGCATCTTCCCCGCGTACTTCTCTTCCTTCCCCTCCACCTCCAGGGCGGGATCCGACGTGAGCTTGCCGGTCTGCTCCTTGATGGCACCCTTCAGCTCGTGGATCTTGCCCTCGGCTCTGTCCTTGGTGCTGCGCTTCATGATGCTCCACCTTTCAGGGGTATGCATTTCGCTGGCGAAGGTCGTTCCGCCACAGTGCCACATCTCACTCATGCGATCAACAGCACGAGGATGACGATGGCGAGGACGAGGACCAGGGTCGAGACCACGATGGTATGACTGTCGCCGGCCACCGGCATCGCCGCACGGTCCGACGCGGTGCTCGGCGTCACCGACGATTCCTTGCGGCTGAACAGGGCCGAGTTGCGGGGCTCAGGAGTGGTGGTGGTCGCGGTGGCGGCAGGAGCCGCGGTGGCGGTGGCAGCGGCATCGATGCCCTGCTGGGCCGCGAGGCCGGCGAACGGGGCCAGGCACAGCACGGCGGCGGTGGTCAGGGCGGCACGAAGAGACATTGGGGCACTCCTTCGGGGTCGTGAGAACCGGATGATGGCGTCGTCAAGAGACGTATTTCACTGGACAAACTTGGGCATTTGTGCCGGGCGCTGCTATCGCTCAGGGGGGTGAAAAAAGAGGTAGCGCCGAGGCCTCAGCGTCCCCTACGGCGCTCAATCGAAGGGAGTAATCCTTTCGAGGGAGGCCCCGGGACCCCACCGCGGCCGCACGACAATGCGTTAGGTTGCGGTGACGCAACACGCTGTTGTCGTCGTCCCTGGAGGAGTTCATGTCACGCACGTCGTTCCGCACGCACAACGATCTGACCACCAAGATCCGTGGCCGGATCCTGCCGCTCTTGAATCAGCAACTCGCCGACACGACCGATCTCTTCACCCAGGTCAAGACGTCGCACTGGAATGTGAAGGGGCCCCACTTCATCGCCCTGCACCTGCTCTTCGACACCCTGGCCGGCAAGCTCGTCGCCCAGGCCGACACCATCGCCGAGCGGGCGACCGCCCTCGGCGGGGTCGCCTCGGGGACTCTGCGCCAGGCGGCGAAGGCGTCGCGCCTCCCCGAACTCCCGGCCGGGACCTTCGACGGGATGACCCTGGTGCGCGCCTTGACCGCCCGGTACGGTCAGCTGGCCAGTGACACTCGCACGGCGATCGACGCCGCCACCACGCTCGGCGATACCGGGACCGCGGATCTCCTCACCGGCGTATCGCGGGAACTGGACAGCAGCCTCTGGTTCCTGGAGGCCCACCTGCAGAACGGATAGAGCGGCCTCCGTGAGACGCCACCTGGCCCGACTCGCCTTCCTCGGCACGTATCTCCCGCGCCATTGCGGGATCGCGACCTTCACCTCCGATCTGACGACCGCGTTCGCGACGGAGTATCCGCGGATCGATCGCATCGTCTTGGCGATGAACGACGCCGGGCCCCGCCACGCCTATCCGCCACAGGTCCGCTTCGAGCTGCCCGAGAGCGACGGCGACGCCTATCTCCGGGCCGCCGACTTCCTCAATGTCAACACCGTCGACGTCTTGTCGCTGCAGCACGAGTTCGGGATCTTCGGCGGCAAGGCGGGGAGCCATCTGCTGACGCTCCTGCGTCCCCTCCGGATGCCGATCGTGACCACCCTCCACACCGTCCTCGGCGACCCTAACGACGATCAGCGGCGGGTGATGGAGGAACTGACCCGGCTCTCCGAGCGCCTCGTGGTGATGAGCGAGCACGGCCGCGACCTCCTGCGCGACCGCTACAAGGTGCCGCCGGCCAAGATAGACCTGATCCCCCACGGCAGTCCGGTCGTGCCGCCGGCGGCCGAGGCCAAGGAGCGGCTGGGACTCGAGGGACAGAAGGTGCTCTTCACCTTCGGCCTGCTTTCACCGGACAAAGGGATCGAGTACGTCATCGAGGCCTTGCCCGCGATCCTGGCACGCAGTCCCGATACGGTCTACGTGGTGGTCGGCGCCACCCATCCGCACGTCAAGGAGCGGAATGGCGAGACCTACCGCCTGGCGCTGGAGGCTCGAACGCGCGAACTCGGCGTCGAGGCGCACGTCATCTTCCACAATCGGTTCGTGAGCGCCGAGGAGCTGGCCGACTTCCTGGCGGCGGCCGACATCTGCCTCACGCCGTACCTCCAGCCGGAGCAGATCACCTCCGGGGCGCTGGCGTATGCGGTCGGGGCGGGGAAGGCGGTCATCTCGACGCCGTATCGCTACGCGATCGAACTCCTGGCCGATGATCGCGGCGTCATCGTGCCCTGGCGTGACCCGCCCGCGCTGGCCGAAGCGGTGACGCGGTTGCTGACCGATGATGTGGCGCGGCACGCCCTCGGTCGGCGCGCGGGGGCGCTGGGGGACGGAATGCATTGGCCCGAGGTGGTGGGTGCCTACCATGCGAGCTTCGAGCGGGCGCACGCCAATCATGCGGAGGGGCGGCGGACCGCGGTCGTGGTGCAGACCCTGGCGGGGCGACCGGCGGGACTTCCCGAGCTCGACCTGTCGCACCTGCGGAGGCTCACGGACGATACCGGGGTGCTGCAGCACGCCCGCTACAGCGTGCCGCGGTATGACGAGGGGTACTGTCTCGACGACAACGCCCGGGCGCTGATGCTGATGGCGAACCTCGAGGCCTCCGGCACCAATGAACGGCGAACGGTGCGCGCGCTGGCGGACCGGTATCTGGCCTTCGTGAGCCACGCCTTCGATCCCGGCGCGGGTCGGTTCCGCAATTTGATGTCCTTCGGACGGACCTGGACCGAATCGGCCGGCTCCGAGGACAGCCAGGGGCGCGCCCTCTGGGCCCTCGGCGCCGTGGTGGGGCACTCCGAGACGCCGGGCACGCGGAGCCTCGCGGGAGACCTCTTCCACGCCGCCCTCCCGGCGGTCCGCGACTTCAAGAGTCCCCGCGCCTGGGCCTACACCCTCCTCGGTATCGATCACTATCTCGGTGCCTTCACCGGGGATCGGAGCGTGGAAGAGGTCCGCACCTTCCTGGCCGAGCGGCTGCTGGCGCTCCACGGGCGCACGGGAGGACCCGAGTGGCCCTGGTTCGAGGACCACGTGACCTACAGCAATGCCCGGCTCCCCGAGGCGTTGATCGTCTCAGGCGCGCGGATGGACCGGCCCGAGATGCTCGAGGCGGGGCTGGCCTCGCTCACCTGGCTCCTTTCGATCCAGCGCGCCGCCGATGGGCACTTCGCGCCGGTGGGGACCAATGGTTTCCGGGCGCGGGGAGGCTCGACCGCGCAATTCGACCAGCAGCCGGTAGAGGCGTGCGGGGTGGTGTCGGCATGCCTCGCGGCACACCGCGCCACCGGCGACGCCAACTGGGCCGACGAGGCGCGCTGGGCGTTCGACTGGTTCATGGGCCGGAACGACCTGCACCTCGCCCTCTATGACCCCTTTACCGGAGGGTGCCGCGATGGGCTCCACGCCGACCGGGTCAATGAGAATCAGGGGGCGGAATCGACCATCTCCTATCTGCAGGCACTCCTCGACATGCGCGCGGCCCAGTTGGCCGGCGCGACCCTCCCGCAACTGGCGGCCGTCTGATGACTTCAGCCCAGCACTTCCCCACGCTCCTTCATCGGCACGTGGGGAACCCCATCCTGCGCGCCTCCGACTGGCCTTACGCCGTGCATTCCGTCTTCAACCCCGGGGCCACAACGCTCCAGGACGGGACGACCTTGCTGCTCTGCCGAGCGGAGGATCGCCGGGGGCATTCGCACCTCTGTGCCGCGCGCTCGAAGAACGGGGTGGATGGGTGGGAGATCGACAAGGTCCCGACCTTCCGCCCCCAGCCGGACACTCATCCGGAAGAGCTCTGGGGGATCGAGGATCCGCGCATCACCTATATGGAAGAGCTCAAGAAGTACGCCGTGGTCTACACCGCCTTCAGCAAGAGCGGGCCGGGGGTGGCGCTGGCGCTGACCGAGGACTTCGTGACCTTCGAGCGGCTGGGGCTCGCGATGCAGCCGGACGACAAGGACGCCGCCCTCCTGCCCCGGCGGGTGGATGGGAACTTCGCGATGGTGCATCGGCCGGCGGCGGTGAGCGGGTCGCATATCTGGATGTCGTACTCGCCCGACCTCCGGGCGTGGGGCGATCACAAGCCGGTGCTGCAGGCGCGCAAGGGGTCGTGGTGGGATGCCAACAGGATCGGGCTCTCACCGCCGATGATCGAGACCGGTCGGGGGTGGCTGATGCTCTACCACGGGGTGCGCTATACCGCGGCGGGGGCGATCTACCGACTCGGTATCGCGCTCTTCGACGCGGTGCATCCGGATCAGTGCCTGCTCCGGGGGGATGAGTGGATCTTCGGGCCCGAGGCGCCCTACGAGCTGGAAGGGGATGTCGGGCACGTCGCCTTCCCCTGCGGCACCACGATGGGGACCGACGGCGACACTCTCAATATCTATTACGGGGCGGCGGACACCAGCATCGCGCTGGCGACGGCGAGCGTGAAAGAGCTGCTGGGGTGGCTGGATGTGCACGGGAGTCCGGAGGTAGTGTCGGAGTAAGGCGGCGCCCCGGATCCTCCGGGCCCGCGGGTTCGACCCCTTTCGATCGGAGCGCCACCCATGACGATGATGAAACTGCCCCGGAGCCTCGGTATGTCCCTGCTGGGTATCTGGCTGATCCTGTATGGCTTGATCCCGCTCCTCAATCTCAGCTTCTCGGGGCTCGGCACGTTGATGTCGATCCTGGCGATCGCCGCGGGGGCGCTGATCCTGCTGGGGCGGTAAGGGGGGGAGGGTCGAGGAGTGGGTGCAGGGGCGAGGTTGCTCCTGCACCCGCTCCTTGCGCCCCAGTCCTGCCCGAGGCGCATAAGAATGAGACCGTGCCAGCCAGCCGTGCCCCATTCTTCCGCCGGATCTGGGGTGGGGTACCGGGTATCGCCAAGGGCGCGCGGGCTGTAGCCTTCCTCAGCACCTCCTATTCGGCTGGCAGGGTTCGCAGAAGGTTTCCTGGACCCGCAGCCGATCGAATCAGTTAAACGCAGGTTAGACGTCCTGACAATGCACCAAGCCGATTGGGACAACCTCATACGCGACTTACGCCAAGTCGACAACCTCGACCTTATGGTGGCCGCGGCGGCACAACTACGCCAGACGGCGACCAAAGAAGACGTACCCCGTTTGCAGGAACTCTTGAGCGACGAGGACTTCTTTGTCCGGGAAGCCGCCGCTTGGCCCTTGTCGGAGATCGCCGGAGTCTCGACTCTGCCAGAGTTGCTGCGCGCGTATCAACGAGGACTGGACGAGGGTCACGACAATGATGGCCTCAGCGCCGCACTCACTGACCTCGCGATCACAGATGCTGTCAATGTGAGTCGCATATTGGAGACACTTGCCAGGTCTGGCGACCCAGCGATGGAGGAGAACGCCAAATGGCTTCTTACGTTCTGCACTCCTAGTCAGGACGTCTAACCAGCGCTTGTAGCTGGCGGCGCTCCGCGGCCAGGGCTCCCCGCTGAACGAGCCTCCCCGCGGCCAAGCTGCGGAACCATTTAGGATTGATCTGCAGCGGGATCCGCCCGCCGCAGCTAAAGCGCCAGACGTTAGGTCGCACTGGGAGGGCTGTGATGCATCGCACCATACTGGCAACGATAGTCGCGTCCGCTCTTTTGGCGTGCGGAGACGAGCCGACGCTCCTTGATTCGCT
>JBDSIR010000046.1:0-20676 GCA_039917855.1 Gemmatimonadales bacterium | reverse complement strand
GCCCTTGCCGGTCTTGAGATCGCCGGTCCAGTGGGCGGTAGCGGTGCGGTCCATTGGGGAGTCTCCGAGTGTGTCAGATGGGTGCACGAAGAGTAATGGGGGCCGACCCTTGCGGGTGCCCGTACCGAGGCGGAGGTTGGGACAGAACTTGGACGCGAATGGGCATCGTCTGCTCCCCTGATCCGAGGAGGTCTTCCGTGCGCTACCTCAAGCTCCTGCTGCTGGCCCTGTGCCTCAACGTTGCCGCGTGTGGTGATAGTGGTTCGGGCCCCAGCGACCCGATCTCGGGAAACTGGGTGGGAAAGTTCAGCAATGGCATCCCCATCACGGTGACGCTCGACCTGAGCGCCGAGGCCATCACGGGGATCTTCGACACCGGGGATTCGAATGGCGCCGTGACCGGCAGCTACAACGGTACAGCCTTCGCCCTCCAGCTGACCGCCGCGACCGGGACCCAGCGCACCCTCGCGAATGCCGCACTGATCAACAGCGGTACCCGGATCACTGCCGATTGGGACGACGGTGCGGGGCAGAGCGGCGCCTTCTGCCTGGCGAAGGCAGGTTCCACGGCCTGTCTCTGAGGAGTGGGGGCGGCGTGTGCGAAAGGACGACCAGCTATCGGGTGCGCAGCGCGATCATTCGCGCTCGGAGCTCTGCAGCTCGATGACGTTCCCTTCGGGATCGGTGAGATAGCACCAAGTGATCCGGAGACCGAGGCCGGGCGTGGTGGTCACGATCTCCCCGACCGGCCTGCCGCCGGCGGCGAGCACCTGGGCGTGCGCCTCGCGGACCGAGTCGACGACGAACGCCAGGTGCGCGAAGCCGGGGCGATTGACCGCAGGCGCGGAGGATCCCCCACCGATCACCGAATAGCTGTAGATCTCGAGGGTGGGGCCGTCAGGACCATGTCCGGGGAGACGGAGATGGACCCCCTTGAGGGTCGAGCCTTTCACTCCCGTCCCGGCTTCGAGCACCGGGCCCGCATAGTCCCGCTCGGGGGGAACGAGGACGCAGCCGAAGAGGTCCTGGTAGAACGCGGCGAGCGTTCGCCAGTCGCGGGCGACGATATTGACGTGACCGAAGCGGGCGCCGGTGATCATGGCCGTCATCCCTGCCCGCCGAGCAGCAGACTGTAGAGCAGGATCCCCAGCACCAGCGACGTGATCAGGGTATAGAGCCTGTCCCGCTGGTGGAGGAAGGCCACGAGAGTGACGCCGACCCGGGTGATCGGGGTCGCGATGAGCAGCACCACGCCGAGCTGGACCATGGCAGTGCTCTTGCCGGCCAGGGTGCCGCCGAGGATCGGGCCGAGGCCGGTCAATCCGTCCGGCTCCCCGCGGAACAGTCCATAAGTGACCACCTCGCTGCCGTGGCCCAGGAGCAGCAGGGCGCCGCCGACCGCGGTGACCATTGTGGCGCTCACCACGCCCCATCGGAGCACGTTGCCCACCATCCGCTCCACCCGGCGATCACCTGTCCGCTGATCCATGATCAGATCTTCCCGGTGACGGCATTGTAGAACATCTCCACCGCCAAGATCACCAGCACGATGGTGAAGAGGAGTCGGAGGCTCCGCACCGGGGCGCGGGGGAGCAGCCGTGCGCCGGTCAGCGCCCCGGCGACGACTCCGAGCACGACCGGCAGGGCCAGGTGCGGATCGATCCAGCCGCGACTCAGATAGATCCCGGCGCTGGCGGCCGCGGTGACGCCGATCATGAAGTTGCTGGTAGTGGTGGAGACCTTGAACGGGAGGTGCATCACCCGATCCATGGCGATGACCTTGACCACACCCGAGCCGATACCGAGCAGGCCGGAGAGGACCCCGGCCACCCCCATCAATCCGAAGCCGAGCGGCACCCGTTGCACTTCGTACCGCTGCGGGATCCCCTCGACGGGGTAGGTCGAGCCGAGCCGAAAGTAGCGGGCAAGAGCGTCGCTGGTGTCGGTCAGATGCTCGACGCGGGGCTGGAACGACTGCACGGCAGTGAACAGCAGCACGAAGGCGAAGATGATCGCCACCACATTCGGAGCCACCACCGCGGCCGCCCACGCGCCGGCGAGCGCGCCCAGGGTGGTGGCCACCTCGAGGAGCATCCCGACCCGGAGGTTGGTATACCCCTCTCTAACGTAGGCCGCGGCGGCCCCAGACGAAGTGGCGATGACGGAAATGAGGGAGGCGCCGATGGCGTACCGGAGGTCCACGCCGAACCCCAGCGTGAGCAGCGGCACGATGATGATCCCGCCTCCGAGACCGGTCAATGCGCCGAGCAGTCCTGCGGCGAAGGCGCCGAGGCCGATCAGCACCGTCATCGCCAGCAGGGTCACTCGGAATCGATCGCCGAGAAGACCCCCGAGCCGCGACTATTGTTCTTGCTGAGCAGCAGCCTCTCCAGTCCTTCGACCCCGACGAGGACGAGGAGGGTCATGAGGGTGGCGACCATCGCCGCGCGCAGATGGCCAGCCCCGATCAACGCACCGATCGCTGCCAGCACCCAGATGACCGCGGCGGTCGTGACGCCGATGATCCGGTCGCCGCGGGCGAGGATCACCCCGGCGCCGAGGAAGCCGATCCCCGTGACCACCTGCCCAAGCACGCGGGTGGGATCGATGTTGACCGGCACCATCGCCGCGCCCAAGGTCACGAAGAAGGCTGTGCCGAGGGTGATGAGGATGCTGGTCCGCATCCCCGCCACCTTGCCGCGCAATTGGCGTTCGAGGCCGATGGCGGCGCCGCACAGGAAAGCGACGCCGACGTGGCGCCAGAACATCTGGGTACTGGGGTCGAGCGCGTCAGCGAGGGGCATGTGAGCCTCGTGCGTCAGTGGTGCATCCGAGGGGCGCGTCGGAAGTGATCGCCGGCGTGACCTCGACGACGCAATGATAGCCGGGGAGTGACATCGTCCGCCCCTCCAGCCGGAACGCACTGTCCGAAGGATCGACGAGCGTGAGGCTGTTCCCGCCACGCGCCTCAAAGGTCAGGCTGTCGAGCGAGATGGCGTATCGTCCGGTCGAATCGAAGTGGGCCCGCTCGGCCGCGATGACCCGGCGCATGTCATCCTGGAGAACCGACTTGGCCTTCTGCTCCGGCGTGACGCAGGCGCACGCAGGCGTTGCGAGGTAGAACACCCCCACGATCGCCACCAGGGCGCCGAGCGTCACGCCGAGCTTGCCCCAACCCCGTGCAGAAATGTCCGGTGCATCCGTCTGGGACCTGCGCAGGTACCAAACTGCCGCGGGGGGGACGAAAGCTGCAGCGGCGACGAGGAGCAGGAGGCTCGGCCAGCTCTTCGCCCCGGAGGCTGGGTGGATCGAGGTAATGAGAAGGAGGATGACCCCTTCCAACAGGAGCGCTGCGCCAACGGCCTGCAGGGTCCGCGGCAGGGTGGGGCGGGGCCAGTGCCCGCCCAGCGGCAGTCCTCCGATGACCGCGACCAGAAGCCCGATCAGGGTGGCCCCGACCCCGGTCCAGATGAGGGCGTTCGACATCGAGTGCCTCCCGTGAGGAGAATGAGGACCTAGGCGAAGCTGGGGCGTCCTACGGCCCGTCGCAAGTGGGCGGCCCGTACAGTGCGATCTCCTCGGTGTCGCCCGGCAGGAGGATCGGCCTCAAATAGCCCATCCCCAGCTTCTCCAGTATCCGGATCGAGCCGGCATTGGCCGGACTCACGACCGCCGCGACCCGCGCCAGGTGGAGCGCCTCGCGGGCATGGGCCATGGTCCCTTCGGCCGCCTCCATGCCGTATCCCTGACCTTGGTATCGCTCCAGAAAGGCAAAACCGATGTCGGGGTCATCCAGGTAGTCCCGCTTGAGGATGCCGCAGATCCCGATCGGGGTCCCGTCGGCACTCCGCTCCGCGCACCAGAGCCCGAAGCCGTGGCGCTCGTAGCTCGCCATCGGGCCGTTCCGGATGTAGGCCACGGCATCGTCGAGGGTGCGGACCCCTCGGTCGCCGATGTTCTCGATCCAGGACGGCTGGTTGAGCAGCTCCAGGATGAATGGGGCATCGTCCGGCGTGAGGGGGCGGAGCTTCAGGCGCCTGGTCGCGAGGATCATTCTCGCAATCTACCCGCCGGGGGCTAACTTTCACCCTCGTTCCGTCCGTTCAGTCCTCTCGTCCGGAGACCATCCATGGGGCTCGGCCTGCTCATTGCCCTCGGCGCCCTCGTGCTCTATCTCGTCGTCGTCTTCAACGGCCTCGTGCGGCTTCGGATGCTGGCGCACAACGCCTACGCCGACATCGACGTCCAGCTCAAGCGCCGGCACGACCTGGTGCCGACCCTGGTGGCGGCGGTGCAGGGACACGCGGGGTATGAACAGAGCACGCTCAAGGCAGTGGTGGCGGCGCGCGACCGGGCGCAACTCGCTTCCGGCCCTGCCGCGGCGGGGAGCGCCGAGCTGGCGCTGTCGAGTCAGGTGAAGCAGCTCTTCGCCATCGCCGAGGCCTATCCCGACCTCAAGGCGGGGCAGAGCTTCCTGTCGCTCCAGACGTCGCTGGTGGAGATCGAGGACCGCCTGCAGAGCGCCCGGCGCTACTACAACGCGGTGGTCCGGGATCTCAACACTCGCGTCGCCCAGTTCCCGGTGGTGCTGGTGGCGTCCCCGATGGGGTTCAAGCCGGAGGAGTTCTTCGGCCTCGACAACACCGCGGAGGCGGTAGTGCCGCAGGTGAAGGTATGAAGCGAGCACTGGGTGCCCTCCTGGTCGCGCTCGTGATCGGGGCCTCCCCGGTCGCGGCGCAGCGCTCGCTCGCCATCGACAGGTTCGATTCAAGAATCACGGTGTTCAAGGACGGGCAGATCGACGTCACCGAGACCATCACCGCGACCTTCACGGGATCCTGGAATGGCATCTACCGCAAGGTGCCGATCGACTACCGCACCCCGCAGGGATTCAACTGGTCGATCCACGTGGACTTCCTGGGTGCCACCGACGACCAGGGCACCCCGCTCCGCACCGAACTGCAGCGTGAGTCGCACTACCTCAAGTTCAAGGTGTGGGTGGCCAGCGCCAAGGACGTGACCCGGACGATCGTCCTCCATTACCGCGCCAGCAACGCCCTCCGGTACTTCGAGGACCACGATGAGCTCTACTGGAACGCCACCGGCGATGAGTGGGATGTGGCGCTGGGGCAGGTCTCGGCGGAAGTGACGCTCCCGGAGGAGGTCCAGGGGATCCGAAGCACCGCGTTCAACGGTGCCTACGGCGCCACGGCCAAGGAGGCGGTGATCCGAACTGAGGGGAATGTCCTCCGCTTCACGATGCCGCGACTCCTCGAGTTCCGGGAGGGTCTCACCGTGGTCGTCGGGTGGGATACGGGGCAGATCGCCCGGCCGACGGTGGCGGGCAAGGTGCTCGCCTTCTTCAAGGACAACTGGCCGGTGGCCATCCCGATCCCGATCCTGCTCGGGATGCTCCTCCTCTGGTACACCCGGGGACGCGATCCCAGCCGTCTCCCGATCACGGTGCAGTACCAGCCGCCCGCGGGGATGACGCCGGCCGAAGCGGGGACCATCACCGATGAATCGGTGGACATGCGCGACATCACCGCGTCGCTCATCGACCTGGCGGTACGGGGCTTCCTGAAGATCGAAGAACACGAAGGGACGAAATTCCTCGGGCTCATCGGGGGTGGGACCGAGTATTCGTTCGTGCGGGTCAAGCCGGTCACCACGTGGAGCGCGCTCGCCCTGCACGAGCAAAGGCTGCTTCAGGGGTTCTTCAAGGGTGGCGCTGAGCGGGTCGACCTCTCCGACCTGACCAACGAATTCTACGGGGAGCTGCCCGGGATCAAGAACGCCGTCATGAAGCGGCTGGTCGACAAGCGATATTATCTCGCTCGCCCCGACACGGTGCGGAACATCTGGCGCGGCGCCGGGGTCGTTTCCGGATTCGGCATCGGCGTGTTCGGCGCGGTGGTCGGGGTCAAGCTCGGCCTCACCCCGGTGCCTTTCGTCGTGGGTGGCATACTGACGGCGGTGATCATCCTGGTGATCGGCCACCTGATGCCGGCCCGCACCGTCCATGGCACCCGGGCACTGGAACAGGCGCTGGGGTACGCCGAGTTCCTCCGGCGCGTGGACTCCGACCGCTTTGCCCGGGTGGTGAAGACCCCGGAGATGTTCGAACAGGGGTTGGGGTATGCCATGGCGTTCGGTGTCGAGCAGCAGTGGTCGAAGGCCTTCGCCACCATCTATCAGACGCCGCCGAACTGGTACGTCGGATCGCATATCAACGGGTTCAACGCGATGTTGCTCTCGACCAACCTCGCGTCGATGACCCACCGGGCGAACACCGCGATGACCTCCCAGCCGCGGAGCTCGAGCGGATCGGGGTTCAGTGGCGGCGGATCGTCAGGCGGGGGTGGCGGTGGTGGCGGTGGCGGGGGGTTCTAGCCGAGAGATCGAAACAGCGAAACGCTGATCCGTGCTGGGACCCGCAGTCTAGAGTCTAGAGTCTAGAGTGAAGAGTTGAGAGGGGTCCAAGCGGAGATCATTCTCGCTCGCACCCCTCTCGACTCTTCGCTTTTCGCACACGTCGACCACGGATGGTCCCTACGGCTGGAATACCGACGCGATCGCACCGGGGGACAGCGCCATGATCGTGGCGCGGGGGAGCGGCGAGGCGGCCTATGCGTGCGCCCTCCATCCGATGATGCGGGGGGCCCTGCTCGTTCAGGGGGAATAGAGCGCGGGGATGGTCAGGGGGGTTCGGTGCCGTGAAGGACCGGAAAGGTGGCGACCGCGGCCGCGATGGCGTCGACATCGGGGCCGAGCGCGTAGGCGATGCGCCCGGCGGGGCTCACCACGTAGACGATGGCCGGGTGGCTCAGGTCGCCGGTCGCGATGTTCCTGACTCGGGGGATGCGCCAGGCGGTGAGCGTGGCCTCGACCCGATCGACCCCGCCGCCGAGCAGGTGCATCCCCGCGCCGAGCTCCCAATTGGCGGCCACCACCGGGAGCCTCGTCGGGGTGTCGCGCCAGGGATCGAGGGTGACCACGAGGAGGACGGGGTTGCGCGCCGTTTCCCGCTCCACCGCCAGGCGCGCGGCGCGCACGGTCACGGGGCAGACGGTCACGCAGTGGCCGTAGCCGAAGGTCACGATCACCGGCCGGCCGCGGAAGGCGACGAGGTCGACGGTCGCGCCATGCTGGTCGAGGAGCCGGAGTTCCGGGGCGGAATCATTCACCCGGGCCGAGACGAGCACCTCGTCAGGGGTGGGGCCCGATCGGACGGCGAACGGCTCCCCCCGCATTTCGGCCACGACCCGGGCCGACGCGAAGATGCCGAAGAGGAGCGTGGCCGCGATGCCGGCCGATAGGATCCGGCCGGGCCAGCGGGCGGTGGCCGCGACGAGTCCATCGCGGAGGGCGCCGCCCCAGACCGCGACCAGGATGCCGAGGAGCCCGAAGGGCTCGCCGATGAGCAATATCCACCCGGCGGTGTCGGGGAGTCCGCCTGGGGCGGCGCCAAAACACACCTCTCGGGTCCGGGCGAGCCAGGCCGGCGTCGCCCCCGCGGCGGGCCAGAGTGCCAGGGCCCACCAGGCGGCACTGATCAACAGGATGATGAGGAGGGCGCTCACGGCGAGCGCCCCCCGACCACTCATCCGTTCAGCCGATCTTCCAGACAAATGAGAGCGCCTTCCAGTTGACGAAGAAGTACAGGATGAAGGCCGCCAGGAACACGAAGACCAGGACCAAGGTCCCCGGCGCCGGGCCCATCAGACCGCGTCCCGGTGCGTGCAGGGCCGCGTTGAGTTCATCGACATTCGCCGCGTGGCGCGGCGGATGGGTGATCCCGCGCGGTACCCCGACCATCTCGGTCCCTTCGGTGATCTCCCCCAGGGGCTCCCCGAAGAAGACCGACTTCACCGCGATGGCCACGAACCCGAGCGCCGCCGTGGCGGCCAGCAGACCCCCGATGGCCATGACCGCAAGGATCAGATCCACCGCGGGATCGAACGGGACGTCGAACGGGGCCTGGCTGAAGCTGATGTCCCAGTGCCGCCGGGGGACCCCGAAGCTCCCCGCGAAGGTCATGGCGATGGTGAAGATGAGCATCCCGATCGCGAAGAGGTAGGGCTGGATGCGGGCAAAGCCCCAGAACGCCACCTTGCGCTGGAAGACGAGTGGGAGGAGATAGTAGGTGGCCCCCATGAAGGCCATCGCCGTGCCGCTCACGACCGTGGCGTGGAAATGGCCCGGCGACCGCAGGGTGTTGTGCACGATGATGTTGATCTGCTCGGTGCCGATGGTGACCCCGGTGATGCCACCCACGAAACCAAAGACGACCACCGAGAAGACCAGCGAGCTGAACCCGGGGTCGCCCCAGGGGCCGTGCCGCAACCACCCGAACAGGCCGGTTCCCACGCCCCGGAGCCGCTGGCCCAGCTCCATCCCCGCGGGGACGGTGAAGCCGTGGATCATGCTCGCGAGCACCGCCATGTACATGAAGTAGCTGGTGTTGACCACCTTCCACTCGGGCCCCATGCCGGGGTCGACCAGGAGATGGTGGGCCGAGGCCATCGAGATGAAGAGGATGTAGAGCACGAAGGCGAAGCGACTGATCTTCTCGTTGATGACCACCGCGCCCACGGTCAGGGCGCCGAGCATGTACCAGATGGCCACCATCGCGGCCACGTTGATCTGCTGCGAGGAGTGGCCCAGCGCCCACCAGATGAGCCGGTAGACCTCCGGGTCCACCCGCATCAGCCCCAGCGACCAGAGGAAGGTGGGGACGTAGATCGCGGCCCCGTGCAACAGGGTGATGACGGCGATGATCGCCGCCGTGGCCGCGCCATAGACCACCAGCGGGAGCGAGCCCTGGTAGGTCTTTTCACGCTTGGCCACGACCAGGTTGGCGAAGAAGGTCCCCGTCACCACCAGGGCGCCGACCGCGAAGAGGATGATGCCGAGGTAGTAGAGCGGGTGGGCCCGGAGCGGCACGTAGGAGGTGAAGAGGACGTCGGCCTTGCCGCTCCAGATCATGGTCTCGACCATCACGGCGCCACCGACCATCAGACCGAAGGCGGCCCAGCTGAGCTTGATGGCCACGGCCCGCGCGTTCAGGAGCGCCGTGCTGGTGAACTGCAATACCGCCATCTCGAAGAAGATGATGAAGAAGATCAGCATGCTCATGCCATGGGCGGTGAGCACGCGGTAGAACCACTCGGCGGGGAGGAGGTGGACCGCCTGCCAGCGGGTGAGCACCAGCAGGATCGCGGCAATGGCGCCGATGAGGAGGGCCACGACCGAGACCACGGCGTTGGCCTTGACCAGCTGTTCCCCGGGCAGGTGGATCTGGCGCCCGGTGACGGGGCACTGCCGGAACGTGTTCATCGGACCCCCGCGGTGGCGGCCGGCTCGGCACCGGTGCTGTCAAGCACGATCACCCGGCCCACCATTGTATGGTGCCCGATGCCGCAGAACTCGTTGCACACGATGCGATAGTCGCCGGCGCGATTGGGGGTGATCCGCAGCCCATAGTCGTAGCCGGGGACCACCTGGAAGTTGACGTTCACCGGGAAGAGGGAGAACCCATGGTTCACGTCGAGCGAGGAGATGTGGAGCGTGTATTCCGCCCCTTCGCGCAGGCGCAGGATCGGCGTCCACTGGAAGGCCATCCCCGCCAGGTAGATGTCGCTCCCCGGCGGCGGCTCGACGATCGGCATGCCGCGGTCCTCGCCCACCTTGTACTGGGCGATGAACTCCGAGGTCCGCTTGTAGAATGCCGCGGGGTCGGTGCGGCGGCGGATGCCGGAGGGGTTCTGGCCTCCCTTGAGGTGCCAGAGCGGCATCATCGCGAAGAGCACCATGCACCAAGCGAAGGCGATACCCACCCACATCTTTTCCGACCGGTGGGCCGGCGTCCACCAGATCGTGGGGGGTGAGTCGAGTCCGGTATGGGTCTTGGGTGTCATGGGCGCCTCAGGGCAGCGGAGTGGCCGGCAGGGTGAGGATCTCCCAGAGCCCCCAGCCGGTGTAAAGCACCGCCATCACGAGGATGCCGGCGGCGAGCAGCAGGAAGATGTTGTCGAACAACCGTTGCCCCAGCGGGAGGGGCGGCGTGCCCGGATCGGGCGCGTTGGTGCCCTGCGTCATGGGATCTCCTGAAGCGGATGTGAGGGTGAAGATTACAATGAGTTTGGGGTGCTCCGCCCCTCCGCACAAGAAGGGGGGGAGGAATTTCATCGTGGCCTTAGGGAGTCTTCATAGTGACTGGAGGGGGGGGGCGGGTTATTCTCTCTGTATCATGGCCTTCATCGATCCTGTCCTTCGGCGGCTGCTGGCCGCGGCCGACGCCCTCCTCGATCGCCTCTACGGTCCCTCCCGCAACCCGCTCTACCAGAGCGGGACCATCGTCGTGGCACTCCTCCTCGTCGTACTGGTCACGGGGCTCTGGCTTCTCCTCTTCTATCGGCTGGGCGCCCCCTGGGCCTCGGTCCAGCGGATCACCGCCGACCCCTGGTCCGGCAACTGGGTGCGGGGATTGCACCGCTATGCCTCCGACGCCGCAGTGGTGGCGACCCTCGTGCACGCCTTCCGACTCTTCGTCCAGCGCCGCACCTGGGGCCCGCGCGCCCTCGCCTGGATGTCCGGGGTCGTCCTCTTCGGGGTGGTGATCTTTTCGGGGGTCACGGGCTTCGTCCTGGTCTGGGACACCTTCGGCCGGACCCTCGCGGTCGAAGGAGCGCGCATCCTCGACGCCCTCCCGATCCTCTCCGAGCCGGTGGGCCGCACTTTCATGGGCGAGCGCCCGGTCCCCGGCACCTTCTTCTTCCTGATCCTCTTCCTTCATATCACCGTCCCCCTCGGCCTGGGGCTGGTGCTCTGGCTTCACGTCTCGCGGCTGGCGCGGCCCACCCTCCTTCCGCCGCGGCCACTGCTCTGGGGTGTGGTCGGTCTCCTGTTCGCCGCGGCGCTCGTCGCGCCGGTGTCGATGAGCCCGGAGGGCAGCGCCTTCTCCCTTCCGGCCGGCCTCACGCTCGACTGGTTCTACGCGGCGTGGCTCCCGCTCACGTCGAGCCTTCCTGCCGGAGCGGTCTGGCTTGCCGGTGGGGTCGCCCTGTTGCCGCTCCTGCTGATCCCGAGATGGACCCATCCCCCCGCCGAACTCCGGCCCCCCTCGGTCGTGAATGAAGCGATCTGCGTGGGTTGCTGGCAGTGCTCGTGGGACTGTCCGTACGATGCGATCACGATGCTCCCGCGTGTCGGTGGCCGCGCCGAGGTGGTGGCCCGGGTCGACCCGGCGCGGTGCGTCAGTTGCGGAGTCTGTTCCGGATCGTGTGCGCCGATGGGGGTCGGACCGCCGGGGCGCACCGGGCGTGACCAGCTCGAGGGGGTGCGCGCCTTCCTGGCCGACCCCGCGCGACGTCCGGGCGAGGTGGTCGCGATCGCCTGCGATTATGGCGCCGGGAGGGTGGCCGCGGAGCTTGCCGAAGAGGGGGCGGTGGTCTATCCGGTCGACTGTGCCGGGAACCTGCACACGTCGGTGGTGGAGCTCCTCGTGCGTGGAGGGGCGTCCGGAGTGCTGGTGCTTCCCTGTCCGGCGCGCGACTGCCGCAACCGGGAAGGGCCGCGGTGGCTGGTGCAGCGGATGTTCGAAGGCCGGGAGGCGGAGTTGCAAGACCGGGTGGACCGACGCCGCGTGGCGGTCGAGGCGGTGGGCGGAGGAGACTCGGAGGCGGCGCGGCTGGCGGTGCGCGATTTCCGGGAGCGCCTGCGACTTCTCGACCGACCGGTGGGTGAGCCGGTGGCCGAGGTGGATCTCACCTGTGACCGACCGGGACCAGTGCAAGTCGGAGCGGGCCGATGAGGGTGATTCTGCGTCGCGTTGCCGGCGGTGCCCTCGCCCTCGCTGTCACGGCGGCGATCGTGGCGCTCTCCCGTGCCCCCTATGCGACCGCGACCGGGGACGAGGCGCTCCTCAGGCTCTCCTGGAGCGGGCGTCCCCAGCGCATCGAGGAATGCCGGCGAGTGAGCGCAGAGGAACTCGCCTCCCGTCCGGCGCATATGCGGCGCGAGATCGAGTGCGAGGGCCGCCCGGCCCGATACATCGTCCGGGTGCGGGACAACGAGGTCACCTTGGCGGTGGACACCGTGACCGGGGGCGGCCTTCGGGGCGACCGGGCGATCCACATGCTGCGCGCGTTCCCCCTCGTACCGGGGGAGCATCGTCTCCGCGTGGAGGTGACTCTCGCCGACAGTGTCGGAACCGGGTCGGAGGAAGGGGCCGAGCCGCCGGACGATGGCGTGTGGCGGCCGGGTCCGGCCGACCGGGAGCGGCGGGAACTGGAGGAATTGCGGCGCCAGCGGCAGGACCGCCTCCCGCCCGAGCTCCGGTTCGACGCGAGGGTCACGTTCGTGGCGGGAATGGTGCTGCTGGTTCGCTACGACCCGATCGCCCGGCGGCTGGTGGGGATCACGGGGTCGTAGCGGCGCGGACTCACGCTGCCGTCGCCTTCCGCACTGCCGGTGCCACCACGGTACCGTCGAGTTCGATCGCGCGCAGGAGTTCGCGCTGCGGCATCACTCCGACCTCGAACTGCAGCAGGAAGCGGTCGTTCCGGAAGATCTCGTGTTCGGCCAGGAGCTTGTCGATGACCTCCCAGCCGCGGAGCTCGAGCCGGTGGGGGTTCGGCGGCGGCGGTGGTGGCGGTGGGGGGGCTTCTAGCCGCCAGAGCATCGCGAGAGCGCGAAACAGGGAAGAGTTGTGAGGTGTGCAGGTGGAGATCATGGCCGCCGGCACCCCTCTCGACTCTAGACTCTCAACTCTAGACTCTCGGCTCTAGACTCCGAGAGGGTGAACCGACAACGGGGCCGATCGCCCCGCTCGCAGCACTCGGTGACCGGCCGCCCGGTGATCTCGGCGACGAGCGCGGTGACCAGTGCACAGACCTGAGGGTGCCCGGCGGTGACCGCGGAGAGCGGGCAGGCGTAGCCCTTGAGCTCCCAGCGGGGACCGTCGCGGATGACATCGAGATCGGCCCCCAGCGCGCGCAGGGTCGTGGCGGCCACTTCCACCCGACCGTTGAGGTCGTTCGGAGCGGCCACCCCTGCCGCGGCCCTCGTCCCCACGCCCTGCAGAAGCGTCACCGCCCGCTCCCACCCCTCGGTGCGGACGATCTCCTCTACCAGGCCGCTCAGGGCGGCGGCGTAGGCCTTGGGGAACAGCTCCCCCCCAACTTCAGTGAGGCCGTACTGCCGAGCCGGCTTTCCGCCGGTATCGCGCTTGGTGCCGACCTGCTCGACCAACCCATCGCGGCTGAGGGCGGCGATATGGGTCCGGACGGCGTTGTCGGTCAGCGACAAGGCTTGGGAGAGCTCGGTGATCGTCTTGGGAGCGCGCCGGAGGAGGTTCAGGAGGCGTCCCTGGGTATCTCCGGTCAGCTTGCTGAGCATATCCGCCACCTGAACTCCTTGTATAAGCTGCTGTATTATATGGCTTTACATAGTGTTTGTCCAGTAATCACATAAACATATTGACAAAGTGTGTTTGTCTACGTACCTTCTCCTCGTTCGATCAATCCAACCCCGAGGAGACCATGACCCGTTCATCCATCGTATCGCTGCTCGCGTTCTCCCTGATCCTTCCGCTCGGCCTCTCCGCCCAGACTGCCGCCCCCGACCTGACCGACCCTGAAGTCGCCCACGTGGCGGTCACGGCCAACAGCATCGACATCGACCTGGCCCACTACGCGGAGAGCCGGACCCGGAATACCGACGTCCGCCAGTTCGCGGCCACGATGATCACCGACCACAGCGCGGTGAATGCGCAGGCCGTGGCGCTCGCCACCCGGCTCGGCGTCACACCGGCGGACAACGGCGTGAGCCGTTCGCTGGTCGCAGACGCGGCCACGGCGCGTACCTCGCTCGAGCATGTTCGAGGGCGACAGGCGTTCGACCGTGCCTACATCGATCGTGAGATCGCCTACCACCAGGCCGTACTGGACGCGCTCGACGGGCTGCTGATCCCGACGACCGACAATGCCGATCTTAAGGCCCTGCTGCAGCAGGTCCGCCCCGTGGTGGCGGCGCACCTCGGGCACGCCAGGATGCTCCGTACCAGGCTCGGCGCATGACCCTGCGCCTCGCCTTCTGCGCGGGGCTGCTGCTCACCATGTCCTGCCGGCCGGCGTCACCTGCGCCGCGCCGGTACGTCGTGGAGATCAAGCAGATGGCCTTCGTGCCGGCAGTGCTCACAGTGGGACCAGGCGACACGGTGGTGTGGATCAATCGAGATCTCGTTCCGCACACCGCGACGGCCACGGGCGCAACGCCCTGGGACACCGGCCCGATCGCGGCCGGCGACAGCAGCCAGGTCGTGGTATCGCTGGGTGGGAGATCCCCCTATGCGTGCGCGCTGCATTCGACCATGCAGGGGCAGGTGATCGTGCGCTGACCTGGATCCTCCGCCAGGGCTATTTCCGTTCCTCTGGCTCCGACCGCTTCTGCGCCAGGATCCGCTCGGCGAAATCGAGACGTTCTTCGAGCTCGGCGACGCGTTGTTCGGCGCCTTCGAGTTCCTCGAGTCGGGCGTCCAACTCGTCGAGGTCACGGCGGCCGTGGTCGATGCGTCGCTGGCGCTGGAACATTACGATCGCCACCCAGACCGCGCCGGTGATCCCGCCGGTGGCCAGCGCCCAGATGACGATGTTCACAGGGGGCCCGTGGGTGCCGAGGTAGTGCTCAGGTGTTCCTCCCGCGGCGAAAGATGAAGGCGATCAGGAGGGGAAGCAGGGTAGAGCTGGGCTAAATGGCGTGCGGGATCGAAGAGTGCGCTCACGCCGCCGCCGATGTTCCGGGCGCCGATGAAGTACTGCCGCCGCCCCGCGTCCACTGGTCGGACATCAGATGCCTCCCGGGGGATCTCAGGGTCAACGATCATGCGCGATCAGTGGTTGAGGTAGATCATCACGTATTCGTTGCGCGGGTCATCGCCGATGTACGAGATGGAGGCGAAGGGGATGGTCAGCGCGGCGTCGGTGCTGAATGAGGCGCAGCCTGACACCTGGACCCGGTCGGCCGCGACCGAGTGGGCATGGGGGACGGGAGTCGTCGGGACGAAGGCGCAGAGGGCGAATTCAGTAGACCGTAGGCTTCCGGCACCGTCAATCCTCGCGGCTCGCGGGTTCCCGGATCCGGACGAGCAGCTGGTCGGAATGGCCCGCCGTCAGTTCGACCTCGATGCGGTGCGGACCGGGCCCGAGTTCAAGTTTGACACGGTCGCGATCCGAGAGGACGGCCGTCCCGAGCCGGGCCGTGGTGTCCAGGGTGGCCGTCAGGCTGTACCAATCCTGGGTTTGCCCATCGATGGTGATCCCGAGGACGAAGCGGAGCGAATCCGCGGCGGTGAATCCCGATGGCAGGACCAGTCGAGCCTCGACCGCGGCCTGCTCGCCGGAAACGTTCGCGATGGCGCGAGTCCCGGGACGGAGGGCCCACCACCGCTGGGTGCCTGAGTGGTAGTCGATCCGCACCCTCGTCGCGCTGTCGGCATCGACGGTCTCCCAATCCACGCTGGCCGGACCGATCTTGGTGCTCGTGAGCCACACGACCGCCGCGAGCGCGAGGGCCACCGCGGCGACGGCGGCGATCCGGATGCGCTTCCAGAACACCTGGGTCGCCCAGCGCTTGTTCCAGATCACGGGCCACACTTCCCTGCGTGCCACGTCGAGATCATGCGGAAGGTCGATCTCCGTCCATGACTTCCCGGCGATGTTCACCCCATCCAGCGGGACCTGGCCGCACATCGAGCGGGTCGCCTCGATGACCCAGGCGCCGTGTTGACCGTCTTGGACGAGGCGATTCGCGGCGGCGAGCATGGCATGGACACCGTCTGCCTCGAACTTGAGCATGCCGAGGCTCTCGCCACGCGCCGAGCCTGGCGGGAGGTCCTTCCCGATGTCCATCACCCGTCCGTTCTTGATCGCGACCTTCGTCTGTTCCTTGCCGCGGGACGAGGTCGAGTCGTAGGCGAGAACGTTCCCCTCGTGCTCGAGCACGCGGACCAGGATGCTGGGGTCGAAGAGCAGGTCGCAATTGAGCAGGACGAACGGACCCTTGATCCAGTCCCGCGCGAGCCAGAGCGAGTACAGGGAATTGGTCTCCGCGTACCGGTCATTCCGGATGAAGGTCGCGCGATCGCCGACCACACGTTGGACCTCCTCACCCTCGTGGCCGAGGATCACCAGCACCGGTCCGACCCCTTGATCGGCGAGGGCTTCGAGTTGATGGAGGATGAGCGGACGACCGCCGATCTCCACGAGTGCCTTCGCGCCGCCACCGGTGACCGAATGGAGCCGGCTTCCCATTCCGGCGGCGAGGATGACTGCTTGCATAGCTTGGCTCCTATACGGGTGCGTCGCTGCCCGCTTCCGGGCTTGAGCGCCAATCTTCATACGCCTCGGGCGTCCCGCTGAATGCGGCGCGCCCCTTGTCGAGCACCAGGACCCAATCGACCCGGGCGATCAGCTCCGGGTCATGGGTGACCCACAGCGTCGTGCGATCGCGGGTCGCGTCGAGCAGCATCGTGGTCAGTTCGGCGGCGGTAGCGTGATCGAGCCCCGTGGTCGGCTCGTCGAGCAGCCACAGCGTGCCGTCGCGCAACAGGGCGCGGGCCACCATCAGGCGCTGGCGCTCGCCGCCGGAGAAGAGGTCGCCCCCGCGCCTGACGATGGTGTCATAGCCTTGCGGCAGGCGGGCGATGAACCGGGAGACCTTCGCCGCACCCGCGGCCGCTTCGATGTCGGCCAGGCTCGCATCCGGGAGACCGAGCGCGATGTTGTCGCGGACGCTGATACCGGCGAGCACACTGTCCTGGAAGACGACACTGGTCCGGCTGCGGAGCGGATCGAGCGCATACTCACTCAGGGCGCGGCCGTCCAGCAGGATCCGTCCAGTGTCGGGTTCCCGGAGGCGCAGGAGGAGGGACAGCACCATCGACTTCCCGGCGCCATTGGGGCCGACGACGGCGGTGCGCTTCCCGCCGGGCAGAGTGCACGTCAGGTCCTCCAGCGTCCACTTGCGGCCGGTGCGGCGCGCCTTCGGTGTCCGGATGCCCACCTCTTCGAACCGCAGCTCGGCAGGCCGATCCGGGAGGGCGAGGGCACCCGGAGGATCGATGATCGGGGTGGCGCGTGTCGCGAGCTTTTCCAGCCGCTCTCCGCAGGCGAGGGCCCGGCCCATCCGCGCGGTCTGGGCGGCGAAGCCCGCGAGCGAGGCCCGGAGGCCGAGGGCGTAGGAGAAGAAGAGCGCCATGTCGCCGGCCGTGAGGTGACCGGTCATCACGGACCGGGTGCCGAGCCAGAGCGCCAGCGCGATGCTCGCTGCCAGGACGACATCGACGCGGAGCGAGAGTCCGGCGGCCAGCTTTCGGGTCTTCTGCTCCTGTCGGAGGCTGTGGGTATTCCGGGCCGCAAAGCGGGTCTCGATCGCGCTGGAGTCCCGGCCGGAGGCCTGCAACTCTCTGATCGCGTGCAGCTCGGCGCTGACCAGCGAGGCCAGGCTCCCTTCCTTGACCCGCTGCTTCCGGGCCGCCACCGCGATCCGTCGGCCCCGGCGCTGCATCATCAGGAGCGCCGCGGAACCGCCGAGGGCGAGGATCGCCCCGAGGGCCGGGTCGATCCAGAGGAGGACGGTGAAGGTGGCGACGAACAGCACCAGCGGCTGCACGATGTGCAGCAGTAGCCCGTTCAGCCCCCGTCGCAGGCGCGAGGTGTCGTAGATGACGCGGGTGAGGATCTCGCCCACCTCGCGGGACTCGTGGAACGCCAGCGGCTGGCGGAGGATGGTGGAGAAGAGGGCCGAACGGAAGCGGAACAGGATCCGGTTGCCGAGACCATTGATCAACATGGTCTGGGCGTACTCCGCGATGGCCTCCGCCGACGCGGTCACGACGAACAGGAGGCTGAGCAGGGCGACGCCGCTGAGGGGATCCCTTGCCAGCCACGCCATCACCGGAGATCCGCCGTGGGTGCCGCTGAGGTGATCGATGATCCACTTCAGCGGCCAGGGGCGAAGGACCTGCAGGCCGACCACGGCGATCCCGACCAGCATCCCCAGCGTAGCGTCTCGGCCCTCGCGGGCGGCGTGAGGCCGGAGCATCGCGCCGAGGCGGAGGAGCGACTGCCTGGTGCTGCGCGCCACCTCAGCCCTCGTCGGCGTCGAGCCGATGGCGGATCCAGTTCAGCGCCGCCGTGGTCGCGCCGCCGGGGTTGTAGAAGAGGTCGCGCGCCATGTCGCGCCGAATGGCCGAGGCGTGGCGCCGATGTGCCAGTGACCAGGCGACCGCTTCGACCGCCTCGTCGGGCCACCGGGCCGTGATGCCCCCTTTGCGGCCCCAGGTATCGAGGTCCAGCGCCACCCCCTTCCGGTCCATCGCGGCCAGGAGCTGCGGCACGTCGAGGAATACCATCGGGCGATCGAGGAGGGAGTACTCGTTCGAGACCGACGAGGCGTCGGTCAGGAGGAGGTCCGCCGCGAAGAGGTACGGCACCACGTCGAGCCCGGGAGCGAGCCTGGTGTGGCGATCGAGCAGGGGCCGGAGCCGCGCGGGCCAATCGGTGAGACGGTCCCGGGGATGGTCGTGGAGCTTGATCAGGATATCGTACTTGCCCGTGGCGCGGAGGCGCTTCAACACCTCCTCGCCGGTGTGCTCGAGCGAATTGTCCTTCTGACCGGTGGGCGCGTAGAGGATCACCGGACGGCGGCCGGAGAATCCGAGCCGCCGCAGGATCCGGCCACGATCCAGCGTCCCGTCGAGCAGTTGGTCCAGCTTGGGAAAGCCGATGTCCACCATGCGCGGATCGGTGGAGCGCAGGAGCCGCTCCTCGGTGAACAGGCGGCGCATGTACGGCCCGGTCAGGAAGAGCCGGTCGTACACCAGCACGTCACGGCGCACCGCCATGTTGCGGAATGACACCCCGTGAAAGAGCTGGATCCGTTCCTTCTCTTCCCTGGGGAAGTACCCCGAGACGTGGGCGGAGAAGACCAAGTCAAAGGTCCGTGACCGGATCGCATCGAGCTCGAGCACTCGCCCGCGCGGCACCCGGAACGGCGCGTACAGTTCCTTCGCCGTCATCGGTGCGCCCTCTCCTTCGGCGCCCGCGGACCTGCCGCCGGACAGGAACACCTCGACGCGCGCCATCCGCGCCAGTCGGCGGTACAGGGGGAGGAAGCAGACGAAATGGACCGGCGCATACCCCGCGAAGAGGATCCGGCGGGGCCGGCCGTGGGTCTGGCTCACCGCCGTCCCCTGGTCGAGAGGCAGGTGCAGGTGAGGCCGACCTGGATCTGCGTCCGGGTGTAGTCGTCCACGTCGCCAGCTCCCGCCGTGCCGATGAGGCGGTCGAGACGCTGGGCGCCACGTTGCGCCCCGACGTGCATCCGCACTCGGCGTGAAAGTTCACTGACGAATGTCGCGCCGAATTGATCCCGACGGTCGCGCCGGCCGCGGTTCGCAGCGTCCAGGGGTTCCGTCGACGAGAACGAGCGCCACCGATGCTCGTAGTCCAGGCGCAGCTCGCTCCTGCGGCCGACCGCGATGTCCACGCGCGCGCCGCCGGCCCGCTCCACCCGGGACCGATCCACCGTGCCGGCCACCCGCACGTCCAGGTCGGTCGTCGTGGTATTCCCGTTGAGGTCCTGGCCGAAATCCGGTTCGTCAAGCACCATGACTTGGGAGTCCGCCGTCGCGTCGAGCCAATCCTGGGAGTAGGCCACTTGGACCGAGAACGCCTTCCCTCGGTCCATCTTAAGCCCGATCGACGCGGTGGGGCCGCTCAGATCGCGTCCCTGGTGGGGCGCATCGAAGCGCTTCGAAGAGTAAGCCCCGCCGACCGTCAACCACAGGGAGGTGGAGCGACTGGAGGTCTCCTTGACCAGGCGGTGGCGGTAGTCGATGCCGGCGCTCGTCTCCCGGTATTCGCCACGGGCGTAGATGCGCTCGTCGTTGGTGATCACCCCGTCCCCGCTCACGTCCACCGCATCGGAGAGGTAGTTCTTCTGGAAGTAGCTCGGGACGATCCCGCCCCGGAGCCGTACCATATCCTGGTGGGGAAGGGCCTGTTCCATGGCCAAGCCGAGCGTCAGGTTGCTCCGTTCGGGGCTCTGGGCGTACCACTCGTACCCGACCGACGGTACGATGGCGAGAGTACGCCCTGTGAGACCCGGGCCCCGGAACGCGATGCCCAGACCCAGGTCGGTGATGACGTCGCCTGCGCTCTCCATGCCGCGGAATCGTCCGCTGGTGACGTCGCCGGCGGACGGCGAAGCAAGGTCGGGCTTCCGAGTCGGGGCGAGGAGGAAGACGTTGTCGTCATACTCGGCGTCGACCTGAAGTTCGATCCGGGTGCGCCACCCTCGATCGGAAGGCGAGGGGGTATCGATAGTCTGGGCACGCGCGGTGCCGGTGAGCATGGAAAAGGCGGCTAGGGCGAGGGGAAAGATCTGCGGAACCGGACAAGTGAACAAGCGCATGAGTCGCCTGGATATGGGTCAATGACTCGGGTGGTGGGGGACCGTGACCGGGACCTTCGCAATATGCTCCCGGCCTCCCTGCGCCACCAGCCGGTAGGATCACGCGTGCGTGGGATCACAATGCCCTGGTGCGCCGCCTCACCCGCCCCGAGACCCTCTCAGCCGATCCTGCCGACGAGATGCACGGCGACGTACTCG
>JBDSIR010000045.1:0-6843 GCA_039917855.1 Gemmatimonadales bacterium | reverse complement strand
TTCGAGAGGTCGGGGGCGTGGCAGCAGGTCAGTCCGCGGGCGCCGGGACGGAGTGCCGACCAGGCGTCGACGAGCCCGCCGGCGGTGAGCACCTGGTGCATCGGCGAACCGGGCACGTCATTGAGGTCGCCCATCAACATGACCGTGGGGGCCGAGCCGATGACCGAGACCAGCTCGGTCGCCTGCAGCGCGCGCAGTCCGGTGATGGCCGCGCTCTTTCCCGACTCGAGGTGGGCATTGACGAAGGTATAGGACCGTCCGGCGATCGTCGCTTCGATCGCGACGTACCCGCGGAGGAGGCTGATCCCTGGCGCCACGGGCCCGATGTTGGCCGCGAAGTTCCGGCCCGTGGCTCCGGTCACCGTCACCCGGTCCTGATCGACCAGGATGACATCGTGGTCCACCACCCGAATGCCAGGAAACGGACCAGCGTCGGTGTTCTGCACGCTTGCCGCTGCGGCGTAGTTCAGGCCACGCGCGGCAAGGGCATCCTGCAGGAGCGCCTGGAAATCGAGATCGATCGCGACCGGGACTCCATACGGCCGGAGGTCGATGGCGATGGTCCATACCTCCTGCAGGCCGACAACGTCGGGCCGCGCCGCGGCGATGGCGTCCGCGATGGCCTCGACCCTTGATGGGTAGTCGGTCTGCCCGAGGACGTCGATGGCGTTCAGCAGTGCCGGGAAGTCATCGGCCGGGTCGGCGTTGACGAGGGCGCCGATCACCTGATCGAGGTCGGCGCCGACGTAAAGGTTATAGCTCATCACCCCGAGCTCACCCTGCTTGGGCGCCTTTACGGCAGCGGTGGGCATCAGGGGCGTGGTGGTGTCGGGTGCGAGCTCGTCGGCGCACCCCGCAAGGAACAGGCTGGCACAGAGGTAGACGATCGGGGACCGGAGCGACATACGACCTCCTGATGGGTGGGCGGCGCCCGTATTGGAGCGTTCGGGCGAGGAACAATTCCGGTGAGCATACCCGGAGGCCGTCAAGTCGCCGTCAAGGGAACCGCTCAGCCACCAGTTCCAGCGCCCCTTGAGCGGGGGGGAGGGCCGCGAAAGCGGCATCACTAGCGGCATCTCTCATTAACCTGCAGGTTACCAACAGCCGGCAATTGACCGTAACCCCAAGCGACCCCATGCCGTCAGCGCTCATCCTTGAAAGGCTCCGCCGCGCTCTCGCTCCCGACCACGTGGTCGAACTTGAGCTCGCGTCGGGTGGCATGGGCGCCGTCTTCCTCGGACACGACGTGGCGCTCGACCGACCGGTCGCTATCAAGCTCCTCCGGCCCGAGCTCGCGACGGCAGAAGCGACGGAGCACTTCCTGCGCGAAGCTCGGATCCTGGCGAATCTCCATCATCCGAATGTGGTGCAGGTCTACCGGGTGGGGGAGGCCGATGGCCTCTTTTTCTATGTCATGGAGTACGTGGGCGGGGAGACGCTCGAATCGCGCCTGCGCCGGGGGTCGTTGTCGAGCGGGGCGGCGCTGAAGCTCGCCCGCGACCTCCTCGACGGCCTCGAGGCCGCACACCAGGCTGGCGTGATCCATCGCGATGTGAAACCCGCCAACCTCCTTCTGGTGGGACATCGAGCGCTGCTCGCCGATTTCGGGATCGCACTTGGGCGCGAGGAAGGTCAGGTCGCCACCGGGGCGGTGTGGGGGACGCCGGGGTACATGTCGCCGGAGCAGGGAGTTGGGGATCCGGTCGGGGTCCGGAGCGATATCTATGCGGCGGGCGCTGTGATCTACGAGGCCTACACCGGGCGGCGGTGGGTCGGTGGGCCTGCGGTGGAGTGGAAGGGCGTGCCGCGCTCGGTGGTGCCGATCCTGGTGCGCGCACTCGCCTCCGCCTCAGGCGAACGATGGCCCGATGCGGCGACGTTCCGGCGCGCGCTCTGGCGGACCCGCACCCGGCGCTACGTCCGGAGGACATTCCTGCTCCTCGGCGGTGGGCTGGTGGTCGGTGCGATGTTCACCGGGCTCGCGTCACGCCTGCTCTCCTGGGACGAGCCGGCGCCTGGGTCCCTCAGGATCGCGATCGAAAGATTCAACGCGGTCGGCGAAGGACCTGCCGTGGCGCTCGGTGATTCATTGACCGCCCTGATCCGCGCTGAACTCGCTGGTCACCCCGACTTCATGGTGACAACGGTCGCCCCCCGCAGGGGAGAGAAAGGGTCGGTGTTGACGGTCTCGGGACGGTTCACCCTCGAGGCCGGGTCGGTGCGTGGCAGGGTCATGGGGGCCTACCATGGTAAACGACCGATGCCGCTGGGCGACGAGGTCCTGTTGCCCCGTGAGTCCTGGACATCGCTCGCGGATTCGCTTGCATCGCGCGTCCTGCTCGCGGTCTGGAAAGAAAAGAGCCCTATCGCCTCCTCGTTGCCGGTCAGGACGCTGCCGCGCTCCGACGCCGGGCTGGCAGAGTTCCTCGTCGCCGAACGTCTGGTCGGGCAGGCGCGGTGGGGCGAGGCGTACCAGGCGTACACGAGGCTCGAAGCGATCGATTCGACCTGCTTGCTCTGTTCGTGGCGGATCGGCGAGGTCGAGCGGTGGCTGGGAATGACCCGCGACCCGGCACGGACGCGACGTTCGCTCCTCCACGTGGACTCGTTCCCGCCGGTGTATCGGAGCCTCATCCGCGCGGCGAGCGTCCCGCTCCCTGCGCGGCTCGACACCCTGGGGCACGCCGCGGCGCAGGATCGATCCTTCTTCCTCCCCTGGGTCCATCTCGGCGATGAGCTGTTCCACCGCGGTCCGCTGGTGGGTCACACCCGACACGAGGCGCTCGAACCCCTGGAGCACGCCGGCCGGCTGCGGCCCGACTACGCGCCGATCTGGGAACACCTGGCCTGGGTCCGCACGGCCGAAGGCGACTCGGCCGGCGCCGCTGAAGCACTCCAGGCAATGGAGGTCCTCGGCGAGGCCAGGGATCCGTACTCGCGCGAACTGCGCGCCTTGCTGCGAGTCGGATTCGCCTGGCGGTTCTCGGACCCCGCCTTGGCCGAACAAGGGATCCAACAGGAACTCGCCGATCCTGAGGTCATGAAGTCTCACGACCTCGGCGCCGGTCCACGCCTGCTGAGCAGCTTCGATGCCCCCGAAGGGGCGGTGGCGATGGGGATGATGTTCACGACGATGCCGCGGAACGATCTCGTGCGTTCCGGCTCGATCGCGGCGGTGCTCGGATCGGTCACGCTTGGCCGGCTGCAACAGGCCACGGTCATCGGTCGAACGTTCCACGAGCGGGTCCCCGACCTCGAAGTGGGACTCTTTGTCGCGGAGCTGGAAGGAGCCATCGCATTGCTCGATTCTGCCAGTGCGCCGACGGCCCCGGCCGCTGCGGCACTCCATCGCCTGGTCGCCCGCGGCGCCGCCTCCGATGTCGCCCGACAGAGGGCCGCGTGGATGCTCACCCTCCTGGAACGGCACGCCGGGATCACGACCGACCCGAACACGGACGAGATCCTGCGACAAGAAGGTGGACTGCGACCTTTTGCAACACTGGTCTCTGCCGACTCGCTTGCCTCGCGTGGGGAACACGTCCGTGCCCTCGAGCTGACGGAATCGGCCGCGCTCGATTCGGCCGGCCGGCAGCTCGATCCATTCTACCGTGCCGTCACCCGCCTGTTGCGGGCCAGTTGGTATGAGGCCACGGGGAACGACGCAGGCGCGCGACGGGAACTGCGGTGGCATGAGCATACCGACCTGGTCGGGTACCCGGTCGGCGCACCACAGGCGGGAGAGGTCGACTGGGCGTTCGGCACCCTCGCCCGCTGGCGCCGCGCGCAGGTGCTGGATCGGCTCGGTGAGCGGGGCGTGGAGGTCTGCGCGGCGTACCGGGCGGTGGATCGGATGTGGCGCGGAGGCGATCGGGTCTTCGTCGCCCGGGCCGATACCGCCGCCCTCCGTGCGGACGCCCTGCACTGCGAGCCCGCCCGATGATCCGCTGTCGAACCCTTGGCCCCGTGGTGGTGACGCTCGAGGGCGCCCCACCGCCGCCCGAATTGCTCTGGAGAAAGAACCTCGCCTTGCTCGTCTACCTGGCGCGGTCACCCGACCGCCGCCGAACCCGGGACCATCTCGTGGGACTCCTCTGGGGCGACCGTGACCAGTCCGCCGCGCGGCATTCGCTGCGCGAAGCGGTCCGCGTGCTCCGGCGCGCCCTCGGAGAAGATGGGGTCGAGACGGCCGGCGACCAGATCCGACTACCCGCGGGGGCGCTCGAACTCGACACCGACCGGTTCGATCGTCACGCGACGGCGGGAGAGTGGGGGCCGGCGGCAGCGCTCGTCGGTGGAGAGTTCCTCGAGGGATTCGGCATCCCCGACGCCTCCGCCTTCGAGGACTGGCTCGCCGCAGAACGCTCCCATTGGCGCCGACGGGGTGGTGAGGCGCTGGTCCGGTGCGCCGGAGCGCGACTGGCCGGCGGAGATGCGCGAGGAGCGGTCGAAATGGCACGACGCGCCCTCGACTCCGACCCCGGCTCCGACCGCGCGGCTCAGGTCGCCATGCAGGGACTCGCCGTGGCCGGTGACCGCGGCGCGGCGCTGGAACTGTACGAGCGGTTCACTGGGAATTTCACGGCGCTCGGCAGTGGCAGGCCTGATACCGAGACCCAAGCTCTCGCGGAACGGCTGCGACAGGGCCGGCGATGGCAGCTTCCCGAACATCTCGCGACGATGCGCGAGAGCGGTGGCGGGGACCGGCGGGCGCCGCTGGTCGGTGCCGAGCGCGAACTTTCCACGATGCTCGACCAGTGGCGAAAAGGGGTCGATCAGGGACGGTGTCGGATCGTGCTCCTGGATGGCGAGCCGGGGCTCGGAAAGACCCGCCTCAGCGAGGAGGTCGCGCTCCGGGCGGCGCTCGACGGGGCGGCGGTGGCACGGGTCCGCGCCGTGGCCGGCGACCGGACGCAGCCGTTCAGCGCCATCCTCGGCCTCGCGCGGGGCGGACTGCTCGACGCGCTCGGCGTGGGTGGCGCACGTCCCGAAGCCCTCGCCGCGCTGGCGGCCGAATTGCCGGAATGGGCGGATCGCTACGGTGCGGCCCTCAAGGGGCTCGTCCCGCTCCCGATCGGTGCCGGTTTCATCGAGGTGTTGCGCGCAGTCGGGGCCGAGCAACCGCTCCTGCTCGTTGTGGACGATGCGGAGGGGCTCGATGAGTCTTCATTCCGGACGCTCGAAGGAGCGATCCGCGACTTGGCCCGCGCTCCGATCATCGTCCTGCTGACCACCGCCTCACAGTCGGGACACGTCCTGTTGGACGACCTTCGCTCTCATTTGGGGCGTGACATCGAAGGGGCGACGCTCACCCTCCGTCCCCTCGGCACCGATGCGCTGGCGGCCTTGGCGCGGTGGGCGCTCCCGCGCTTCTCGGAAGAGGAGGTCGCGCGCGTGACACGGCGGGTGGCCGCCGATTCCGCGGGGATCCCACTGCTGGCGATCGAGCTCTTTCACGCGATCGCGCTGGGACTCGACCTGCACGAGACACCAGGGGCCTGGCCCGCGGCGCAGAAGACGCTCGACCAGACCCTGCCGGGCGAGTTGCCCGAGACGGTGGTGGCGGCGATCAGGGTGGGAGTGCGCCGCCTGTCCAAGGAGGCGCAGGCGGCGCTTCTCGTGGCGGCGGTGGTGGGCGAGCGGGTACCTGCCACCACGATCGGCAAGGGGGCGGGCCTCGAAGGCGACGCGCTGGCAGTCGCCCTTGACGAGCTCGAATGGCAGCGCTGGTTGGTGACCGAACCGAGGGGCTACGCCTTCGTGGCCCGCATCGTCCGGGAGGTGGTGGCGCGGGACATGGTGTCAGCGGGTCAGCGGCAACGGATACTGGACGCGTGTCACTAGACCTCTCGCCCCGCGCCCTCTCGCCCTCTCCCCCTCTCCCCCGGCCTCCTCTCGCCCTCTCCCCCCAACCCCCTCTCCCTGTCGGGAGAGGGGGAGTAGCTCCGTCCAGTGAAAAGGGCCCCGCCTTTCGACGGAGCCCCAGCGCCTGAGCGCCCCAGCGCCTCAGCGCCGGCTCAGAAAAATCCGAACGCCGGCGGGGCCATCCCGTTCTTGCGGAAGTTCGCGACGATCTGCCCCGCGGTCCACATCGTGTGCTGGTTGATCTCGTCCCACACCTGCCACCCCGGCATCTTGTTGCCGAAGAGATCCATCGTCGTGCCACGGTCGGCCGCAGTCTGTGCCGCCAGCCGTGCCTCGGCGAAGTCGTAGGCGGCGTTGACGAAGGTCTTGAGCCCGGCCCGGGTCCCGTTCGCCGAAGCGGTGTCCTGCATCGCCATCCGGGAGCGGGTAGCGCTGGCAAAGCCGCCGGAGATCATCGCCGCCGAACCGGCCGCGTGCTGGACCTGCTCGGAAAAGGAACGTTGGGCCGGGGTGACCTTGTCACGATAAAGCCGCTCCGGCATCGAGTCTGCGAACGCGAGCAGGAGGCGCCGCTGTTCCTTGAGCGCCGCCAGCTGGACCTGCTTGTAGCTGGCCGGCATCGGATCGGTCTGGGCCGCGACCGGTGCCGCAACGGCCGCCAGGGCGAGAGAAAGCAACAGATTCCGCATACTGCCTCGGGGGGTGGGGTGGAGAAAGAGGAGTCCGACGGTGCCATTCAGAACGAGGTAGGGTAGCGCAAAGTTCCAGGGGTTGGTAGGTCAGGGACTAGCGCCTAGCGCCTAGCGCCTGGTGCCTGGTGCCTAGCACCTGGAGCCTGGAGTCTGGAGTCTAGGGTGCAGAGCTTAGAACTTGCCCCAACAGTTCCGAGGGGGAGGACGTAACTTCGCGACCTGGCCCACTGGCCCACTGGCCCACTGGCCCACTGGCCCACTGGCCCACTGGCCCACTGGCCCACTGGCC
>JBDSIR010000044.1:0-32139 GCA_039917855.1 Gemmatimonadales bacterium | reverse complement strand
CCCGCCTACCCGCCTACCCGCCTACCTACTGACCCAGGCGCACCCGCTCCAACCGGCGGGAATCGTTGCGGGCATTGTAGATGTCGAGCGAAACGATCTTGCCGGCGCCCGCCGTACGGAGCGCGTCGCGCAGCTCGGCTTCGGTCCGCACGGCGCGGCCATTGACCGCCACGATGATGTCGGGGCCGTTGCCGCTCGCCTCATCGAAGAGGTGTTCCGCTCCGGGCCCGGCGGGATCCACGTCGGTGATCATGAGTCCCTGGACCGCGTTCTGGAGCTCGAGTCGCTCGGAGAGGGTGCTGGTGAGCGGCGTGACCGTGACGCCAAGGAGGGTCGACCCGCTGGTCGCCGGATTACCCGAGGCGTCCTTGCCGGTGCCGGCGTCCGGGGCGGCGTTCGCCCGCGTGATCCGCGCGGCGGCGTCGCCCGAGATGAGCCGGACGTCGTAGGTCCGCCGGACACCACCCTGTCGGGCGACCTCCACGTGCACCGACTGACCCACCGGCTTGAAGCCGACCACCTGCTGGAGCTGCCCCACGTAGTTCACCGCATGGCCGTCGACGGTGACGATGACGTCGCCGCGCTGGATGCCGGCAGCCTTGGCCGGGGAGTCGTCCCCCGAGAAGTCCTGGACCACCACGCCCTGGATGGTGCGGAGGCCGACGTATTCCGCGTCGTTGGCGTCGGCGTCCTGCACCAGCACGCCGAGCGCGGCACGCGAAACACGGCCGTTGCTGACGAGCTGATCCATCACCGTGCGGGCCAGGTTGATCGGGATGGCGAAGCCATACCCGGCGGAGAGGCCGGTCTCGCTGGCGATGGCCGCGTTGATACCGATCACTTCGCCGCGGATGTTGACGAGCGGTCCCCCGGAGTTACCGGGGTTGATCGCGGCATCGGTCTGGATGAAATCGCCGATGCTCCGGCCGTCGGTGCGCTCGAGTCCTTGGAGCCGCCGCCCCTTGGCGCTGATGATGCCGCTGGTGACGGAGAAGGTCAGGTTGTCGCCCAGCGGATTGCCGATGGCGAGCACCAGCTCGCCCACGCGAGCCTCGTCACTGTTCCCGAACGGCATCGGGGTGAGGCCGGTGGCATCGATCTTGATGACGGCCACGTCGGTGGTGGGATCGGTGCCGATGACGCGGGCGTCGAACTCCCGCCGGTCGAGGAGCCGGACCCGCACCTTGTCGGCGCCTTCGACCACGTGGTTGTTGGTCAGGATGTAACCGTCGGCCGACACGATGAAGCCGGAGCCGCTGCCCCGCTCGACCCGGGGATGCTGGAACCGCCTGCCTCCCTGGGGCAGGCGGCGCGGATCGATCTGGCTGCGCTCCGCCGCGGTCAACGTGTGACTGGCCGCGATGTACACCACCGCCGACTTGGCCCGTTCCGCCACCTCGGCGTAGGCGTCGCTCAGGTCGGCGAGGAGCTTGATCGCCGCGTCGGGTGCCGGGGCTCGGATGGGAACGATCGGAGCATTGCGGGTGGGTCGGTCCTGGGCCTCGCCGCGCAGCGGCAGGTCGAGGATCCCGGCGAAGAGAAGTCCAAGGGCGAAGGCCGCCGTAGCGAGCCCACCCAGCTTGATCCAGTTCTTGTCGCGAGTGCTCATGGGTGCTTGAGACTTTCCATGTGAGTGTACAGGGCCTTGAGCCCACAGCCCACAGCCTTCCCTATCTTAACCCCGATGCGCGGCGGACGGGTCCCGTCGCATCCGGACGGTTACGGAGGCCTTTGGGATTCGAGGGAAGGGGTAACCGGTGACCAGTAACCAGTAACCGGGCCTACAGGTGAGATCGTCCCTGTAAGCCCGGTCACCGGTCACTGGTCACTCCGTTACCGCTTCAATTCTTCTTCCCGTCGTCCACGATCTCGTAATCCGCCTCGACGACGTCTTCCTTCTTGCCTCCATCGGCCTGCGGCTGGCCGTCTCCGGCCGGGGCTCCTTCGCCCGCCGCCTGGCCCTGCTGATACAGGGAGGCCCCGGCCGCGGAATACGCGGCGCTCAATTCCTCCAGCGCCTTCTGGATCCCGGCGGTCTCGCCGGTGCGGAGCGCCCCCTTGCCGGCCTCCAGCGCCTGGTCGAGCCGCGACTTGGCGTCGGCCGAGAGGCGGTCGATCCATTCCTTGGAGTCCTTCTCGACCTTGTAGACCAGGCCGTCGAGCTGGTTCCGGGCCTCGATCTCGTCGCGGCGCGTCTTGTCGGCGTTGGCGTTGGCCTCGGCGGCCTTCACCATCTTCTCGATGTCCTGATCCGAGAGCCCGCTCGAGGCCTCGATCCGGATCTTCTGCTCCTTGCCGCTCGCCTTGTCCTTGGCCGAGACGTGCAGGATCCCGTTGGCGTCGATGTCGAAGCCCACCTCGACCTGCGGCATCCCGCGCGGAGCGGGCGGGATCCCCGTCAGCTGGAACTTGCCGATGGTGCGGTTGTCCGTGGCCATCTGCCGTTCGCCCTGCAGCACGTGGATCTCGACGGTGGTCTGGCTGTCCTCCGCGGTGCTGAACACCTCCGACTTGCGGGTCGGGATGGTGGTGTTCCGCTGGATGAGGACCGTGGTCACGCCACCCAGCGTCTCGATGCCGAGCGAGAGCGGGGTCACGTCGAGCAGGAGGACGTCCTTCACCTCGCCGCCGAGCACGCCGCCCTGGATCGCCGCGCCGATGGCCACCACCTCGTCGGGGTTCACGGAGCGGTTGGACTCCTTGCCGAAGAAACCCTTGACGATCTCCTGGATCTTCGGTATGCGGGTCGAGCCGCCGACCAGGATCACCTCGTCGATGTCCGTGGGCGAGAGCCCGGCGTCCTTGAGCGCCTGCTGCATCGGCGGCAGGGTGCGCTGGATCAGGTCGTCCACCAGCTGTTCGAACTTGGCGCGCGTGAGCGGCACATTCAGGTGCTTCGGTCCCGACTGGTCCGCCGTGATGAAGGGCAGGTTGATGTCGGTCTGCATCGCACTCGAGAGCTCCATCTTGGCCTTCTCCCCGGCCTCCTTGAGGCGCTGGAGCGCCATCGGATCCTTGGAGAGGTCGATCCCCTGGTCCTTCCTGAATTCGGCCACGAGCCAGTCGATGAGGCGCTGGTCGAAATCGTCGCCGCCGAGGTGGGTGTCGCCGTTGGTCGACTTCACCTCGAACACGCCCTCGGCGAGCTCGAGCACCGAGATGTCGTAGGTGCCTCCGCCGAGGTCGAACACCGCGATCTTCTCTTCCTTCTTCTTGTCGAGGCCGTACGCGAGTGCCGCCGCCGTGGGCTCGTTGAGGATGCGGAGCACCTCGAGCCCGGCGATCTTGCCGGCGTCCTTCGTGGCCTGACGCTGGGCGTCGTTGAAATAGGCCGGGACGGTGATGACCGCCTTCTCGACCTTGGTGCCGAGGTAGTCCTCGGCGGTCTGCTTCATCTTCTGGAGGATCATCGCCGAGATCTCGGGCGGCGTGTACTTCTTGCCGGCGATCTCGACCGAGGCCAGGTCGTTCTGCCCGCCGATCACGGGGTAGGGCACCCGGCGCGACTCCTCGCCGATCTCCGACATCTTCCGCCCCATGAAGCGCTTGATCGAGAAGATCGTCTGCTTCGGGTTGGTCACGGCCTGGCGCTTGGCCACCTGGCCGACCAGCCGCTCACCATCCTTGGTGAACGCGACGACCGAGGGGGTGGTGCGACCCCCCTCGGCGTTGGGGATGACGACCGGGTCGCCCCCCTCCATCACGGACACGACGCTGTTGGTCGTGCCCAAGTCGATGCCGATGATCTTCGAAGACATGGTTTTCCTTTCAGGTGACCCTGAGCCGAGGCCCTGGGTCCGGGCGGCGGGAGAGGTGAAGCCGACCCCTATAGGGCAATGGATGTGCCCACTGCCAACTGCCAAAACGGCAGAATACTGGCAGGTTTATCAGTTTGCGGTGGTGAATGGGAGGAGGGAGCTGTCTGGAAGTCAGGTCGTGAGCTGGTCTCGGAAATCCTCGATCGAGGGGTGCCGGTCGGCGGCTTTCTTGGCCAAGGCGCGATTCACGGCCTTGGTGACTGCGGCGGATGTTTCGGGGCGCGAATCGGCGAGGGAGGGAGGTGGGGAGGTGAGGTGACGCCCGATGATGGCGGCGGGTGTTCCTCCCTGGAATGGCGGTGTGCCGGTCAGCGATTCGTACAGCACGCAGGCGAGGGAATATTGATCGCTCGCCGGCCCGACATCGAGGTCCCCGGCCGCTTGTTCCGGGCTCATATAGTGCGGGGTGCCTAGGCTCATCCCGGAGGCGGTGATCCGCTGCTCAGTGGACGGGCCCAGGGCGCGGGCGATCCCGAAATCGGCGATGAGCGCGTGGCCGTCGGAGAGCAGGATATTCTCCGGCTTCACGTCGCGATGGACGATCCCGGCCCGGTGTGCGGCGCCCAGGCCATCGGCGATCTCGCTGGCCAAGCGGCAAGCTTCCGCGACCGGGAGCAGCCCCCGCCGCTGGATCTCGGCGCGGAGAGTGGCCCCGGATACGAACGGCGCGACGTAGTATGGGAACCCCGCCGCTTCCCCGGAGTCGAGGAGGGGGAGGATGTTGGGGTGCTGCAGGCGGGCGATGAGCCGGATCTCGAGCGTGAAACGCGCCAGATCTTGGGGCGCCTCGGGCCAGAGAACCTTGATGGCCACGGTGCGGTCGTGCCGCAAGTCGTGCGCTTGGAACACCGTCGCCATGGAGCCGGAACCGATCCTCGGCCCCACCCGGTATCGGTCGGCGAGTGCGGCGGCGAGCGCTGGCGGACATCCGGGCCTCGGCATAGGCGGAAGATGCCCCCTCGACCCGACCACCGCCAGCACTCGACCCGGGCACGGGCTACTCTATCTGGGCCAGGCTTAACTGGCGTTCCGGGCTGGGTGACTCGGGAGCGGAGTCCGCTGGAGGGAGAGGACTGCAGCGCGCGAACCCACGATGGACCGAACCCATGAGGCTCCAGTCGATCGGCCACCATCAAGGCATGGGCAAGTCATTCAGGAACAGGAACCCTGGATTCCCATGAACCCAGGAACAACGATTGTGTGGTCGCAATTCGGAGCCCCGTCCTGGGGCCACACAGTCAAGATCCTGGGTTCCAGGGCATCCTGGGTTCCTGCTCTTGAGGGTCTCACCCTTGGTGTGGTGACGACCCGCAGCGCCGATCTTCCTGGGTTCGGTCCATCATGGGTTCGCGCGCTTGCCGAGATCGTCCCTTGTGAAGATCCCACGAGTATGGAGAACTGGGAGATGAGGCGCGGTGGCGGCGCGCCCGGCGTTCCGGCATATTCCGGCTCGGAGATCGCCCTGTGATCCAGCCACTGCTCGCCGCGCCTGAGCGGCCCAAGCCCCTGCCATTCACACCCCGCAACCCCGGGGTGCCGCTCGCGCTCGACCTGGTGCGTGACGTCCGCGTCAACACCAGCGCCGTCGAGCGCCGCACCGCGAGCTTCGGCAAGCGGCGCACGGTGAAGAAGGAGTGGCAGGCGGCGTGGCTCCTGCGCGCGGTCACTTTGATGGACCTCACCACCCTGCAGGGGGACGACACCGCCCAGCGGGTGCGCCGGCTCTGCGCCAAGGCGCGCCAGCCGGTGCGCCAGGACCTCCTCGAAGCGCTCGGTGCCGAGTCGCTCAGGGTCAAGGTGGCGGCGGTGTGCGTCTACCACGAGTTCGTGAGCACCGCGATCGAGGCGCTGACCGGGAGCGGGATCACCGTGGCCGCGGTGTCGACCGCCTTTCCGCACGGGCTCGCACCGATGGCCACCAAGCTGGCCGAGATCAAGGCATCGGTGGCCTCGGGGGCGGAAGAGATCGATATCGTGATCTCCCGCCGACACGTGCTGGAGGGGAACTGGCAGGCGCTCTACGACGAGACTCGCGCCTACCGCGAGGCGTGCGGCGACGCCCACCTCAAGACCATCCTCGCCACCGGCGAGCTCCCGAATCTGCGCGAGGTGTATCGCGCGTCGATGGTGTGCATGATGGCGGGGGCCGACTTCATCAAGACCTCGACCGGCAAGGAGTCGGTCAACGCCACGCTGCCATTCGGGTTGGTGATGGCGCGCGCCATCCGCCACTACCTCGAACTGACCGGATATCGCGTCGGGCTCAAACCGGCCGGCGGCATCCGCGCCGCGAAGGATGCGCTCGACTGGCTGGGCCTCATGAAAGAGGAGCTGGGGGACGCCTGGCTCCGTCCCGAACTCTTCCGCTTCGGCGCCAGCTCCCTCCTGACCGACGTCGAGCGCCAGCTCGAACACGCGGTGACAGGGCGGTACAGCGCGAACCACAGACACCCCATGGCGTGAGCGGTGAGTAGTGAGCGGGGGATCTCCTCCTGCGGCCCGCTCACCGCTTACCGCTGACCGCTCACCCAGGATCTATGACATCGATCCCCGAGATCTTCGAGACCATGAGCTGGGGCCCCGCGCCCGAGTCGGCGAAGCCTGCCCGGGAGTGGCTGGCCAAGCACGGCGGGAAGTTCGGGCTCTACATCGACGGGAAGTGGGAGCATCCCAAGGGGCGCGAGACCTTCGCGACCATCAATCCCGCCGATGGCAGGACGCTCGCGCGGGTGACGCAGGCCTCGTCGGCCGACGTCGACGCGGCCGTGAAGGCGGCGCGCAAGGCGCAGGCCGCCTGGTGGGCGCTCGGCGGGCACGGCAGGGCGCGGCACCTGTACGCCTTGGCGCGCGCGGTCCAGCGGAACAGTCGCCTGTTGGCGGTGGTCGAGACGCTCGACAACGGGAAGCCGATCCGCGAAAGCCGGGACATCGATATCCCCCTCGTGGCGCGGCACTTCTATCATCACGCCGGCTGGGCGCAGCTGATGGAACGGGAGATGCCCGACGCGGTGCCGGTCGGCGTGGTCGGGCAGATCATTCCGTGGAACTTCCCGATGCTGATGCTGGCCTGGAAGATCGCCCCGGCGCTCGCGATGGGGAACACGGTGGTGTTGAAGCCCGCCGAGTTCACGTCACTCACCGCGCTGCTCTTCGCCGAGCTCGCGGACGAGGCGGGGATCCCGCCCGGCGTGCTCAACATCATCACCGGCGACGGCCGCACCGGCAGCGCGCTGGTCGAGCATCCGGGGGTCGACAAGATCGCCTTCACCGGCTCCACCGACGTGGGACGGATCATCCGCACCGCCACGGCGGGGAGCGGGAAGAAGCTTTCGCTCGAGCTGGGCGGGAAGTCCCCGTTCCTGGTGATGGAAGGGGCCGATCTCGACAGCGTGGTGGAGGGTGTGGTCGATGCGATCTGGTTCAACCAGGGGCAGGTCTGCTGCGCCGGGTCGCGGATCCTGGTGCAGGAGGCGCTGTCGGCACCGCTCATCGCGAAGCTCCGCGCCCGGATGGAGACGCTCCGGATCGGCGACCCGCTCGACAAGGCGGTGGACATCGGCGCGATCATCGCCCCGGTGCAGCTGGAGCGGATCCAGAAGCTGGTGAAGCAGGGGGAGGAAGAAGGCGCCACCTGTTGGCAGCCGAGCTGGAGCGTGCCGACCGAAGGGTGCTTCTATCCGCCGACCCTCTTCACCGAGGTGGCGCCGAGCTCGGTCATCGCGCAGGAAGAGATCTTTGGCCCCGTCGTCGTGCTGATGACCTTCCGGAGCCACGCCGAGGCGGTGGAGCTGGCGAACAACTCGCGCTACGGGCTGGCGGCCAGCATCTGGACCGACAACATCAATCTCGCGCTGGATGTGGCGCCGAAGGTCAAGGCGGGGACGGTCTGGATCAACTGCACCAACGTCTTCGATGCGGCCAGCGGGTTCGGCGGCTACCGCGAGAGCGGATTCGGGCGCGAGGGGGGCAAGGAGGGATTGCGGGAGTACGTGAGGCGGGCGGTCGGGCGGTCTGGCGGTAAGGCGGTCAGCAGGAGCAAGTGGTCAGATCCGGTCAAGAAGACGGGCGCAGGGAAACGGGCCGCCGGACCGCCGGACCGCCTGACCGCCATCGACCGCACCGCCAAGCTCTTCATCGGCGGCAAGCAGGCGCGCCCCGATTCGGGGTACAGCACGCCGGTCCACGCACCCGATGGGCGGGTAGTGGGGGAGGTCGGTACCGGCAACCGGAAGGACATCCGCAACGCGGTCGAGGCGGCCCACAAGGCGGGGGGCTGGGCCCGTGCCACCGCGCACACCCGCGCGCAGGTCCTCTACTATGTCGGCGAGAACCTCTCGGCGCGCGCGGCAGAATTCACCGCGCGGATCGCGGAGATCACCGGGGCGAGCGCGAAGGTGGCGGGCGCCGAGGTCGAAGCGTCGATCCGGCGGCTCTGGAGCTACGCCGCCTGGGCCGACAAGTGGGACGGGGCGGTGCATCACACCCCGTATCGCAACGTCACCCTCGCCATGCCCGAACCCCTCGGCGTGATGGGCATCGCCTGCCCGCGCGAGGCGCCGCTGCTCGGATTGGTCTCACTCGTGGCGCCGGCCATCGCCCTCGGCAATGCGACCGTGGTGGTGCCGTCGGAGCGCGCGCCGCTCGTCGCCACCGATCTCTACCAGGTCCTCGAGACGTCCGACCTTCCCGCCGGCGTGGTCAACATCGTCACCGGGCCCCGCGACGAGCTGGTGCAGGTCCTCGCGGGCCACGACGACGTCGACGCGATGTGGTACTTCGGGTCCCTCCCCGGCAGTGCCGTGGTCGAGAAACTCTCCGCCGGCAACCTCAAGCGCACCTGGGTGAATTACGGCAAGCCGCGCGACTGGATGGATGCGGAGCAGGGCGAAGGGCGGGAATACCTGGATGAGGCGACGCAGGTGAAGAATATCTGGGTGCCGTACGGCGAGTGACGAGGGGGGAGTGCAAGTTGTGAGTGGGCGAGTTCCGAGGCAGCGAGACCGTACACGCGGTCGGAACCGTCCCGAGCAGAGCGAGGGACCTACCCGGTGGAGAGTAGGTCCCTCGTAGCACTCGGGACGGTTCCATTTCCTCCCCTCGCCACCTCGCTCTTACCCCGTCCGGATCACGATCTCCCGCCCCAGCACCTTCGCCAGCACATCCGACTTCCGTTCCGCGCCCCAGACCTCGAGCGAACAGTCGGATCCGGCCAGCCGCGGCGCCACGGTGACCGTCAGCTTGTCCACGGTGAGGCGGGTGCGCAGCGTCTCGACCACCGCGGTGTGCCCGCGATCGAGCCCGTCGGCCAGTCGGAGGAGCCCGCTCACCCGCCGGACGACGGCCTGATCTTCCTCGGGGAGCTGGACGAAGAGCTCATGCTTCTTGCTCGGCCCGGCCTTCCGGTGATACCGGCTGATCAGCGCCACGAGCAGCCGGTCGCGCGCGGAGAAGTTGAGCCGGTCAGCGTTGAGGATGAGCTGGAGGGAGTGCTTGTGGTGCCCGCGGTAGCTCACCAGCTGTCCCACATCGTGCAGGAGGCCGGCGTATTCGAGGAGGCGGCGCTCGTCGGGGCCGCACCCCGTCCGTTCGCCGATCTGGTCGAAGAGCATCAGGGCCAGCCGGCGCACCTGTTCGACGTGGCGCCGATCGCCCTGGCACCGCTCCACGAATTCCCGCGCCAGGAGCAGCGGGTCCTGCCGGTGCGGTTCGGCCACTCCCTTACCGACCATCTCCAGCAGCAGTCCTTCGCGGAGCCCGAACGCGCTCACCACCACCTCGCGCGCGTCGACCCGCTCGAGCAGTTCCACGGTGACCGCGAGCCCGGCGAGGATGATGTCGGCGCGCAGGGGTGAGAGCCCCGCCACCTGGCGGCGCTGCTCCGGGTTCATCGTCTCCAGCCACTCCAGCAGTTGTTCCACCTCGGAGACGGTCACAGAGACACCGTGCACGGAGTCGGAGGCTGGGATCCCGCGGCGCGCGACGACCATCCGGCCGAGGTTGGTGAAGCTCCCCCCCGATCCGATGACCGTCTGGGCCTGCCACTTCCGGAGACTCAGGTCTTTCCGGAACTTCTTGCGCACCATCGCGCGCAGATCGCGCACGGCCTTCCGGGGATCGCGGCGGTCGGCCATGAAGGCCTCGGTGAGCCGGACCGCTCCGAACGGCAGGGAGACCTTCTGCTCGATGAGCCCCTTGACCGAGGCGATGAGCTCGAGCGAGCCGCCGCCGATGTCGGCAATGACCGATCGCCCGGCGTCGAGCCGGAAATGGTGCGCCACCGACCGGAAGGAGAGCCGGGCCTCCTTGTCGCCGTCGATGATGCGGAGAGGGATGTCGAGCTGCTCACGCACCAGCCGCACGAACTCCTTGCCATTCTTCGCTTCACGCACGGCGCTGGTGGCCACCGCGGCGATCCGGCTCACGCCCCGGCGCTGGCAGACCTCGCGCATCCGCCGCAGCGCCTCCATGGCGCGCTCCATCGCCGCGGGATCGAGCATCCCGGTGGCGGCGAGCCGCTGGGCCAGTCGGGGCTGGTCCTTCACTTCGTCGATGACGGAGAGTCCCGCGGCCGGGTCGTACTCGGCGACGAGGAGCCGGATCGAGTTCGACCCGACGTCGATGGCGCCGAGGCGCTCCTTGGCGGCCGGGACCGGCGGGACGCCCGTCCCCACGTTTGCGCCGACCAGGGCCAGGCTCACGGGGTGGCCGACTCGCCGCGGTCCTCGGCGTGGTGCTTGATCGACTTTCCTTCGACCAGGAAGACGACGTCCTCGCCGATGTTGGTGGCGAGGTCGGCCACCCGCTCAAGGTTGCGGCTCACCAGGAAGAGCTCCATCCCGGCGCCGATGCTGTGGGCGTCCTCCATCATATGGGTCAGGAGGATCCGGAACACCGAGCGGTGCAGGGCGTCGACCCGGTCGTCGCGGCGGCACACCTCGCGTCCTGCCGCGGCGTCGCCCCGGATGAACGCCTCGAGCGCATCGGAGAGCATCTCGCGCGCCAGGCGCGCCATCTCGATGATCTCGGGCTCGGGCGTGATCGGCCGACTCTGGGCCAGCCGTTCCGCCGACTGCGCGATGTTGACCGCATGGTCGCCCACCCGCTCGAGGTCGTTGGCGATCTTGAGCGCGGAGGTGAGCATCCGGAGGTCACGCGCCATCGGCTGGTGGAGCGCGAGGAGGTTGATGCACTGCTCCTCGATCTCCATCTCCATGGCGTCGATGGCGCGGTCGCCGTGGATCACTTGCTTGGCCTTGACGCTGTCCCGTTCAAGCAGCGCCTGCACCGCCATGCCCAGCGCGGCCTCGGCTTCACCCGACATCGTGAGCAGGCGCACCTTCACGTGGCTCAGGTCATCGTGGAAATGGCGACGGACATCTTGGGTCATCCGAACCTCCCTGTGATGTAAGCCTCGGTGCGGGCCTCGGTCGGCCGGGTAAAGAGGGTCCGCGTCTCCGCGAACTCCACCAGGCGTCCCGCTTCGAGGAAGGCCGTGCGATCGGACACCCGCGCGGCCTGCTGCATGTTGTGGGTCACGATGACGATCGTATACTCGCGCTTGAGCTCGAAGATGAGCTCCTCGATCCGCGCGGTGGCGATGGGGTCGAGCGCCGAGCAGGGCTCGTCCATCAGGAGGACTTCGGGTCGGTTGGCCAGCGCGCGGGCGATGCAGAGCCGCTGCTGCTGACCGCCGGAAAGGCCCGAGGCCGGTTCGCCCAGGCGGTCGCGCACCTCGTCCCAGAGGGCGGCGCGCCGGAGGCAGTCGGTCACCAGATCGGGGAGGTCGCGCCGTGCCACGCTGCCGTTGATCGTGGGACCGTAGGCGACATTCTCGTAGATCGAACGCGGGAATGGATTGGGGCGCTGGAACACCATCCCGATCCGGTTCCGAAGTTCCACGACGTCGGTCCTCGGCGCGTAGACCGACCGGCCGTCGAGCAGGATCTCCCCCTGGTGCCCGGCCGCCGGGACAAGGTCATTGAGCCGGTTGATCGAGCGGAGCAGCGTCGACTTGCCGCAGCCCGAGGGGCCGATGATCGCCGTGACCGCCCGCCGGGCCACCGGGAAGCTTACACCATCGACCACCCAGGGGCGGGACGGCGCGTAGCGGAACCGGAACTCGCGGATCTCGATCGCGGGCGCGGAGGTCGGCGGGGCCGGGATCGCGCGCTCGGGGAGGGTGGCGCGGACCACGAGCGGGGTCGGGGTACCGGTCACCCGAACCGTCCCGTGATGTAGGTCTCGGTGCGCTCGTGCTTCGGTGCCGTGAAGATCTGCCGCGTCGGCCCGGTCTCGATCATGGAGCCCAGGTAGAAGAAGCTCGTGGTGTCCGACACCCGGGCCGCCTGCTGCATGTTGTGGGTCACGATGATGATCGTGAACTCGTTCTTGAGCTCCACCAGCAGCTCCTCGATCTTCAGCGTGCCGAGGGGATCGAGCGCGGAGGTCGGCTCGTCGAGGAGGAGCACCTCGGGGCGCGGCGCGATGGTGCGTGCGATGCAGAGTCGCTGCTGCTGCCCGCCGGAGAGCGCGATGGCGCTGGTGTGGAGGATGTCCTGTACTTCGCCCCAGAGGGCCGCCTGCTTCAGCGCCGCTTCCACCCGCCCGTCGAGCTCCGACCTGGGGAGCTGCTGCCCCTGCCGGAGTCCCGCCGCCACGTTCCCGTAGATGCTCATCGTGGGGAACGGGCTCGGCCGCTGGAACACCATTCCCACGCGACGCCGGAGCGCCATCGGGTTGACCTGCGGCGCGTAGATATCCTGTCCGTCAAGCAGCACGCGCCCGGTGATCCATCCATTGCCGGCCAGCTCGTGCATCCGGTTGAGGGTGCGGAGGAAGGTCGACTTCCCGCACCCCGATGGGCCGATCAGGGCGTGCACCTGTCCCGGCACGAAGCCGAGCGACACATCCTTGACCGCCGTGCTCTTGCCGTAGATGGCGGAGAGCCGTTCGGTGGCGATGCGCGCCTCAGTGGCGATCATCGGAGCGCCTCCGGGTGGCAAGCCGCGCGCTCACGCTCAGCGCGAACACGACGAGGATGAGGACGAGTGCCGCGGCCCACGCCAGCCGGTGCCACTCTTCGTAAGGGCCGGTCGCGTAGCTGTAGACCACCAGCGGGAGCGCGGCCATCGGTTGGCCGAGGTTCCAGGAGAAGAACTGGCTGCCGAGTGCGGTGAAGAGGAGCGGAGCGGTCTCACCGGCGGCGCGCGCCACCGCCAGGAGGCAGCCGGTCACGATCCCCGGCAGGATGGTGCGCACCACCACGGTGAGCGAGGTCCGCCAGCGAGGATACCCCAGCGCCAGCGCCGCTTCGCGGAGTGAGTGGGGCACCAGATTGATCATCTCCTCGGTGGTGCGGAGGATCATCGGCAGCATCAGCATCGCGAGCGCGAGGCTCCCGGCGAGGGCCGAGAAGTGTTTTTGGGTTGCGACGACCGTGGCCCAGGCGAATACGCCGACGACGATCGAGGGCGTGCCGTTCATGACGTCGGCCACGAACCGCGCGATCCACGCCAGCCGCGTATCGGGGTACTCCGCCACGTATAGCCCGGCACCGACCCCGACCGGTACGGCGATGAGACCGGCGATCCCGACGATGAGGATCGTCCCCACGATGCCGTGGACCACGCCGCCACCGGTCTCACCCGCGGGCGCAGGGATCTCGGTGAAGAAGGCCCAGTTGAGGCTGGTGACCCCTTTGACCACGAGCGTGCCGAGGATCAGGAGGAGCGGCAGCACGGCGAACGCCACCGCCAGGCCGAGGAGCCCGATGATCAGGTGGCCGCGCAGGCGCCGGGTGCGACGGCTCACGCGGCCTTGCTCCCGATGGCCGCACCTTTGGCGACGCGCCAGATGAGCAGCCGCGCGACGCCGTTGATGAGCAGGGTGATCACGAAGAGCGTGAACGCCACGTAGGTCAGTGCCGCGAGGTGGATGTCGGCGGTGGCCTCGGTGAATTCGTTCGCGATCGCCGCGGCCATGGTGTAGCCGGGGGCGAACAGCGACGCGCTGATATCGTGGCGGTTCCCGATGAGCATCGTCACCGCCATCGTCTCGCCCAGCGCGCGCCCCAACCCCAGGATCACTGCGCCGATGATCCCGCTCCGGGCATAGGGCACCACCGCCGTCCACGCCGCTTCCCAGCGCGTGGCGCCGAGGGCGAGCGACGCTTCGCGCTGGGACGCCGGGACGGCGAGGAGCACCTCGCGCGAGACCGACATGATGAACGGCATCACCATGATCGCCAGGATCAGGGCGGCCGAGAGCATCGACGGGCCGTAGATCGGCCCCGTGAAGAAGGGGAGGAACCCGAACAGGTCCCGGAGCACCGGGAACACCACGGCCCTGAGGAAGGGGATCAGCACGAAAATGCCCCAGAGGCCGTATACCACGCTGGGGATCGCGGCGAGCATCTCGATCAGAAAGGCGACCGGACCCCGGATCCGCTGGGGAGCGAACTCGGTGAGGAAGATCGCCACACCGAGCGAGAGTGGGACCGCGATGAGGAGCGCCAGCGCCGAGGAGACCAGTGTCCCGAAGATGAGCGGAAGTGCGCCGAACTCCTCGGTCACCGGATCCCAGGTGGAGCCGGTGATGAAGCCGAGGCCGTAGCGATCGATCGCCGGGGCCGCGCCGCGCCAGAGCCCGAACGCCAACAGGATCAGGAGCACCGGGACCGTCGCGGCGAGGAGTATGAGCACACCCTTGAACACCCGGTCGCCCAACGGGCGTCCTTCGATGCTCTGCAGCGGCGTCGGGGTCTCTGGCATAGAGAGGGAAGGCTAGGCGTGACACGAGGCGGACTAGTCACGCCAATGTAACGGATCGGTCACGGTGCCCGAAAACACGCCAAGCCAAAACCCCCTCTCCCGACAGGGAGAGGGGGCAGGGGGTGAGGTTGCTCGCTGGCCAGGGGCCTGAGCGGCAGCTATCTGATCGGTCGCCCGCCAACGGTCAGCGTCCGGATGCGGGCCTGGACCAGGGCCGCCACCGGGCGGGGGAGGGGGGCGTAGCCGATCGTGGTCGCCATCTGCTGCGCCCGCGCCGAGACCATCCAGTTGAGGAAGTCGTGGAGGATCTTCCCCTTGGCCGCGTCGCTGTTGTCCTTCTTGATGAGCAGCCAGGTGAACGAGGAGATCGGGTAGGACGCCCGTCCGGCCGCGTTGGTGATCGACACCCGGAAGTCGGTGGTCGCCTCGAGCCGCGCCCCGGCGGCGGCGGCGGTCACGGCATCGAGCGTCGGCAGGACGAACTCTCCCGCGGCGTTCTTGACCGAGGCATACGGCATGTTGTTCGCCGTGGCGTACACCAGTTCGACGTAGCCGATGCTCCCTTCGAGCTGGCGGACCTGCTGGGTCACCCCTTCGTTCCCCTTGCCGCCGAGCCCGGTGGGCCAGTTCACGCTGTTGTTGGCGCCGACCTGGCGCTTCCAGTCGGTCGACACCTTGGAGAGGTAGTCGGTGAAGACGAAGCTCGTTCCCGAGCCGTCCGACCGGTGCACCACCACGATGTCGGCGGCGGGGAGGTTCACCCCCGGGTTGAGCGAGGCGATCCGCGGGTCGTTCCACCGCACGATGCGGCCGAGAAAGATGTCGGCGATGGCGGTCCCGTCGAGCCGGAGCTTGGTGGCCCCGAGGTTCGGCAGGTTGTAGGTCACCACCACCGCCCCGAGCACCGTGGGGATGTGCACGACGTTGCCGTTGACCCCGGCGATCATCGAGTCGCTCATTGGCGCATCGGTGGCACCGAAATCGACGGTCCCCTGGCTGAACTGACGGATGCCGCCGCCCGATCCGATCGACTGATAGTTGATCTGGACCTGGTGGGTCCGGGCGTATTCGGTGAACCAACGCTGATAGACGGGTGTCGGGAAGGTGGCGCCGGCGCCGGTCAGCGTCTGCTGCGCTGCGAGCGGGGTCGTCATCAGGCCGAGGGCCGCGAGGGTCGACAGGTAACGGGTGATGCGCATCGGTCAGGTCTCTTGCTGGAGGTATGGGAACGTCAGAACGTGAACTGGACTTGGACCAGGGCCTGATTCCGTGCATCGACCGGGATCGTCGGATCGCCGGCTTCGTGCGACAGCAGGTCGACGTCGCCCAGGAGCCGGAGGTTCGGGCTCAGCTGGTACGACACGCCGCCGATGATGCGGGTCTGCCTGTCGTTGGAGAGATCGGTGTTCGGGTCGGTCAGATCCACCCGGGCGATCAGTGCGATCTTCGAGGCCGGCAGCCGGTACACGCCGAAGGCGGTGATGATGCTCCCCTTCGTCAGTGCGGTCGGGGCGACGGTGCTGCTGTCACGGGTCATGCCGTACTCGGCGGCCAGCGTCCAGCGGGTGGACTTGTAGGACAGCATGCCGATGTAGCGGTCGCGATTGCCGCCGCCGGTGGGGCGGCCGATCCCGGCGTAGGCGGTAAGGCGGAGGCCGCCCGAGGCGCTGTTGTCGTCGGACGTGCCGAGCCGGTAGGAGGCGCGGGCCATGAAGTCCTTGCGCTGATCCCCTTCGGTCTTCTTGTAGGTCTCGCCATTGTAGACGCCTGCATTCACGTCGAGGCGGCCGCTCATGAACTTGGCGTCAGCGCTCAGGCCGAAGTCGGCCGAACTCAGGTAGCCACCGCGCTCCCATGCCATCCCACCCTGCATGCGGTAGTCATACAGATCCTCTTCGCGCGAGAGCCAAGGGGTCTGGATCAGGCCGAACTTGTACGTGAGGTTGCCGGCATTCGGCTGGTAGCTCACGTAGCCATACTTGAGGCGATATCCGAGCGACCCGTCCCCGTTGCGGTAGATGTCCGGGGTGACGCGTGTGGCCACGCCGCCTGAGAACTTCGCGTTGAAGTTCAGGTAGGTCCGGGTGACGTCGAAGACGTTGTTGTGCTGCGTACCGCTGAGGTTGTAGTTCCACTGTGCGTAGCCCACCCCGCTCACGCTCAGCTGCGGCGCCGGCGTCGCGGCCTGTGCCGCCAGCTCGCCGCCCGTCATCGTCGCGGCGGCCAATACGGCCACGGTCCATCCACGGATCATTTGCTGCTGCATCGTTTCGCTCCCGGTCGAGGTTGTCGGTGCCTGTCGGAAGTGAGGCACTTAACGAGAATGAATCACGCCGCGCGGTGTCACGCCGCGAACTATCGACGGTAACGGATGAGTAACACCGGACCGAAATGCATCCACCGCTGTCCTGGTCTCGATCAAACGACGCAGCATGACCCCCCGTCATCGGGGAGTCACGGTCATGCCACGATGCGCGCGGTCGCTGGGAGGGGTAGTGCTACAGGGGGGGCGGGGTCGCGGCGTCCGGCAGAAATGCAAAGATGGTCGTGCCGAGACCGAGTTCACTCTCGGCCCAGACCCGGCCACCGTGGGCCTCGACCAGGTGCTTCACGATGCTGAGGCCAAGTCCGGTCCCCCCCTCGTCGCGGGAGCGGGAGGGGTCGGCGCGATAGAACCGCTCGAAGATCCGGGATACATGGTCGCTGGCTATGCCGCTGCCATTGTCGCCGACGCTTACCACCACGCCCCCGTCCGCGCGGCGCGTCCGGCAGACCACCTTGCCGCCAGCAGGCGCGTAGCGGAGGGCATTGTCGAACAAGTTGGTGAGGATCTGCCGGAGGGCGTCCGGGTCGGCGTCGACGTTGGCGGGTCCCGCCGGGTCGGCGTCGACCTCGAACCCTACCTGAGCCTCCGCCGCGCGTGCCGCGAGGCTGGCCCAGATCTCTCGTGCGACGCCGCCCACCACCGCCGACTCGACTTGGGGCCGCCATCCGCCCGACTCGATCCGCGACAGGTCGAGCAGGCTGTCCACCAGCCGTTGCATCCGACGGGCATTTCCGAGGATCACCTCGAGGAACCGCTCGGCGGTCGCCGGATCGGGCTTGTCGCTGAGCAGGGTCTCGGCGTAACCGGAGATCGAGGTGAGCGGTGTCTTCAATTCGTGCGAGACGTTCGCCACGAAATCCCGACGTACCGCCTCCAGCCGGCGGACCGCGGTGAGGTCGTGCAGCACCAGCACCGCGCCCCCCTGGGGGAGAGGACGCGCGGTGGTGAGGAGGGTGTGCCCTTCGAATTCGACCTCGCGTCCATCGATCGCCTCGCCGCGGAGTACGGCGTCGACCACGTCGCGTGCCGATTTGGTGCGGAAGAGCTGCTGGAGCACCGGGAGCTCCTCGTCGTCCCGATAGCCGAGGAGTCGTCGAAGCGCAGCGTTGGCGGTGACCACGCGGCCCCGGCCGTCGGTCGCCACCACCCCCTCGACCATCGATTCCACGACGGCGGAGGTCTCCGCCTGCTCGCGGCGGAGTTGCTCGAAGCGGGCGCCGAGCTGGCTATGCATCTCACGGATCGCGTCGACCAGTCCGTCGACATCGGGGATCCCGGAATGCGGGAAGCGCGGCGGACGACCCGCCGCGATCGCGCGCGCGGCCTGGGTGATCTCCGAAAGAGGGCGGGTCACCGAACGCCCCGCGAAGAGCGCCAGGAGCACGCCGACGCCGAGGGCGATGAGCGCTGCCCAGATCACTGCCCCCTGCGCCCGGCGCACGGTCGCGTCCACCTGCTCATAGGGTGCGGCGACGCGCACGACACCCGGCCCGCCGGCGATCGCGACATACAGGTTGGGCACGCCGAATGTGGCGCTCTCCCGGATGTCCACCCCGACGCCGCCGGCGAGGGCGGCGCGGAACTCCGGGCGCCCTGAGTGATCGGCGATGGCACCGAGGCTCGCATCGGGAGCGCCGCTCTCCGCCACCACGCGACCGTGCGGGTCGATGAGGGTGATGCGGTGGCCACTCTCGCGGCTGAACCGGTGCACTGCGGTGCGCTGACCGACCAGGTCGCTCGGGAGGGCGGCGGCAATGACGCGTGCCTCGCGCTCCAGCCCGCTCGCCAGGTCCCGCTCGAGGTCGTGCCGGAGCGTCCCCTCCGAGGTCCAGATCAGCACCGCCATCGTCAACACCAGCACCAGGATGGTACCCGAGACCAGCCTTCCGGGAAGGTTCATCGCCCTTTGCCGGGCTTCTCGGCGCGGAACCGGTAGCCGAACCCGCGCACGGTCTCGATGAGGTCGCCGGCCTCACCGAGCTTGGAGCGGAGTCGCTGGACGTGCATGTCGACGGTGCGGGTCTGGATGTCGGGCTGCGCTTCCCACACCGTCTCGAGCAGCTGCGGGCGGGTCTGCACTCGGCCGCGCCGCTCGATGAGCGTGATGAGCAGCTTGTACTCCGTCGCGGTGAGCACCAGTTCCTCGCCGCCGACGCTCACCTTGTGGGCCGAGCGGTCGATGGTGATCGGACCGGCGGTCACGGTGGAGCCGCCGGCCACCGCGGGCGCGCCCAGCCGGCGGAGCAGGGCGCTCACCCGGAGGGCCAGCTCGTGGGGCGAGAAGGGCTTGGTGAGGTAGTCGTCCGCGCCGAGGGTGAGGCCACGGATGCGGTCGGGCTCCTCCCGGCGGGCCGTGAGCAGGATGACGCCGACCTCCTTGGTCTCCTCGCGCCGTCGGAGCTCGGCGAGGACGTCGTAGCCCGACACACCGGGGAGCATCACGTCGAGGATCACGATGTCAGGGCGTTCCTCGCGCGCCGCCTTCAGGGCGTCGGGCCCGTTGGCCGCGGTGGACACGCGGTAGCCAGCCTTGGCGAGGTGGTAGGCCACCAGGGCGGTGATATCGGGTTCGTCGTCCACGACGAGGATACGGTGGCTCACGGGGATCGTCTCGCGGGTCGTCAGTCGGCCACCGGCTCGAGCACGCGGAGCCGGGTGTGATTCCTGGATCGCTCGGCGGCGCGCTGGCGCTCGGTGCGGTAGGCGTCGTCCTGCGACAGACCGTCGAGGATGGCGCTGAGCAAGCGCCCCTCCGCCTCGGTGCCGCGCCGCAAGCGATAGAGGACGTATTGCGCCACCGGGGTATCGCGCACCACCTCCACTTCGCGCAGCACCTTGAGATGGCGCGACACCGTTGGCTGCGGAAGGCGGAGGATCGCCTGCAGGTCGGAAACGAAGAGCGGGGCAGCGGCGAGGCAGTTCAGGATACGGAGCCGCGTCGGCTCGGAGACCGTGAGCAGGATCTGGGTGGGCGAGGGACGCGGGGTCATATGCGGCAAGACAGATATACGCCCGGCCGGATATGCGCAAGCGGGACCGGAGGTCGGTCCACCTCCGCGAGGCGCATATATTGAAAGGATGATCCCCTCCCAGCCCCTCCGGGTGCTGCTGGCGCTCGTTACCGCCGCCGCCCCCCTCGCCGCGCAGGACACCGCTCACGTCGTGCTGGTCTCGACCACGGACATCCACGGTCACGCCAGCGGTTGGGACTTCATCGAGGGGCGGCCGTTCCCCGGGGGTCTCACCCGGGCCGCCACCGTGATCGATTCGTTGCGCGCCCGATATCCCGGTCAGGTGGTCCTGGTCGACGCGGGGGACCTCCTGGCGGGCGATCCCTTCGCCGCCTACTTCGCCACCCATCCGCGCACGCCGCATCCGATGCTCGAGGCGATGGACGTGCTCGAGTACGATGCGATCGTTCCGGGCAATCACGAGTTCAACTACGGCTTCGAATTCTTTCGCCAGTCGTACGTCGGACGGAACCTCCGGCCGGTCTGCGCCAACTGCGTCCTCCCCGGCGCGGGGTTCGGCGGGCGCGACTCGCTGATGTTCGCGCCGTTCATCACCGTGCCGCGTGGCCGAGTGCGGATCGCCATCGCGGGCCTCACGACCCCGGGTGCGATGGTGTGGGACGGCGACAAGCTACGCGGCAAGATGCAGGTCCGCGCGGTCGGCGACCGCAGCGCCCTGTTCCGCACGATGCGTACCGAGGCCGACGTGGTGGTCGCGGTCATCCACAGCGGGATGGACGGTGCCGCGAGCTACGATACCACCGGCGTCGGTGACGAGAACGTGGCCACCTCCCTGGCGTCGGGATCGAGTCGTCCGGACGTGGTGGTGGTGGGACACTCGCATCGCGAGATGCGCGATTCGGTCGTCAACGGGGTGCATTTCGTCCAGCCCCGGAATTTCGCCCAGAGCGTCTCGGTGATGCACCTGTCGCTCCGGAAAGTGGGGGCGGCCTGGCGGATCACGGAAGCGCGGGGCGACCTGGTGCAGCTCGCGAACGTGCCGGAGAGCGGCCGCATGACCCGCCGCCTCGACCCACTGGTCGGCCCGGTGAAGTACTGGGCCGAGGAGTTCATCGGCTTCTCGACCGGCGCCTTCGACGCCCGCGGCTCCCGCGCCGGCGCCACGCCGCTCACCGCCTGGATCGGCGAGGTCGAGCGCCGCACCGCCAACGCCGACCTCGCCGCCACACCCGCCTTCAGCACCCGGCGCGGTCTTCCCGCCGGCGACATCCACCGGGCCGACCTGTTCGGCATCTATCCCTACGAGAACAGCCTCCGGGCCATCAAGATCTCCGGCGCCCAGCTGCGCGCCTATCTCGAGCAGACCTCGCGATACTACGTGGTGGGTGCCGACGGGAAGCTGGCCGTCGATCCACGCTTCCCCGGCTACAACTTCGACATCGTCACCGGCGCCGACTACGACCTCGACCTCGGCCGTCCCGCGGGTCAGCGGGTGACGCGCCTCCAGGTGCGGGGCCGCGCGGTCGCGCCGACCGACTCGTTCACCCTCGCCCTCAACAACTACCGGCAGTCGGGCGGCGGCGGATTCACCATGTTCGCCGGCGCGCGCGTGGTGTACGACCAGCCCGAGGGCCTCCGCGACCTCCTCGAGGCGGCGGTGCGCGCCGACACGCTCAGGCCGGAGCGGTTCGCGCGCGAGTCGTGGCGCATCGTGCCGCAGGAGCGCGAGGACCAAGCCCGCGCGCTTGCGGGTGCGCCCCTGCGCGCCCGCGCGGCCGCCCCGCGGGACACGGTGCTCCTCCGCATCCTCGCGACCAACGATCTCCACGGCCAGCTCGACCCGCGGGTCTGGCCGTGGTCAGGGGGCCGCCCGGTCGGTGGCCTCGCCGTGATCAAGACGCTCATGGACTCGCTCACCGCGGAATGCCACTGTCCGGTCATCAAGCTCGACGCCGGTGACGAATTCCAGGGCACCCTGGGCTCGAACATCACCTTCGGGCGCCCGGTCGTCGACGCGTTCAATCGCATCGGCATCCAGGCGGCCGCCACCGGCAACCACGACTACGACTGGGGTGTCGACTCGCTCCAGCGCCGGGTCGCCGAGTCGCGTTACGCCTGGTTGGCGGCCAACGTGGTCGATTCTGCCACCGGCCGCCGTCCCGACTGGCTCAAGCGCTGGACGATGCTGACCGCCGGCCCGCGCAAAGTCGCGGTGATCGGCTACGCCCATCCCGCCACACCTTCGATGACCTTCCGCGCCGCCGTGGCCGGTCTTCGATTCATTCCCGGCCCCGCGCCGATCCAGGCGGCGATCGCCGAGGCGCGGGCCGAGCATCCCGATTTCGTGGTGCTGGTGGCCCACTTCGGAGGGGACTGCAAAGAGACCTGCACCGGGGAACTCTTCGCGCTCATCGATTCGCTCGGGACGGGCGCGGTCGACGCCGTCATCGGAGGACACACCCATTGGACGGTCCGCGGGACCAGCCGCTCCGGGATCCCGGTGCTGCAAGGGGGCTCCTCCGGCCGCGCCATCGCCCGCATCGACCTGGTCAGGACGGTGGTCGGTGCCCGTGAAGCGCGGACCGGGCTCGACACGGCCTGGGCCGACCGGATCCTCCCCGATCGCGGCGTGGACAGCATGCTCGCACGCTACCGCCCCGCGGTCGACTCGCTGGCCCGCCGCCGGGTGGCCGAGATCGCCCTTCCGCTCGCTCGGCGTGGCAACGACTACCCCCTTGGACGCCTCATCGCCGATGCCTTCCGCAATGCGCTCCGGACCGACCTGGCGTTGACCAACAACGGCGGGATCCGCCGCGACCTTCCGGCCGGGGTGCTCGACTACGGGACCGCCTACGAGCTGATGCCCTTCGGCAACCGGCTGGTGAAGGTGACCCTCCCCGGGAGCGCCGTGAAGGCGCTGCTCGAGAACATCCTCGCTGATGGATCACCCGACGCCCATCTGTCGGGCGCGGTGGTCCGGTGGGATTCGACCGCCGCACGGGGACGCCGGGTCAAGGAGGTGCGGCTTCCCGATGGCCGCAGACTGGACGACAAGCGCCAGTATACCCTCGCCGTACCGGACTTCCTGGCGCAGGGCGGGGAAACGTACGGCATCCTCACCCGTTACCCCCAGGACCCCATCGGGCTCCTCGATCTCGATGCCTTCCTGTCCTACCTGCGCCGGATGCCCCAGCCGATCCAACCGCCGGCCGATCCGCGCTTCGTAACTCGCTGATGCCTGATGTACTCCGCTGTTTCGTCAACGAGCGCGCCCTCTCCCTCACGCCCGGAGCCACGGTGCGTGAGGCGGTGACCGCGTTCGACGCTCCCCTCGCCGACCGCCTCGCGCGGGGGGAGGCCTACGTGACGGATGCGCGCGGGATCCGCGTCGCGTCCGACCTGGCTCTCACCGGGGGTGCCATCCTCCGGGTGGTCGTCTCCGCCCGTGCTTCCGCCGATGACCCTGACGCCTGAACTGCTCCGCCGCCTCCCCAAGGCCGAACTCCACGTCCACCTCGACGGCTGCCTCCGGCCGGCGACGATGATCGAGCTTGCCCGCGCGGCGAAGGTCGAGCTCCCGGCCCGCGACGTCGAATCGCTCCGCAAGTGGATGCTGGTGGACGACGCCCGCGATCTCGAGGACTATCTCAAGCGTTTCGAGGTCACCATCGCCCTCCTCCAGACCCCGGAGGCGATCGAACGGGTCGCGTACGAGATGGTGGAGGACGCCCGGGCCGACGGCCTCAGCTATTTCGAGGTGCGATACTGTCCGCCACTCTCCAACCGCCAGGGGCTCTCGGTGGAGGAGGTCGTCGCGGCCCAGTGGCGAGGGCTACGGCGCGGAGCGCAGGACTTCGGCATCCCCGCGCGGATCATCAATTGCGCCCTGCGGCAGCGTGACCCCGCCGAGTCGGTCGACCTCGCCCGACGCTCGGTGGCGCTCAAGGATCAGGGGGTGGTCGGGTTCGACATCGCTGGTGGCGAGGCGGGCCGGTATGCCAAGATCCACGCCGAGGCGTTCCGTGTGGCCCGTGAGGGGTATCTCGGTGTCACGGTGCACGCGGGGGAGGCGGCTGGGGCGGGGTCGGTGAAGCAGGCCATCTTCGACTGCGGCGCACACCGGATCGGCCACGGCACCCGACTCTTCGAGGATCCGGCGCTCGAGGGGTATGTGCGCGACCACCGGATCACCCTCGAGATCAACCTCACGAGCAACGTGCAGACCCGGGCCGTGGCGAGCTACGCCGCCCACCCCCTCCGGGGCTACCTTGATCGCGGCCTCCGGGTGATGTTGAACAGCGACAGCTGGCTGATGAGCGGCACCACCTGCTCCCGCGAATATTGGTTGGCCCACACCGAGCTCGGCGTCACCCCGGTCGAGCTCCAGCAGATGATGGTGAATTCCTTCGAAGGCGCGTTCCTGCCGTTGCCCGAGAGGGAGAAGCTCCTCAAACCCGCCATCCAGGAGCTGGTTCACGCCCTGTCGCAGCGCCCGTAGCACGACGGGGTCTCCCCGACCCCCGCTTCCCCTTACTCCTCACGAGGTCGTGCATGCTGACGTTCACCCTGGCCGCCATCCGGTCGGCCGCGCAGGCCGTCACCGACACCACCCAGGCCGCCGTCCCCGCTTCCGGTGGTGGCCTCGGGCGGTTCACCGGGATCCTCGGCATCGCCGCCATCGTGGGGGTTGGGTATCTCCTCTCCCGTGACCGCAAGGCGATCAAGTGGCGGGTGATATGGATCGGACTCGGCCTGCAGTTCCTCTTCGCACTCTTCGTGCTCCGCACCGGAGTAGGGATGGCACTGTTCCAGTCGCTCGGCAATTTCGTCACCACGGTGCTGAACTACTCGAACGTCGGCGCACAGTTCGTCTTCGGTGAGCTGGCCAAGCCCGGCTCGAGCTTGGGGATGATCTTCGCGTTCCAGATCCTCCCCGCCATCATCTTCGTCTCCGCGCTCTTCGCCTGCCTCTATTACCTCGGCATCATGCAGGTCCTGGTGCGAGGGATGGCGAAGGTCATGACCCGGTTCATGGGGGCCAGCGGGGCCGAGAGCCTCGATGTCGCGGCCTCGATCTTCATGGGCCAGACCGAGGCGCCACTCACGATCCGGCCCTTCCTTCTCAAGATGACCCGCTCGGAGCTGATGACCGTGATGACCGCCGGGATGGCGCACATCTCGGGGAGCATCATGCTGGCCTATATCGCCTTCGGCGTCGAGGCGAAGCACCTGTTGGCCGCGGTGATCATGACCGCCCCGGGCACCATCATGCTCGCCAAGCTGATGGAACCCGAGACCGAGATCCCCGAAACGAGCGGCAACGCCAAGCTCGACATGCCGCGGACCGACAGCAACCTGCTCGAAGCGGCGGCGCGCGGTACCAGCGAAGGTCTCCAGTTGATGCTCAACGTCATCGCGATGCTGATCGCATTCGTGGCCCTCGTGGCGCTGATCAACGGCGGGTTCGGCTGGGTCCACGGACAGTCGGCGTGGTTCCCCGAGAACCTCCAGACGGTGCTCGGCTGGGTCGGGCGCCCGGTGGCGTGGCTGCTCGGCGTCTCCTGGCACGACAGTGCCGCCATCGGCAGCCTCCTCGGCACCCGCGCGGTGCTCAACGAATTCATCGCCTTCAGCCAGCTCGGACCGATGAAGGGGATCCTCGACCCGCGCTCGTTCACCATCGCGTCATTCGCGCTCGCGGGCTTCGCCAATATCAGCTCGGTCGGCATCCAGATCGGCGGCATCGGGGCGCTCGTGCCCGAGCGCAAGAGCGACCTCGCCCGCCTCGGCTTCCGCGCGATGCTCGCCGGCACGATGGCCAACTTCATCTCCGCCGCCATCGCGGGGATGCTCCTGTGAGCGCTGCCGACCTCGACGCCGACATCCGCGCCGCCCAGGCCGCCGTCGCCAAGCGGCTCGGCGGCCGGAGGCCGGTGGTCGCGATCGTGCTCGGTTCCGGACTGGGGCCCCTCGCCGATCAGGTGCAGGACGCGATCCGGATCCCCTACGGCGAGATCCCGGGTTTTCACCTGCCAACGGTCCCGGGACACAAGGGTGAGCTGGTCTGCGGCACCCTGGGCGGGAAGGTAGTGCTCTGCCAGAGCGGGCGGTTCCACGCATACGAGGGACACTCTGCCGACGTCACTGCGCTCCCGGTGCGGATGTTCGGCGCCCTCGGTATCGGCACGGTGATCCTGACCAACGCGGCGGGGGGGGTGAACCCGAAGTTCGGGGGCGGGACGCTCATGCTCATCGCGGACCATATCAACCTCACCGGAAGGAATCCGCTGGTCGGGCCCGCGCGTCCCGGCGAGACCCGCTTTCCCGACATGACCTCCGCCTACGACAAGGAGCTGAGGGCGCTCGCGCAAAAGGTGTCGAAGGAGACCGGGGTGGCCCTTGCCGAAGGGGTGTACGTGGGACTCCTCGGACCGACCTATGAGACGCCGGCCGAAGTGAGGTTCGTGGCGACACTGGGCGGGGATGCGGTGGGGATGAGTACCGTGCTCGAGGTCATCGCCGCGCGGGCGCGCGGGATGCGCTGCCTCGGCATCAGCACCATCACCAATGCCGCCGCCGGGATCTCACCGGTGGAGTTGAATCACAATGAGGTGATGGAGGTGGCGGCGAAGGTAGGGAAGGACCTGGGACTGCTGGTGGAGGGGATCGTGGCGGGGATCTAGGTAGGGGCGGGGCATGCCCCGCCCCTACGGAGTCGGCGCATCGACGAAGTGATTGAGGGGCCCGTGACCCGACCCCAGGCCCGGCGCCGCGGCGATCGCACGGGCGACGAAGTCGAGGGCCTCGGCCACCGACTGCTCCAGCGGGCGGCCGTGCGCGAGCCCCGCGGTGATGGCGGCCGAGAGGGTACACCCGGTGCCGTGGATCGAGGTCGTCGCGAGACGAGGACGTTCATAGCGGACGGTCCCGGTCGGAGTGACCAGGATGTCGACGATGGTCGCACCGTCGAGGTGCCCCCCCTTGAGGAGGGCGGCGCGGGCGCCAAGGGCGAGGAGCTCTGCACCGGCGCGTTCCATCGCGGCGGGCTCACGCACCGAATGCCCGACCAGGATCTCGGCCTCGTCGAGGTTGGGCGTCACCACCGCCGCGAGGGGAAGCAGCAGCCGGCGGACGGCCGCTTCCGCGTCGGCGTCCAGCAACCGGTGTCCTGAGGTCGAGACCATCACCGGGTCCAGGACGTGGTCGCGCCATTGATGGCGCGCAATGAACCCCGCCACCGCCTCGACCAGTCCCTTCGTCGCGAGCATCCCGGTCTTGAGCGCGCGGGGCGGCAGGTCGGCGGCGAGCGCCTCGAGTTGGGCGCGCACGAAATCCACCGGTACCGGGTGGATGCCGGTGACGCCCAGGGTATTCTGGGCGGTGAGCGCCACGATGGCGGTCGTGCCGAACACCCCGAATTGATGGAAGGTCTTCAGGTCGGCCTGGATGCCGGCGCCACCGCCGGGATCGGATCCCGCGATCGTCAATGCAATGGGTATCTTATTCACCGTGTCCAAGCTCCTGACCACGATCCGTGACCTGCAGCGGCGCAAGGCGCGCGAAAAGCGCGGACTCGCGCTGGCCGAGGGTGTGCGCCTGGTCGAGGAGGCGCTCGCGTCGGGGGTGACGATCACCGGTGCCGCAGTAGGCCCGGCGTTGGAAGCTACCGACCGGGGGCGGGCCCTCAAAGCGGCCCTGGTGAAGGCTGGCGTGGCGCTCGAGGAGGTCGACGACACGACATTCGGCGAATTGGCCGATACCGACCACCCTCAGGGATTGGTCGCGGTCGTCGAGCCGAGGCAATGGAGCCTTGCCGACCTCGGAACTCCCGACGCACGACGCACCACGCACCAGGCACTTCTCGTCCTGGACGGCATCCAGGATCCCGGCAATGTCGGCACCATCCTGCGGAGTGCCCTCGCGCTCGGTGCCGCCGGCGTCCTGGCCCTGCCGGGCACCGCGGAGCTGCACAATCCCAAGGTCCTGCGCGGCTCGATGGGGGCCAGCTTCAGGCTCCCGAATCTCCATTTGAGCGACAGCGAATTCCTCGACTGGGCCGGGGCCGGGAAGATGGTACTATGGACCACCGCGATGGACGGAGTCGACATCCGAACTGCCCACCGGCCCACTGGCCCACTGGCCCTGCTTCTCGGCAATGAGGGGGCGGGGGTCCGCGCCGAGCTCGCCGCCCGTGCCTCCGCGCGCGTTGCCATCCCGATCGCCGAAGGCGCGGAATCGCTCAACGTCGCGGCCGCGGCCGCCATCCTTCTCTGGGAGTGCTCCCGTGCCGGGTGATCCGGTCCTGACCCTGATCGGTGGCCTTTTCGGAGCGATCTTCGGCAGCTTCCTCAATGTCTGCATCCTGCGCCTCCCCGCGGAGCTCTCGGTGGTGCGGCCGGGGAGCCGTTGCCCCAAGTGCGGATACGAGCTGAAGTGGATCGACAACATCCCGATCGTGTCGTGGCTTCTTCTCCGCGGGAAGTGCCGCGGATGCCGTGATCCGATCTCGATCCAGTATCCGCTCGTCGAGCTCGCCACCGCTCTCATCTGGGCGGCGTTCACCTGGCAGCTCGGTCCTTCGCTGGAGCTCTTCCGCGGCGCCGCCTTCGTCACGCTGCTCCTCGGCATCGCGATGACCGATGCCCGCGAGTACATCATCCCCGACGAATTCTCCCTCGGTGGGCTGGCGGCAGGGCTGCTCTTCGCCCTCCCCGGAGGCTTCGGACCGATCGCCGATGCGCTGCTCGGTGCGGCCGCGGGCTTCGCCTTGCTCTATGTGGTCGCGGTCGGGGGAAAGGCGGTGTTCAAGGAAGAGGCGATGGGGGGCGGCGATATCAAGATGATGGCGATGGTCGGCGCCTTCACCGGGTGGACCGGCGTGCTGCTCACGATCTTCCTCGGTTCGCTGCTCGGGACGTTGATCTTCGTGCCGCTGGCCCTCATCGGGAAGAAGAAGCTCGTGCCCTTTGGGGTCTTCCTGGCGCTCGGTGCCGCGGTGACCTACCTCTGGGGCCCTGCCGTGATCGCGTGGTACAAGAGCTACCTCGTCGGGCTGTGAAGCGTGCCGCACTGCTGGGGATCGCCCTCTTCGCGACGGCCTGCCGCGGGGAGGCCCGGCCGGCGACGGAGGACGCGGCGCTCGCGCGCCTGGTCGACAGCCTGATCCCGCAGGTCGAACACGCCACCGGGCTCACCTTCAAGCGGAAGCCGCGCGCCGTCATCATTTCGCGCGAGCAGGCGCGAAGTTATCTCGTGGGTCAGCTCCAGAAGCAGTTCCCGGGCGAACGCGGGCGCTCCCTCGCCACCAGCTACCGTCTCCTCGGCCTCCTGCCGGACACGCTCGACCTCCAGAAGCTCTTCCTCGAGATCCTGACCGAGCAGGTCGCTGGCTACTATGATCCCGACTCCAGCGCCTTCTTCGGGGTGGCCGGCGCCGACCCGACCACGTTCCGGATCACGGTGGCGCACGAGCTCGTGCACGCGCTGCAGCACGACTACGTCCCGCTCGATTCGATCCTCGACGCGCGCGACGACGCCGACCGCCTCGCGGCCGCCCAGGCGGTCCTCGAAGGGCAGGCCACCATCGCGATGTTCCGGATCCAGCCGACCATCGGCGACCGCGTCCTGGAGCCGAGCTTCTGGGATGACGCGCGCGAGTCGATCCGTCAGCAGCAGGGATCGATGCCGCAGTTCGCCGGCGCACCCCGGGTCATCCGGGAGGGCCTGCTCTTTCCCTACATCGCCGGCGCGGAATACATGCGCTGGTGGATCACCCACCGTCCGCGCGATCAGCAGCCCTTTGGCGCACGGATGCCGCGCTCTTCCGAACAGATCCTTGCCCCCGATCGGGCCGAGCGCGGCGACGTGCCGCTTCGCGTGACCTTCACCGGCACCGGCGCGGCGCGGTACGGCGATGTGCTCGGGGCCGCGGAGGTGCGAGTGTTGCTGGCGGAAGCGCGGGGACAGGCGGAGCTGGTGGATCCGGCGGTGTTGGGGTGGGGTGGGGACCGATTCGAGCTTTATGAGGCGCCGGGTGGCGAGGCGCTGGTCTGGATCGCCGTGTTCGACTCTCCCCCCGCGCGCGATGCCGTGCTCGCGGCTCTGCAGCGCGGATGGCCGCCCGCACGCTCGGGCTACCGCACCGAGTCCGCGCCCCTCAAGATCAGCGGACGGCCGGGAGTGCGGCTGGCGGTGGCACCGATGGGTTGGGCCGGCTGGTCGGCACTCCCGTGGGGGACGGTGTCACCCGAGGACTGACTCGTAGGCTCTTCACGCCCCCCGCACCTTCTACCCCTCGACCTTGAACTCCACTCTTGTCCCGTCGGCCACCCCGCGCAGCTGCCGCGTGATGTCGGCCGAGGGACCGCCCTCCGGGCGGTCCGTGCCGACCGCACAAAGCACTCCTCACGGACCGACCGGAGGTCGGTCCCTCGGCGGGCTCAGCCGCCGATCTTGAACTCCACCTTCGTGCCGTCAGCCACCCCGCGCAGCTGGCGTGCGATCTCGGCCAGGAACTCGAGCCGTTCAGGCACCGGGATCCGCCGCAAAGAGACGCCTTTCTCGGACCCGGTGACCACGAAGGGTGGCCACTCCATCAGGAGCTCCCCGGGGCGGAGCGTCTCGCCGCTTCCTTCGAATTGTGCCAGGTGGCCGAGCGAGAGGAGCGTGATCGGATCCGCCTGGACCTTTGCGAAGAAGTCGACCAGGTCCTCAGCTACAGGCTCGATCTGGTCGGCGTAGCTGTCGAGCTGGAACACGGTGGAGCCGCGGAGCAGGAATTGGTCGCCGAAGACGTCCTGTGCGAAAGGGACGTCATCCTTTTTCACGGTCCGGAATCGGGTGGCGAAGCTCTCCGGGCCCTCCAGCGCCGCGCGCAGCGAGTGCCAGCGCGGCTCCACGCAGGCGCCCCGCACATGCAGCCCGCCCCGGAAAGCCACGAACCCGTTCCGCTGCGCGAGCAACTGCTGCAGATCCATCGGGAGCCGATCGAGGATGTCGACGTCGTCGAGCGCGGCACCGCGGTAGGTCAGGCCGGGGAATTCCATGGCGGAAAAGGTAATCGGCGCTTCAGTGGGTAGGAGGGTAGGAGGGTAGGAGGGTAGGAAGGTAGGAAGGTAGGAAGGTAGGAAGGTAGGAAGGTAGGAGGGTAGGAAGGTACGAAGGGTGTCATCCCGAGCGAAGCGAGGGATCTTGCCCGCATCGGACCGGATCCATTCGCAACAGTCGATCGGCGGCCGGTAGATCCCTCGCTGTTCCTTCGCTGCACTCAGGACAAGGCTCGGGATGACAAACTTCGCAGTCCGCAGTCCGCAGCACCTAGAAGAGCAACGACAGCCCCCAGCTCACAGCCCCCACGATCGCGCCCAGCACGTAGCCCAGATTCACGATCAGCTTGAGCTCCTTCTCGGTGACGTTCCGCACCAGCTCTTCCATCTTCTGGGTCGAGAGCCCCATCACCTTCTGCTCCACCATCCCCGGGATATCCAGTTGACCCACGACCTCGGGAACCTGCGCCTGCACCCAGCTCCAGCTCCTCTCGACGATACCGCGCTTGAGCCCGTCGGCATTCTCGTCGCCCAGCCACTCCACCGGCCGGCCGAGCGGTCGGGTCAGGAGCGACATCGCCAGCGAAAGGAACGACTCCTCGACCCGGGCCCGTCCTACCCCGTCGCTCACGAAGCCGCGCGCCACCGCCGCGACCTCGGCCGGCGGGATCGCGCCCAGCACTTCGCCCCAGGTGCGGCGGTCGACCTCGGCCAGGGCCCGATCGAGTGCATGGGCGGCCACGTCGCGGGTGCCGGGGTCGCGGGCCAGAAGGACCAGCCATTCCGCCACTGAATGGGCGAGGGCGATCCGCCGCTCCGGACCGAGGCGCCCGAGTCGTTCGCCGAGCGGGACGCGAAGGAAGTGGTGGACGGCATCAGCCACGGCGGCGGTGATGCGGCTCCGCATTTCGGGGGCGTTGATCGTCTCGGCGAGGCGATCGAAGCCGTCTCCCTCGAAACCGTCGACGAAGCGGCCGATCGCCTTGTCGGTGACGAGGAGCTTGGCGAGGAGGCGCTCGTGCACGAGCATCTCGCGCACGCTCCGGTCGAACGCCTCGCGCAGCGCCTTCTTGACCTCGCTCTTGGCCTCGGGGTCGGCGAGGAGGCCGCCGAGCCGTTCCACCGCGAGGGGGAGGTAGTCGGCGACGCCGTGCTCGAGCGCGGCGAGGACCCCGGCCGGGAGTCGGTCGGCGAGCGGACGGTCGTCGC
>JBDSIR010000043.1:0-35296 GCA_039917855.1 Gemmatimonadales bacterium | reverse complement strand
CGAACCCCTTCGTCGACGCCACCTTCGTCAACGCCGCCGTCAACGTCGTCTTGCCGTGGTCGACGTGCCCGATCGACCCGACATTCACGTGCGGCTTGGTCCGCTCGAACTTCGCCTTGGCCATGGTGCCGTTCCTCGTATCTCGTCTGTCGTCGCATGCCACCGGCCAACGGCCCGTGGCGCCTGTCGTCGTTTCCGCGGACACACCGGCGGCCGAAGGGCTGCTCCCGAAGAGCGCCGCCGTCCGACCGCCTGTCCTGCGGATCCCACACCCTCGAGTGGAAGCTCACGACCGGGATCGAACCGGTGACCTCATCCTTACCAAGGATGTGCTCTACCGACTGAGCTACGTGAGCACTGTCAACTCAGTCCTGCAACAAGCGGGCGACGGGACTCGAACCCGCGACATTCAGCTTGGAAGGCTGACGCTCTACCAACTGAGCTACACCCGCAACCTCAGTCGTCAGGCGCATGAGACGCTGAAGGCGCCCACGCTGTCCGTCACTTCCTCAGCCGCTCGCGCGCCTTTCGCGCCTTGAGCGCCTGTCCCACTCCCTGAAGTGGTGGGGGTAGGATTCGAACCTACGTAGGGCTGAGCCCGGCAGATTTACAGTCTGCTGCCTTTAGCCACTCGGCCACCCCACCATTGCCCCGCGGCGACGGCATAAAACACGCCATTCCCCCGGAGCACGGTAAAGTAGCCCGGGGTCAATAGTTAGTCAACGGGCGCTGGGGCGCTCCGGCGCTGGGGCGGTGGCGCTCAGGGGCCGGGAGACCCTTCGGGAGCTGAAGCTCCCTCAGGGTTCGGCCAACTCGCTGCGCGAGTTGACCGAAGCCGACGGTGGGGATCGAACCCACGACCTCCCGCTTACAAGGCGGGTGCTCTACCAACTGAGCTACATCGGCAAGCGGGCCAGGCGGCCAGTGGGCCGGTCGGCCATCGAGCATCTAATCTAATATCTGGCAATCACTTAGGGACTGCCACCGCGGGCCTGGCCCACTGGCCCACTGGCCCACTAGCGAAGCCGCCACTTCGGCCCCTGCGCCGTATCCTCCACCTCCACCCCCCGCCCCTCCACTTCCTTCCGGATCGCGTCAGCCCGGGCGAAGTCCCTCGCCTGCCGCGCTGTCACTCGCTCGGCCAGCTTCGCTTCGACCCATCCCGCCAGGTCGGCATCCACCTTGGTGACTCCCTGCCCGACGTCGAGCACCTCGATCGCCCAAGCCCAGGCGCTCCGGACCGCCGCGCCGATCGCCGCCCCGCCGTCGAGCGCCCGATTTCCGGCGGTCACACAGTCGAAGAGCGCGGCCACCGCCCGCGGGGCATTGAGATCATCATCGAGCGCTTCCGTGAAGTCCCGTCGCAAGTCCGCCGCCGCCGCGGAGAGTGCGGAATCGTCTCCGCCCCGCCCCGGCCCGGCCAACCGCTCGGTGAAGGCCGCCAACCGCCGCACCGCCTGCCCCGCAGCCGCCAGCGACTCGTCGGTGAAGTCGAGCGGCTGCCGATAATGTGTCTGGAAGATCAACAGCCGGACCGCCGCGGCATCGATCCCCTGCTCGGCCAGATCGCGCGCCGTAAGGATGTTGCCGAACCGTTTCGACATCTTGGTGCCCGACATGGTCAGGAACTCGCCGTGCATCCAGACTCGCGCGAACTCCTTCTCGCCGGTGAAGGCGCAGCTCTGGGCGATCTCATCTTCGTGATGGGGAAAGGTCAGGTCGACACCGCCGGCGTGGATGTCGAGCACTTTCTCGCCCCACTTCCGGCCGAGGATGTCGAGCGCCATCGCCGAGCACTCGAGATGCCAGCCGGGGCGACCCCGTCCGAACGGGGCGTCCCACGCCGCACCGACCTCCTCATCGTCGGGCTGTGCTGCTTTCCAGAGCACGAAGTCGCGCGCGTCCTCCTTGGCGTACTCATCGGCGCTGACGCGGCCGCTCGCGCCGCTCTTGAGCTCGCGGGTGTCGAGCCGCGACAGGCGCCCATACGCAGGGAACTTCGCGATGGCGAAGTAGACCGACCCATCGTCGCTCTGGTACGCCACCCCCGTGGCCAGCAACCCTTCGACCAGCGCGATCATCGGCGCGATGTAGTCGGTGGCCCGCGGGTATTCCGACGCCGGGCGGATCCGCAGATAGGTGCAATCCTCGAAGAACGCGTCGGCGAAGGCCTTGGTGTGCTGCACCAGCTTCTTCCCCGCGGCACGCGCCCCCTTGATGGTCTTGTCGTCCACGTCGGTCAAGTTCATGACGTGGAGCACCTCGAAACCCGACGCCTCGAGCCACCGCCGGAGCAGGTCCTCGAACAGGAAGGTCCGGAAGTTCCCGATGTGGGCGTAGTTGTAGACCGTCGGCCCGCAGGTGTACATCGACACGCGCCCCGGCGTGCGGGGGACGAACGGGTCGACCTGGCGGGTCAGGGTGTTGTAGAAACGAAGGGTCATGCCGAAGGATGGCCGCGGGCCGCGACCGGGTCAACCGGTCCCCGGCCTTGGTGGAGGTCGAAGCGTTACCTTGGAACGATGAACCCACGCCGTCCCCACCCCATCGCCTCGCAGGAACGGCTGGAGCAGCTACTCAGGGCCAGCCTGAGCTTCGTCGGCGAACATTCCATCGAGCGGGTGCTGCAGCTGGTGGCGGACACGGCCCGGGTGGTGATCGGAGCGCGGTACAGCGCGCTCGGCGTGCTCGGCGCCGACGGCAGGACCCTCGATCGGTTCGTCGTCTCCGGGATGACACCCGAGGAGGTCGCGCGACTCGGATCACTCCCTCGGGGTCACGGGATCCTGGGACTCGTGATCACGGAGGCCAAGGTGATCCGGCTCCCTGACCTCAAGCGGCACCCGGCCTCGGTCGGCTTCCCGCCCGGCCACCCGGTGATGCACTCATTCCTGGGCGCGCCGGTGGTGGGGAGGTCGGGCATCTTCGGCAACCTCTACCTGACGGAGAAGGAAGGGGGAGGTGAGTTCACCGAAGAGGATGAGTATCTCATCCAGCTCTTCGCGTCTCAGGCCGCCGCCGCGGTCGACAATGCCCGCCTGCACGATGAGAGCGCCCGACTTCTCGAGGAGGTCCAGCAGCTCCAGCGGGCCCGCGAACGCTTCTTCGCGATGGTCAACCACGAACTCCGGAACGCTCTCGCCGCCGTGTTCGGGTGGGCGGAGATGCTGGTGCGGAAGAAGGATCCCGCGACCGTGCCCCTGGCCGCCTTCGAGGTGCTCGATTCCGCCGACCAGGCGATCCGCCTCATCAATGACCTGCTCGACCTGAGTCGCCTCGATGAGGACCGGCTCCGCCCCATCGTCCAGGAGGTCGACGCCGGGGCGGCGACCCATCGCGCCCTCGCGCGGGCCACCCCCAACGCGGAGAAAAAAGGCGTCAAGCTCGTCACCACCGCACCGCAGCGAAGCGCCGTGACCCGTACCGACGCCCACCGACTCGAACAGATCCTCACCAACCTGCTTGCCAACGCGATCCGCCATACGCCGGAGGGCTCGACCGTGCGGGTCGAGGTGACCTCCAGCTCGGAGATCGTGGCCTTCGAGGTGATCGACGAGGGACCCGGAGTGCCCGAGGCCGATCTCGAACAGATCTTCGACATCTACCTGACCACCGCCGAGGACGGGCGTGGACTCGGCCTCGGACTGCCGCTGTCGCGGAGGTTGGCCCGGCTGTTGGGCGGGGAACTTCGGGCCGTGGCCCATCAGGGTGGAGGATGCTTCCGGCTGGAACTTCCCGCCGGCGAAACGGACGAAGTAAAGGTATCTTCATAAAGACTTTCAAGAGTCCTCACGCCCCCCGGTAGAGATTGATCCTATGCGTATACTCACAGTTGAGGACGACCGGAAGGTCGCGGGCTTCATCGCCCAGGGGCTGCGCGAGGAAGGCCACGCCGTGGACATCGCCACCGATGGCGATGAAGCCACGACCTTGGCGCACGTGAACGACTACGACGTCATCCTGCTCGACGTCGTGTTGCCGAAGAAGAACGGGTTCCAGGTGGCCCAGGAGCTCCGCCGTGAGGGACGCAACACTCCGATCCTGATGCTCACCTCGCGCGATGGGGTCGAGGACATCGTGCGCGGGCTCGACAGCGGGGCCGACGACTACCTCTCCAAGCCGTTCCGGTTCGATGAGCTGCTCGCCCGGATCCGCGCGCTCACGCGCCGCGGCGGAGCGGAGCGCCTCGAGGTGCTGCGCTACGGGCCCCTCTCGATGGACCGCCTCAAGCACGAGGCGCGGATCGACGACACCCGGCTCGACCTGACCTCGCGGGAGTTCCAGTTGCTCGAATTCCTCCTGCTCCATCCGGAGGAGGTCGTGCGCCGCACCACCCTGCTCGAGAAGGTCTGGGACATGCATTTCGATCCGGGCAGCAACGTGGTGGATGTGCACGTGGGGAACCTGAGGCGGAAACTCACCGCGGCCGCGGGCGAGCAGCTCATCCAGACCGTGCGCGGGGTCGGCTTCACGCTGCGGCACGCCGGGACCCCGAGCATGCGGTGAGGGTCTCGCACCGCCTCATCTACGGCCGTCCCATCGGGGCGGCCGTCCTGCTTCTGACCGGAGGGATCGCACGCCTGCTCGGGATGCCCTGGGCGGAGGCCGCCTGGTGGACCGGGCTCCTCGTGCTCGGGATCCCGATGGCGGCGCGCACGGCCCTCGGCATGATCCGGGGCCGATTCGCCGCGGACGTGGTCGCCGCGCTCTCGGTCGTCACCGCGATCGCGCTCGGCCAGCCGCTGGCGGGGCTGGTGATCGTCCTCATGCAGACCGGCGGTGAGGCCCTCGACCGCTATGCGGAAGGCCGCGCCTCCGAAGCGGTGCGAGCACTGGAGGCCGATGCGCCTCGCATCGCCCACCGGCAGCGTGGTGACGGCTGGGAGGATCTTCCGACCGATGGGGTCGCGGTCGGCGACCTGGTGCTGATCCGGCCGGGGGAGATGGTGCCGTGCGATGGTACGGTGGTGGAGGGGCGTTCGACCGTGGATGCCTCGCGGCTCACCGGCGAGCCGACGCCGATCCACGCGGTCCCCGACACACCCCTCGTGTCGGGTTCGCTCAACCTCGAGGCCCCGCTCACGCTCCGCGCCACCCGCCTCGCCGCGGAGAGCCAGTACGCCCTGATCGTGGGCCTGGTGCGCTCGGCGCAGGCGAGCAAGGCGCCCTTGCAGCGCGAGGCGGATCGCTGGGCGGTCTGGTTCACGCCGATCACGCTCGCGGTGTGCGCCATCGCGTGGCTCCTGTCGGGTGACCCGCTCCGGATCCTCGCCGTCCTCGTCGTGGCGACCCCCTGCCCGCTGATCCTCGCGGCGCCGGTCGCGGTGATCGGCGGCATCGATCGGGGGGCCCGGCTCGGGCTCATCTTCCGGCACGGTACCGCGCTCGAGCAGCTGGGACGCACCACCGTCGCGGTGCTCGACAAGACCGGCACGCTCACGATCGGCCGCCCGGCGCTCGATCGGATCGAGGTCGTGGGGTGCCAGGACGAGGCCCAGGTCCTGGCCTGGATCGCCGCGGTGGAACAGGGGGGAGGCCATCATCTCGCCCGGAGCGTCGTGGCCGCAGCGGAGGCGCGGGGGCTGCCGCTCCCGTCGGCCATCGGCATCATCGAAGGTTCGGGACGCGGCGTGGCCGGGATGGTCGCCGGGGTCGAGGTCGTGGTCGGTTCATCATCGTGGATCGCCGAACGCGCACCGGACGCGGCGATCACCTTCGCGGCCACCGGAGACCATGATGGGCTGGTCGCCTATGTCGCCATCGCCGGCCGGGCCGCCGCGGTGCTCCGGTTCGCCGACCTGATCCGGCCCGAGGCCCCGGCGACCATCGCGGCGCTGCGTACGCTCGGGATCGAACGGATCCTCCTGCTCTCCGGCGACCACGCCGAGCACACCGCGGACGTGGCGAGGACGCTCGGCCTCACCGAGGCCCGCGGCGACCTCCTCCCAGGGGACAAGCTGAGGGCGGTCCGGGAACTCCAATCCGTCGGTCAACGGGTGCTGATGGTCGGCGACGGGACCAACGACGCCCCCGCGCTCTCCGCCGCCGAGGTCGGGGTGGCGCTGGCCGCACATGGCGGCGGAGTGAGCGCGGAGGCGGCAGGGCTGGTGCTGCTGCAGGACGACCTCGGGCGCCTGCCGCTGGCGATCCGACTGAGCCGGCGGACGCTCCGGGTCGCGCGCCAGAGCATCGGCGTCGGGTTGGGGTTGTCGGCCACCGGGATGGTCCTGGCCGCGGCCGGACTGCTGACCCCGGTAGCGGGTGCCCTCGGTCAGGAGATCATCGACGTGGCGGTGATCCTCTGGGCGCTCCGCGCCGCGGCCCCCTTGACGGAAGCGCCTGCCGGAGGAACTTGAACAAGCCTCCAACGCCCTGATCGTACGGATCCCCTTTCCATGAGGTATCGATGTCCGAGATGCCGGAAGGCCTCCCGAAACACCCCATCGGCACGTTCGCCTTCGTGGGTGCTTATGCGCTCTGCTTCGTCGCGGCCTGGTTCGCGATCTACATCGGGATCTACCTCGCCCGCCATCCGGTTACACCATGAAAGTGGACCTCTACGAGCGGATCTGGATGATCGGTGTGAGCGTGATGTTGACGCTCTTCTTCTCGGTCGTCGCCTACGAGTCGTTCGCGATGGGGCGGATGCCGCCGAGCCATGTCGAGACGATCGACCCCCGGAAGGTCCTCGCCGACCCGCGGTTCACGCCGCAGGGCGTACGGGTGGGCGCTGATGGCACCGTGCACGCGCACATCGTGGGGCTCACCTTCGCCTGGCTTCCCGGGGAGCTGACGCTCCCGGCCGGCCGGCCCGTGACGTTCCATATCACCTCGGTGGACGTGACCCACGGCTTCCAGATCGTGCGCACCAACGCCCAGACCATGGTGATCCCGGGGTACGTCGGCCAGTTCACCTCCACGTTCGACGCGGGAGAATACCTCGTGGTCTGCAATGAGTACTGCGGGATCGGGCACCACATGATGTACGGCAAGTTGCACGTGGTGCCCGCGGATCAGTGGCAGGCGCCGGCGGGCGCCCCGGTCACCGCAGCGGCCGCTCCGGAGGCCTCCCATGACCACTGAGACCAAGATCTTCCCGCAGGGGCGCATCGTCCTCGCCAACCTCTGGGTCGCGATCCTCGCCTTCGGCGCGGCCTCCGCGATGGCGATGATGCAGGCGATCAGCCGGGCCAACCTCGAGGTCCCGTTCCGGTCGGCGCGGATGTACTACATGTCGGTGACCGCGCACGGGGTCCTGATGGCGCTGGTCTTCACCACCTTCTTCATCATGGGATTGGGCTACGCCATCGCCCAGAAGGAGCTCGGTGCGCTCCGCTCGCCGAGGTTCGCCTGGATCAGCTGGTGGACGGCGATGGTGGGCCTCGTGATGGCCGCGATCCCGATCTTCATGTTCAAGGCCAGCGTCCTTTACACCTTCTATCCGCCGCTGCAGGCGCCGCCCGCCTTCTACATCGGTCTCACCCTGGTGGTGATCGGGTCGTGGGGGTGGGCGACCGAGATGGTGCTGAGTTGGCGGGAGAGCCGGAAGCGGAACGGTGAACGCCCGGTGAGCCTGGCGATGCATGCCACCGCAGCCAATGCGATCCTCTGGCTCTTCTGCACGCTCGGCCTGGCGGCTGAGATGCTCTTCCTGCTCATCCCCTGGTCGCTGGGATGGGTCGCCACGATCGATCCGCTCCTGGCCCGCATCCTGTTCTGGTTCACCGGGCACCCGCTGGTGTACTTCTGGATCCTGCCCGCGTACACCCTCTGGTACACGGTGCTTCCCCGCGAGGCCGGCGGCAAGCTGTTCTCCGATCCGCTCGGCCGGATGGTGTTCACGATGTTCGTCATCACCTCCACTCCGGTCGGGCTGCACCATCAGTTCCAGGATCCCGGCATCTCGGCCAAGTACAAGATGCTGCACACCCTGCTCACCATGGTGATCAGCTTCCCGAGCCTGGTCACCGCGTTCACCATCTGCGCCTCGCTCGAGGTGGCGGGACGGCTCCGGGGAGGGACCGGGCTGTTCGGGTGGATCCGGAAGCTCCCCTGGGGCGACCCCGCGGTGGCCTCCTGGCTGCTCGCGATGCTCCTCTTCCTCGTGGGCGGGTTCGGCGGTGCGGTCAACGCCGCCTACATGCTCAACTCCGTGGTCCACAACACGGCCTGGATCCAGGCCCACTTCCACCTCACGGTCGGGAGCGCCGCGGCGCTCTCCTTCATGGGGGGGATGTACTGGCTGGTGCCCAAGGTGAGCGGACGCAGGCTCGAGGCGCTCCCCCTGGCCAAGGTGCAGCCGTACCTCTGGTTCGTGGGGATGTGCCTCTTCTCCTTCCCCAACCACATCGCGGGCTTGATGGGAGTGCCGCGCCGCGTCTACACCACCGATTTCGGAGGGGCTGAGATCGCCAAGAGCTGGGCAGGGCTCACCACCCTCTCCGCGCTGGGCGGCGTCGTGCTCTTTGCGAGCGCGGGGCTCTTTGTCCTGGTGATGCTCGCAACGCTCCTCGGGGGCGAGCGCGGCGCCCAGCAGCCGATCGAGTGGGCCGAGTCGCTCGGCGGCCCCGCCCAACGGGTGACCGTGTGGGACAAGCTGGGGATCTGGTTCGTGGTCGCCGCGATCCTGGTGCTCGTGGCGTACGGTCTACCGCTGTATGACCACTTCCAGCTCGAGCGCTTCGGGAGCCCGGGATTCAAGCCGTTCTGAGTTGAGAGTTGAGAGTTGAGAGTTGAGAGTTGAGAGTTGAGAGTTGGGAGTTGGGAGTGGAGAGTCGAGTAGGTCTTGACTCTCCACTCTCTACTCTTGACTCCTGACCCTTCTCCCTCCCTTCTACGGATACCACGATGACTCCGACCCACTTGCACCTGCTGATCAATCACGTCCCGCTCTTCGGGAGCGTCATTGCCGTGGTACTCCTCGCCTGGGCGCTGGTGGCGCGGTCGCGTGACCTGACGCGCGCCGGGCTCCTCCTCACCGTGGTCTGTGGCGTTGCGGCATTCCTCGCCGACCAGACCGGCGACCGGACGAAGGATCAGCTCGAGCAGCTCCCGTGGTTCACCGAGGACCTGGTCGAGGAGCACGAGGAAGCGGCCGAGAAGACGCTGATCATCCTGGGCCTCGCCGGAGCCGTGGCGCTGGTGGGGCTCATCCGGATGCGCGGTGGGCGGACCGTCCGCCTCGAATCGGGGCTCGCGTTGGCGCTGGTGACGTTCGGCGGCATGGCGGCGGCGTGGACCGCGCTGGAAGGCGGGAAGATCCGCCACGAAGAGGTCCGGCCCGGTTTCGTCTTCCCGGCGGCGCACGATGACTGATCGGCCGACCGCGCGGACCTCATCCTCGTTGCATCGGCCCAAGCTGTTCTCGATCCTGCAGGAGGGGTACACCCGCCCGCAGTTCATCGCCGACCTGCAGGCAGGGATCATCGTCGGGATCGTGGCGCTCCCCCTGGCCATCGCGTTCGCGATCGCCAGTGGTGTGACCCCCGACCGCGGACTCGTCACCGCGGTGGTGGCAGGGTTCCTGATCTCGGTCCTCGGTGGCTCCCGTGTGCAGATCGGCGGGCCCACGGGGGCCTTCGTCGTGATCGTCTACGGCATCGTCCAGCAGCACGGGATCGACGGCCTCCTCGTGGCCACGGTCCTGGCCGGCATCATCCTGGTCGCGATGGGGTACGCCCGCCTTGGTGCCGTGATCAAGTTCATCCCGTATCCCGTCACGATCGGCTTCACCGCGGGGATCGCGATCATCATCTTCACCAGCCAGATCCGCGACCTCCTCGGCCTCACCACCGGCACGCTCCCCTCGGACTTCATCGGGAAGGTGACCACCTACGCCCGCACCGCGGGGACCGTCAACACCGCGGCGTTGCTGCTCGCGGTCCTCACCGTCGGGATCATCCTGCTCTGGGGGCGGACCCGCTCGCGGATCCCGGGACCGTTCATCGCCCTGCTGGTGACCACCGCGCTGGTCCCGGTGCTCGGGCTGGACGTCGATACCATCGGGTCGCGCTTCGGCGCGGTGGGCGGTCTCCCCCACCTCACGGTGCCGACGATCGTCTGGGCCGACCTGCCCAGGCTCTTCCCCTCCGCGATCACCATCGCCCTGCTGGCGGCGATCGAATCGCTCCTCTCCGCCGTCGTGGCCGACGGGATGATCGGCACCCGGCACCGCTCCGACCAGGAGCTGATCGCCCAGGGGGTGGCCAACATCGTCGTCCCCTTCTTCGGCGGCATGCCCGCCACCGGGGCGATCGCGCGCACCGCCACCAACGTCAAGAACGGCGGCCGCACTCCGGTCGCCGGGATCGTCCACGCCATCACCCTGCTCATCATCGCGCTGGTCGCGGGAAAGTGGGCCGGCCTGATCCCGATGGCGACGCTGGGCGGGATCCTTGTCATCGTCTGCTGGCACATGGGCGAGTGGCACGTCGTGTGGCGTGAGCTCCGCGGCCCGCGGAGCGATGCGGTCGTGATGGCGCTGACCTTCCTGCTCACCGTGCTGATCGACCTCACGGTCGCGGTGCAGGCGGGTGTGATCCTGGCCGCATTCCTCTTCATGCGCCGGATGGCGGAGGTCACCAATGTCACCGCGCTCACCACGTTGGACGACGGGGAGGACGATGAAGGGGATCGGGGCCCGAACGCGCTTTCGGGGCGCCAGATCCCGCCCGGGGTGGAGGTCTACGAAGTGAACGGCCCGTTCTTCTTCGGGGCGGCCGGCAAGTTCCGCGACACCATCGCCACCGTGAGCCGACGACCCAAAGTGCTCATCATCCGGCTCCGCAGCGTTCCCGCGATCGACGCGACCGGGCTCCACGCCCTGCGCGAAGTGATCGAGAAGTCGGGGGCCGAGGGCACCCGGGTGATCCTGTCCGATGTGCACGCACAGCCGATGGCGGCGCTCGGCCGCACCGAACTGCTCGACAAGCTGGGCGAGGAGAACCTGGTGGGGCACCTCGACGAGGCGCTCGCCGCCGCGCGGCACCACCTTGGCCTCCCCGACGCCCCCAAGCCCGCCACCTGGGCGCCCACCGTAGCAAGGCAGGAGCGCCGGAAACAACCTCGAGATTGAGGTTCGGGCCGCCCCCGCTGTCATCCCGAACGAAGTGAGGGATCTACCGTAGTTATGGTAGATCCCTCGCTCTTCCTTCGCTGCGCTCAGGACAAGGCTCGGGATGACAGGCGTTCCGGCGGTCCTACTTCTTTCGCCCTACGAGGTACTTTTCCCGCGCGGCGAGGATCGCGTCGACCAGCGCGCCGGGATCGAACCGGACCGGGTCGGTGGCCGGAAGTCCGGTCTCCTGCTCGGCGTCGACGCACGCCTTCCTGGCGGCCGCCTCGTCGAGGTCGTAGGTGTTGAGGCAGAGCCCGATCGTCCTGGTCGGGTGCACCATCCCCCCGATCTCCTCGTACCACCGGACGTAGGTGCTGAGCGGCGGGATCTTGACCCAGCTCGCCTCGCGATAGTCGCCAATGTACTTGCGGCTCGACTGGTGGCAGAGGAGCAGCGCGTCGGGGCAGCTGCCGTGGAGGAGCCCGAGGGTCACCCCGGAGTAGCCGGGGTGATTGATGCTCCCCTGCCCTTCGACCAGCACGATATCGGCGTTCTTGGCCCCCTCGAGCACCAGCTGCTCGGCGGCACCCCCGATGAAATCGGCCACGACCGCATCGACGCCGATCCCCCATCCCTCGATCATGATGCCGGTCTGTCCGGTCGGAACGAAGCGGGTGCGCACCCCGCGGGCGTTGAGCTGATCCACCAGCTGGAGCTGGGCGGTCATCTTCCCGACGTTACAATCGGTCCCGACGGTGAGGATGACGAACGGCTCGACCTCTTTCGCCTTCCCCGTCGAGACCGGGAGATCCGCGGGAGGGCGGCGGATGTCGAGCAGCTTGACCCCCTTCCGCCTGGCGGCGGCGGAGAAGTCAGGGTCGTCATTCAAGAAGGTGTGGAGCCCGCTCCAGACCTCCTTGCCGGCCTCGATCGCTTCGAGGATCCAGGCGCGCCAATCCTCCGGCAGCCGGCCTCCCTGGGGCGCGATCCCGATCAGCAGGACATCGAAGCCGCGGGCGAGGCCTTCCTGCATCGAGGCGAGCACCGGGGTAGCGCCGCCGAAGCCGAGGACGTCCTGCACCGACTTCCCCGCCTGCTGGCGATCCACCACGCCGACCACCCGTTCGGGGCGATAGCGGATCACCGCGTTGGCGGTCTTCGACGTCATCGGCGTGAAGTCGCCGTCGGCGAGGATGAGGAATTTGGGGGCAGGCGCCATTGAGGAGTGACCGGTGACCAGTGACCAGTGACCGGGCCCAATGCCGGGCCCGCGGAAGGTGGAAAATATCACATGGTCGGTGCGGACCACCAAGACGAAGGGGACCGGCACTCGGCCGATCCCCCTGGTCACCGGTCACGGGTCACTGGTCACCCGTGGGTGGACCCGTCCGCATCGCCGCCTTCGACCAATTCGGCGTCGTGGATGGTCTCGCCCCCCTTGCCGAGGCCCTTGGTCTCGGGCGGCTTCTGGCCGGCACCGAGGAGCCCCATCCGCTGCTTGAGGGCGAGGAGCTGCTGCTCCGAACTTCCCTTGTATTCGAGGGCCTCGAACTGCTTCGCCAGTGCGTCACCCTGGAACTCCTCCTGCAGTTCCGCGGCGGCGATGGCCTTCCGCTCCTTGTTCTCGATCTTCTCGGTCATCCGCTCGAACCCTTCGAACGCGGACTTGTCCCCCATCCCCGACATGGTCTCCTGAATGCGCTGCTGCGCTTCCGCGCGGCGTGCCCGGGCGATGAGGATGTTCTTCTTGCGCTTCGCCTCCTCGATCTTGTCATTGAGGGTGCGGAGCGACGTCTTCAGGCTCTCGGTGTCGGCCTTGTGCTTGACCCAGGTCTCCTGGAGCTGCTGGGCCCCCTGCAGCGTCTCGTTGTAGCGCATCAGCGCCTGCTTGGCGAGGTCGTCGCGACCTTCCTGCACGGCGATCATGGCGCGGCGTTCCCAGTCCTCGGCCTGCTTGCGCATCGCCTCGGCGTCGGCCTGGAGCTTTTTCTCGTCGGCGATGGCGCCGGCCACTTCCTGCTTGGCCTTGGCCAGGTTGCCGCGCATGTCGTCGATGAGCTGATTCAACATCTTCTCGGGATTCTCGGCCCGGGAGATGAGGTCGTTGATGTTCGACCGGAGCATGGTCGACAGGCGATCGAAGATCCCCATGTTACTTCTCCCGATAGGGCGCGAGAGCGCCGGAATGCGTGGCGAGCGCGAGCGTCATCGCGTCGAAACTTGCCTCGAGGGCCCGGTACTCGAGCCCTTCGAGGGCGAGGGTGTCGGTGAGGACCACGTGGCCCTCCTCGAGGCCGTACGCGCCATGGAGCAGATCCGTGGCGTTCAACTGGAGCAGGCGCTGGAACAGCTCCGCGCGCCGCTTGGCGTCCTTCGGCGTCTCCATCACGCGGATGCGCAGGATCGCGACCGGAGGCTGGAGGCTCACCACCATGGAGGCCCCCCCTTGTGAGTGTACCACCCAGAGCGACTCGGCGGGATGCTCCACCTCGAGCGTCCCCCCGCCCAACCGGTCGATCCAGCCCTGCAGGTCATCGACGGCGATCATCGTTCCTCCTCAGTCGGCCTTGTCGCGCGGCAGGGACAGGGTCTCCCGCTGCGAGAGCATCCGCTCGTTGAAGTCGATCCGTTCTTCCGCTTCGGCCAGCCGGTGCTCGAGTTCCGCGACGCGGCCTTCGAGCACCGAGGACTCCGCTCCGCCAGGGTTCCGACCCTCCAGCCGCCGGGCAAAGGCCCGGATGAGCGGGAAGAGGATGACGCCCACCACGATCATCCCGATGATGAGCGTGGTCGCGATGAGCGCGGCGTCAGGCGGCCCGCTGGTGATGAATACCGCTTCGGGACCCGGCGGAGGGGTCGGCGGTACCGGGATCTGCAGCACCAGCGTCAAGGTTCCGCTCCCCGGGGCAGGGCCCCATCGGTCCGCACCTGCAGCATCAGCCGTTCGGCGAACTCCACCCGCTCCTCCAGTTCCGCCAGTCGATGATACACCGCGTCGGTCTCTCCCGTCACTGGGGAGCGGGATTCGAGGGCGGCGAGCCGAGCCTCGAGATCGGCCGGGAGGTGTTGGCCACCGGCGATCCGGTCGGCCAGGGCCTTGATGATCGGGGTCATCGCGACCCAGAATCCCACCACCGCGGCACCCATCGCCAGCCAGAAGGCGAACTGCCCCGCATCGCTCATCTCCGTACCCCTTCCCGGTCGGCGGGCAGCGCCCCCTGGGGCTGTGCCTGGGCCAGCATCCGTTCGGTGAAATCGAGCCGCTCCTCCACCTCCGCGAGGCGATGCTCCGCCTCCTCGAGGCGCGCCAATCGCTCGGCGATGCCGTCCAGCTCCCGGCCGTCCGGCAACTTCGGCGGCTCGAGCTTGCGGTGGGCCCACCGGACCGCGACGAACCCGGCATAGAGCATCAGGAGCGTCGTCCCGATGGCGGCGAACACTCCCACCATCTCGAAGGGGTCCGGGATCAGGGCGAGCATCAGTTCCCGCTCCCCAGCCGCCCAGGCAATTGCGGGCTCATCCGCCCCTCGGCAGCTGTGCGGGTTCGCGCTGCTGGGCCAGGAGGCGCTCGGTGAAGTCGAGCCGCTCTTCCAGCTCGGCCATCCGGCCCCGGAGCTCGTGCAGCTCCTCGGCCTGGGCATCGAGCTCGGCCAACTTCACTTCACCGCTCGTCAGTCCGGTAGCGGGCATCGCGCTGAGCGCCCGCTGACGCCGCCAGGCGTAGGCGAGGAGTCCCGCCGCGGCCGTCAACAGGGCCACCGTGTCGTTCCTTGTCGCATCGCCGAGGGCGGCCACGAGGAAGCTGGCCACCATCAGATGGATCACCATGTCGACCGGATCGAGGCCGAAGACCCGCTTCCAGCCGTTCATCATTTCGGCGCCTCCAGGCGCTGGGGCTCGTCCTTGCGTGCCAGGAGTCGCTCACTGAAATCCTGCCGCTCTTCGAGCTCGGCCACCCGGGTCCGCAGCTCGTCCACCTCCTGCAGCAGCTCCCCCTGGAGTTCGAGGTCACCCGACTCGCCGCGAAGCTTCTTGGCGAGGGCCTCACCGATGGGGCCCTTGAGGATCAACCAGCTAGCGCCACCAACAATGGCCCAGATCGGGATGGAGGCAGCGCCCAGCTTCGACGTGGCGAACAGGAGTCCGAAGGCGATCGGGACCACGATCATTATCCCCACCACCGCCACGAGCCCGGTCAGGTCCCGTGTCTTCATGGGGCCCCGCCCGCGTTGAGGGGACGGGTCTCGCGTTCGCGGGCCAGGAGCCGCTCCGTGAAGTCGACCCGCTCCTGGAGTTCGCTGACCTGGGCCCGCAGGTCGTCGAGGTCCTGGATCAACTCAGGCGGGACCCCCTCGCTGACCTGCTCCGTATCGCTCTGGGCGATGGAGTGGAGCAGCGCCTCTCCCAGCGGGCCACGAAGGACGAGCACGATCCCGGCGATCGCCATCGCCCAGATCGGGATCGACGCCGCGCCCAGGGCGGAGCTGGCCTTGCTGAGGCCGATCATGATGAAGAAGCCGCTCGCGATCACCAAACCCATCGTGGCTGAGAAGCCGCGCTTTCGGTGCCGCCGACCCATCATCTGCATCAGCTGTTCGCTCCAGGTTCGATCGCGCGCGGCTCCCGGTCCTTCGCCAGCAGCCGTTCACTGAAATCCATCCGCTCCTGCAGCTCCGACAGCTGGACCCGCAGGTCATCCACCTCGACCAGGAGCGCCGGGTCGGTCTCGGCCTCCACGGCAGGGCCGCGAATCCGATCCGCAAAGGCCTTGCCGATGGGGCTGAAGGAGATCGCGATGGCGGTACCACCACCGAAGATCAGGATGATCGCAAGGATGTCTTCCATTATGACGGGTCGGCGCCGCTGGTCAGCGCCCGTTCCGCGAAGTCGAGCCGCTCTTCCACGTCCGCCAGCCGGGTACGGAGCTCATCCACCACGGCCAGCAGCATCGGGTCGTTCCCCCCCGCGGTGCCGTGACGGATCCGTTCGATGATGGCCTGCCCCAGGTCGGTCTTGCCGAAGAAGTAGACCCCCGGCACGCCGAACAGCGCGAGGACCGCGACCACTCCTTCCATCAGTGCAGCTCCTCAAGACCCCGTTCCTTGCTCCCCGCGATCATCCGCTCGGTGAAATCGATCCGCTCCTGCGCCTCGGCCAGCACGTGACGCATGTCCTCGACCTGGAGGCGGAGATCCTGCAGCTCATCGTCCGAGGCCGCGGGGCCTGCCCCACCCTGCAGTATCCGCTTACCGACAGCGCGTCCCACCGGCCCGAGAGCCACCGCCGCGAAGGCGCCACACGACGCGATCCCGAGCACGGCCAGCACATTGGCACCGCTCGGCCCCACCTCCGAGACCTTGCTCGCGAGGATCTCGAGGAACTTCCCGACCATCCCGAGGGCAGCGAGGCCGCCGATGATCAGCCACCCCACCCCGTTGCCGCCCCGCCGTTCATTTGTAGTTGGAGAACCCATGGGCCGACCTACGAGGTGACGTTTCAATTTGTTTCAAGCCGAAACACCGGCCACTCTGGAACAAGCTAAAGCGTTGTCGGGTATCAGGATAGGGCAAAGCAAGCGGGGGAGGCGGAGCTCTTTCACCACGGAGCGTCGGAGGGACACGGAGATTCACGGAGGACAGCAACGACTTTCCGTGGAATCAATTCAGAGCTCCTCTTGAGACCGCATCGATCGCCGTTCTCCGTGCCGCTCCGTGTAACTCCGACGCTCCGTGGTGAACTAACTCCGCTTCGTACCCTTGAGCTCGACCAGGCGCGACTTCGCGAGTTTGCGGCCGGTCGGAGTGGCGGCCAGGCCACCACCGGCGGTCTCGCGGTAGCGCACATCCATGTTCCGCCCGATCTCCCCCATCGTGTCGATCACCTCGTCGACCGGGATCGGGAAGCGCACGCCGGCCAGCGCCATCTCGATCCCGGCCAACGCCATCGCGCCACCGGTGGCGTTGCGATAGACGCAGGGTATTTCGACCAACCCGCCAAGGGGATCGCAGACGAGGCCGAGGGTGCCCTGCATCGTGAGCGCGACGGCGTGGGCCGCTTCCTCAGGGGTCCCGCCCAGCACCTCGACGCCGGCGGCGGCGGCCATCGCGGCGGCGGCGCCGGTCTCCGCCTGGCAGCCCCCTTCAGCGCCGGAGAGCGAGGCGCGCACGGCGCAGACCGCGCCCACGAGCCCCGCCGCGGCGAGCCCGCGGATGAGAGTCGTGTCGTCGAGATTGTTCGACTTGGCGAGGCCGAGGAGAACGCCGGGGAGGACACCGGCGCCGCCGGCGGTCGGCGCAGCGACGATGACACCCATCGCGGCATTGACCTCCTGCACCGCGAGGGCGTTGGCGAGGACCTCGGTGAAGAGGGTGCCTCCGAGGGGTCCCTTTGCCTTCGCCAGCTTGAAGGCATCGCCGCCGACGAGACCGGACACACTCCGCAGATGCCCCTTCCGCCCTTCGGCGATGGCGTGACGCATCACGTCGAGGGCGCGCTGGAGCGAGTGCTCGATCTGTTCCCGGGTCTTGAGCCCCTGCTCCACTTCGGCACGGAGCCCCGCCTCGCCGAGGGAGATGCCCTCCTTGGCGGCGCGCTCGAGCGCTTCCTGCATCGAATCGTAGGACATCAGCTCACCCGGTCGACGGCGCGGACGTGCTTGACCGCGGGGAGGGCGCGAATGCGCTCGATAGCGGCGGAAGTCGCGGGGGCATCGAGTTCGTAGACGTGGATGGCGTCGCCCCCCTTCTGCCGGCGGGAGACGCGCATGGTGGAGATGTTGGTCTCCTCGGCGGCCAGGGCGCTGCTGATCGCGGCGATGATGCCGGGGCGGTCCTGCGCCACGATCACCAGCACCGGGAAGCTTCCGGAGATCTCGACCGGGTAGCCGTCGAGCTCGGTGATGAGGATCCGGCCGGCGCCGATGGAGGAGCCGATGACGGTGACCTTGGTCTTCCCTTGTTCCACCGTGATGCGGGTGGTATTGGGGTGGTGCTCACCGCGAAGCTTGGTGTTCTCGAAGGTGATCACGACTCCCGCCGTGGCCGCTTCGTCGACCGCGCCGCGAAGGCGTTCGTCGTCGGGATGGAAGCCGAGCAGCCCGCCGGCGATGGCGCGATCGGTGCCGTGTCCTACACCGGTGCGGGCAAAGGAGCCGTGCAGTTCGACCAGCGCCTTGTCGGGGGTGGCGCCGAGCATCCCGCGCGCGAAGAGGCCGATGCGGCAGGCACCGGCGGTGTGGCTGCTGGACGGCCCGACCATGACGGGGCCGATGATGTCGAGGAGGGAGACCATGGGGGAAGATAGCGGGGCAGCGCGTCCCTCCATCCCACCTCACCCCCCGCCCATTCCGATCAGCGGGTGAGGGCGCGGGAGAGGGGATCGGGGGGTGAGGTTGGAAAGTGGAGAGGTGGCAAGGGGGTGACGCCTGGATCTACCCCAGCGCCTGCAGCTCCGCCACGAGTTCCGCCGCGCTCTGGACCCGGTCCTCCGGCTTCCGGGCCATCAACCGCATCACCAGCGCCGAGACGGCGGCCGGGACCTCAGGGTTGACCGCCATCGGCGCCGGAGGCTCCTCCTGGAGCCGTCGGGCGATGAGTTGCATCATCGAGCCCGCCTCGATCGGGAGGCGGCCCGTGAGGCATTCATACAGGACGACCCCCGCGGCATAGAGATCGCTTCGGGCGTCGACGTTCTCGCCGAGGAACTGTTCCGGCGGCATGTAGGCGGGCGTGCCGAGCAACAGGCCGGCCTCGGTGCGGTTGGCCCCACCTTCCATCAGCCGCGCGACGCCGAAATCCATCACCTTGAGCACGCCATCGCCGTCGAGCAGGAGGTTCTGGGGCTTGATGTCCCGGTGGATGACGCCCACGCCATGGGCGATCACCAGCGAGTGCGCCAGCTGGCTCGCGATCGCAAGGGTCGAGGTGATGCCGACCTTGCCGCGAGTATCGATCAGCTCCCGCACCGTGATGCCTTCGACGAATTCCATCGTCAGGTAATACACCCCTTCGGACTCGCCGAAGTCGTGGGTGCGCACGACGTTCCGGTCGCTGATCCGCCGCGCCAGCCGGATCTCTCCCTTGAAGCGTTCCAGGATCTCAGGGTCGCTCACCAGTTCGCGCCGGACCGTCTTGATCGCGACATCTTCGTCGAGCTCTCGGTCGCGCGCGCGGTAGACCGCGCCCATCCCGCCCCGCCCGACGAGCCTGACGATCTCATACCGTTCCGCGAAGCGCTGGCCGGCGACCAGTTGACCCCCGAGCTCCACGGGAACGGCCATCTCCCGGGACGCCTCGCGGGCCACACCGATCTCACGCTGGAGATCCTCGACCTGGGTCTTGAGCCGGTCCTCGCGGGCCTTGACCCGCGCGGCCATCCCGTCGAACACGCGCGCGAGCCGCCCCAGCGCATCACCTCGCTGCGCCACCTCGCCGAGCGCTCCACCCTCGTAGGTCCCCGCCTCGACGGCGGAGGCCGCGGCGATCACGCGGTCGACCTGGCGGAGGTATTCCTTCTCCAGGTCGCGCAGGCGTTTCTTTTCGAGCGACGCGCTGATCCGGGCCCGGAGCAGCACCGGATCGAACGGCTTGGGCAGGAAGTCCTCGGCGCCGTGCGCGATGCAGCGGACGATGTTCTGCATGTCATCGAGCGCCGAGATCATGATCACGGGGATGTCCCGGGTCGCGGGATCCTCCTTGATCTGGACCAGGACCTCGTATCCGTCGGTGTCGGGCATGAGCATGTCGAGGAGCACCAGGTCGAACGACCTCGCGGCGATCATCTCCAGCGCCCGGCGCCCGTTCTCGGCCACCTCCACGGCGTGATTCTCCCGCACCAGGCGGCGGCGGAGCACCTCGCGGTTGTTCTCGTCGTCATCCACCACCAGGATCAGCGCTTGGCCGGCAACACCTCCCCCGCTGCTCCCGGCGATCGCGACCGGCGCCGGGGCCTTTCCCTCCGGCACCAGGCGGTGCGCGGCCACCAGGATGCGTTCCAGATCCTGGGCGAACTGGGTGTCGAGGATCGTGCCGGGGGTCGACATCATCGCGGTCACCGACCGCACGATGCGCTGCTGCGGGTCCCGCAGCCGCTGGTAGAGCTCCGTCACGGCGGCGGCCGGGATGGCCCGGCCTTCGACCGGCGTGAGGGCCCCGTTGATGAGGCGCAGCACGTCGCGCGCAGCGCCGAGCGCCTCCTCGAGACGCGCGCGTCGGTCGGGCTCCGTCGCGGGCACATCCTCCAGCAGCATCTCGGCGTATCCGACGATGTGGTTGACGGGGGTGCGCAGTTCGTGACGCAGCTCGCCGAGGGCCGCCGTGGTGATGAGGTCCGCGTCGGGTGGGTTCATGACGGACGCTGGAGGAGGGTCTCGATCTTGCCGAGCAAGCGGGCGAGCTCCACCGGTTTGGTGTCGTAGTCGTCGCAGCCGGCCTCCAGGGCCTTCTCGCGGTCGCCCGCCATCGCGTGCGCGGTGAGCGCGATGATCGGGATGCGGAGGCCGATCGGGGGGGCCCGCAGCCGGCGGGCCACCTCCCAGCCGTCGAGATCCGGCAGGCTCATGTCGAGCAGGATGAGGTCGTGGCCGCCGGCGCTCCCCTTGGCCACCCCCTCGGGGCCGTCCACGGCGATGACGACGGTGTAGCCGCGCCGCTCGAGGCGGCGCGAGAGCATGTCGCGGTTCATCTCGTTGTCTTCGACGAGCAGGATCGTTGGCATCACCGTTCCCCGTTGTGTGATTCCAGGCCCGCGACGACCAGGCCTCGGACCTCAGCGAGCACCGCCTCGGCTCCGTGCTGCGACTTCTGGACCACCCGTGCCACGCCGCCGTTCAGCCGCCGCCGGTCGTCGTCGGTCAGGTCCTTGGCCGTGATCACGATGACCGGGATGCGCCTGGCACCTTCACGTTGATGCAGTGCCTCGAGGAACTCGAATCCGTCCATCTCCGGCATCATCAGATCGAGCAGCACCAAGGCGGGTGCTTCGGCGGCCAGCTGTTCGAGCGCGATCCGCCCATTGGCCGCCTCGAGGCAGCGCCAACCCGCCTTGGTGAGCGCGGTCCGCAGCACCTGACGGGAGGCGGCATCGTCCTCCACGATGAGCACCGTGCGGCCCGCGCCTGCCGCCGCAAACTTGCCCAGGACCGCCGCGAGCCGCCCCCGGTCGATGGGCTTGGTGAGATACTCCGCGACCCCCAGGGCAAATCCCATCGGCTTGTCATCCACGACCGTCAGCATGACCACGGGGATGCCGGCCAGGTCGACGTCGTTCTTCAGGGCGGAGAGGACCGCCCACCCGTCCATCCCCGGCATGAGGACGTCGAGGGTGATGACGTCAGGGCGCAGTTCCCGGGCCAGCCGCAGCCCGGTCGCACCATCCGCCGCGGTCTCGACCCGGAAGCCATCCCGGCTCAACGAGCGTCCGAGCATCTCGCGCACTCCCGGATCGTCGTCCACCACGAGCACCGTCGCGATCGGGGCGTCACCGGGGGCCGGCCAACTCGCCGTGCGGGCGGGCTCAGGCGCGGCGACCGGCAGCCGCACCGTGAAGGTGGAGCCTTTCCCCGGCGCGCTCTCGACCGTGACGTCGCCACCCATCATCTCGCAGAACCGACGACTGATGGCGAGCCCGAGCCCCGTGCCGCCGTACTTGCTGGCAGTGGAGGCTTCGGCCTGGGCGAAAGCCTGGAACACCTTGCCCAGCTGCGCCGGGGTCATCCCGATCCCGGTGTCCTGTACCCGGAACACCATCGCTTCGCCGTCCGGCTCGACCGTCAGCGTGATGACGCCATGATCGGTGAACTTCGCGGCGTTGGAGAGGAGGTTGAGCAGCACCTGGCGCACCCGGGTGACATCCGCGCGCATCGCACCGAGCATGGGGGCGCTCCGCAGTTCGAGGCGGTTGCCGTGCTGTTGCATCAACGGCCGGACCGTCGTGGCGACATCGGCGATGACCGGTGCCAACTCGAAGGTCTCGACGTAGAGTTCCATCTTGCCCGCCTCGATCTTGGACAGATCGAGGATGTCGTTGATCACGGCGAGCAGGTGCTTGCCGGCCGAGTGGATCTTGGCCAGGTCGGGGATAAGGGCCGGGTGGCCTTCCTCCTCGGCCTGCTCCTGCAGCATCTCGCTGTACCCGATGATGGCGTTCAGCGGCGTGCGCAACTCATGGCTGGTGCTGGCCAGGAACCGGCTCTTGGTCTCGTTGGCCGCTTCCGCCTCGCGGCGCGCCTGGTGCAGCTCGGTGGTGTCGTGATACAACGCCATCAGCCCGACCCGCTCACCACCCACCGTGACGGGGATCGAGATGATCTCGACATCGACCTCGGAGCCGTCCTTCCGGCGCCGCTGACCGGTGCCCGACACGGCCCCGCCCTGCACCGCCCGCTCGGTATACGCCTGGGCTTGGGCCAAGGTCGACTCGGTGGTCACCAGCCGATCAAGGTTCTTCCCGATCACCTCCTGCTCCTGGTATCCGAACAGCTTTTCGAAGGCCGGATTGCAGGAGGTGATGTTGTCCTCGAGGTCGAGATCGACGATGGCGACCGGGTTGTTGCGCACCAGCACCTCGAAATACTGCTGGGCCGCCGAGAACAATCGCGCGTTCTCGATCGCGACGGCGGCCTGGGGGGCGAACATCATGAGGCGCCGGAGGTCGGCCTCCCCGAACTTGCGGGTGGGATCGGAGTGCACGCTCGCGATCGCCCCCACCAGCCTGGAGCCGATCATCAGCGGTGCCGCCATGACGGACTGGATGCTGGTGCGCTCGTACTTCCCGGAGTGCCCTTCCCACTCCTGGTAGCGCGGAATGATGAGCGGCTCGTGGGTCTCCGCCACCCGCCCCATGGCGCCCTCCCCCAGAGCCATCCGCACGCCGACCGCGTTGGTCTCCAGATTGTGGCTCGACACGACCATGAGGTCCCGGCGGGACTCATCGAAGGTCGCGAGCTCGCCCCCCGTGACCCCCAGCAGCGCCACGGCCCGCTGCAGCACGCGCTCGAGCACCTTCGAGAGCTCCAGCTCGCCGGAAAGGTCCTGCATCGTATCGAGGACCGCCTCCTGCTCCTGGGCCCGGGAGCGTTCGGCGCTGAACAGCCGGGCATTCTCGATCGCAATGGCGGCCTGGGCCGCGAACAGATTAAGCAGGCGCAGATCCCGCTGACCAAAGGTCCGCGCGGGATCCGAGTGAACGCTGGCGATCGCGCCGACCAGGCGCTCGCCGATCAGGAGCGGTGCCGCCATGACGGTCTGGATGGTGCTCCGGATGTACTGCGACGAGCGGCTCTCCCACTCCTGATATCGCGGGATGATCAGGGGTTCGTGGGTCTCGGCGACGTGGCCCATGGCGCCCTCGCCGAGGGACATCCGGGTGCCCACCGCGTCGGTCCCCATGTTGTGGCTCGCCGCGATCACGAGCTGCTGGGTCTGGTCGTCGAAGATCGCGAGCTCCCCGCCAGTGACATCGAGCAGCGCCACCGCGCGGCCCAGCACCGCCTGGAGCAACTTGTCGATCTCCAGTTTGCCCGAGAGGTCGGCCAGGGTGTCGAGCAGTGCTCGCTGTTCGGCGAGTCGCTGGCGCTCCGCCGCCAGCAACCGCGTGCGCCCGATGGCGATCCCGGCCTGGTTCGCGGCCGCAGCGAGGATGTCGAGGTCGCCCTGGTCGAACGCACCCCCGGGGGCGCGCTGCACCACCACCTCACCGATGGCGCTCTGGTCGATGCGGAGTGGGAGCTTCAGCTCGGCGCGGGCATTATTCCCGATCTCGAAGGCCCCCGCGCTGGCGCGAAGCGTCGGCTCGAAGGCGTCGGCGCCGGCCAGGTAGAGTCCTACCCCCTCGAAGCCGAACGCCTCGTGACGCAGGCTCTCGACGAGGCTGTGGCAGACGTCGTCCTCGTTCTGCGCCTCGGCGATCCGGTTGCTCAGCCCGAGCAGCCCGGAACGCAGCAGACCGGCGGTGTTCCTCGCGTCGCTCACGATGCCCGCTCCGGCAGACGGATGGTGAAGGTCGAGCCCTGACCCGGTACGCTCTCGACCGATACGTCGCCCCCCATCAGGCGGCTGAATCGGCGGGTGATGGCGAGTCCCAGGCCGGTGCCACCGTAGCGGCTGGTGGTGGAGGCCTCGGCCTGTGAGAACGCCTCGAACAGGCGTCCGATCTGCTCCTCCGTCAGGCCGATCCCGGTGTCGCTGACGCGGAAGAGGAGGACCGTCTCTCCGGCGGGTCCCGGCTCTCGATCCACGGCAAGGGTGATGGTCCCCTGCCGGGTGAACTTGCAGGCATTGGAGACGAGATTCAGCAGCATCTGTCGGAGCTTGGTGAGGTCGGCGTGCATCGCCCCGACCCCCGGCGCCAAGCGCGCCTCGAGTCGATTGGTGTTGCGTTGGGCCAGCGGAGCCATGGTCGCCATCACCCCGTCGATCAGCTCCCGCACCTCGAAGGTCTCGAGATAAAGGTCCATCTTGCCGGCCTCGATCTTCGACAGGTCCAGGATATCGTTGATCAAGGCGAGCAGATGCTTCCCCGCCATGTGGATCTTCTGGAGGTCGCTGGTGAGTTCGATGCGTCCCAGATCCTGCACCTCTTCCTGCACCATCTCGGCGTAGCCGATGATGGCGTTCAGCGGGGTGCGCAGCTCATGGCTCATGCTGGCGAGGAATTGGCTCTTGGCGCTGTTGGCCGATTCGGCTGCGCGCCGGGCCTGGAGCAGCTCCGAGATGTCGTGATACAGCCCCATCAGGCCGACGCGCTCACCATCCACGATCACCGGCACCCCGAGGACCTCGACGTCGACGAGGGTGCCATCCTTGCGCCGGCGGCGCCCGATACCGTGCACCGGGCGGTCCAGGGCCTCCTGGGTGTAGGCGACCGCCTCCGAACGGGTGGCGTCGGTGGTGATCAGGTCGTCGAGCTTTCGGCCGATGGCCTCTTCCTGGGGATACCCGAACAGGCGGGAGAACTCCGGGTTGCAGTCCACGATGCGATGCTCGCGGTCCATCGTGACGATCGCGACGGGGCTGTTGAGCACCAGCGCCGCGAAATACTGCTTCTGGCGCTGGGCCGCGGTGTAGAGCCGGGCGTTCTCGATGGCGATGGCGGCCTGGGGGGTGAACAGGTTGAGCAGCCGAAGGTCCTCGGTCCCGAAGACGCGATCGGGATCGGAGTGGACCGTGGCGATGGCGCCCACCAGCCGACCGCCGATCAGGAGGGGCGCGGCCATCACGGAATGGACCATCACGTCGGCGTACTGGGCCGACTGCCCGAGCCATTCGTGATAGGACGGGATGATGAGCGGCTGCTGTGTGTTCGCCACCGTGCCCATCGCGCCCTCTCCCAACTGGATCCGCGTGCCGGTGGAGTCCTTGCCGATGCTCCGGCTGGCGCGGACCACCAGGGCCTGACGCTCCTCCTCGTAGATCGCGACCTCGCCGCCGGTCACGCCAAGGATCGTGACCGCGCGGTCGAGCACCGCCTGGAGCACCGAGTCCAGGTCGAGCGCGGAGGAGAGGTCGGCCAGGGTGTCGAGGAGCGCCTTGTGTTCGTCGGCCCGGTCGCGCTCGGCCGCAAAAAGCCGCGCGTTCTCGATCGCGATCGCGGCCTGGGGAGCGAACATCATCAGCCGGCGCAGGTCGTCATCGCCGAAGGTCCGCGCCGGATCGGAGTGGACGGTGGCGATGGCCCCCACCAGGCGGTCGCCGATGAGCAGAGGCGCGGCCATCACGGAGTGGACCGTGACGTCCGCGTACTTGGCGGACTGCCCCAGCCACTCACGATATGAGGGGATGATGAGGGGGGTGTGCGTGCGGGCCACCGCCCCCATCGCGCCCTCATCGAGCGACAAACGGGTCCCCGTGGAATCCTTGCCGATGTTGCGGCTGGCACGGACGACCAGCTCGTTCCGGTCCGCGTCAAGGATCGCGACCTCACCGCCGGTGACACCGAGGACGGTGACGGCGCTGTCCAGCACGCCCTGCAGGACGTGGTCCAACTCCAGCGCAGAGGAGAGGAAGGCGAGCGTTTCCAGCAGGGCCTTCTGCTCGTCGGCCCGCGCCCGCTCGGTGGCCAGGAGTCGGGCGCGAGCGATGGCGATGCTCGCCTGGTTCGCCGCGGCGGTAAGGATCTCGAAGTCGTCGTCATCGAACGCATTGGGTTCGCTGCTCTCGAGGACCAGCACGCCGATGGTGGTGTGGTCGACACGGAGCGGGATGTCCACCTCCGAACCGCTCGCCAGGCTGGGCAGGTAGTGCGCGGCGCGGGTCACGTCGGCCGTGTAATGCAGGAGCCCGTCCTCGATGGCCCTGGCGCTCAGCCCCTGGCCGCGCGGGACACGCCAATCGGGCGGCACGTCCGGCCAGCCGACGCTCGCCTGCAACACCCGATCGCCGGTGGCGGGGTCGAGGAGGAATGCGCCGAGGAAGTTGTAACCCAGCGCCTCGTCGTGGAGGCCGTGCACCACGGCGCTGTAGATCTCCTGCTCGCTCTCCGCCGCCGCGATGGCGGTGGACAACCGGAGCAGCGCCGCCTGGCGGTGGGCCGCGTGATCGGACTTGGGGCGGCGCCGGAGCCGGGGCTCGGGCCGCTGGGCGGTGCTGCGGGATTTCTTCATGTCGCGCGCGCCGCCACCAGGACCCGCAGCTCGTCGAGCAACTGTTCACGACCGTGGGCGCCCTTGGCGAGCACCTTGGCCGCGCCGCCGTTCAGACGCCGTCGGTCCTCATCGCTCAAGTCCTTGGCCGTCAGCACCACGACGGGCACGGAGTGCCACTCCGCACGGCCCCTGAATTCCTCCAGGAACTCGAAACCGTCCATCTCCGGCATCATCAGGTCGAGCAGCACCACGCTGGCCGGCGTCGCCGCCATGCTGGTCAGCGCTTGCCGGCCATCGGCTGCTTCCCCGACCTCCCACCCATCGGCTTCGAGCGCGCGGCGCAGGTGCGCGCGCGCCGCACCATCATCGTCCACCACGAGTACGCGCCGGGTGCCACCGGCCACGCAACGGGCCAGCACCCTCTTGAGCCGCGCCCGGTCCACCGGCTTGGTGAGGAACTCCGCCGCCCCCAATGCCAGCCCCACGCTCTTGTCGTCCACCACGGTGAGCATCACCACCGGGATCTCCGCCAGCGCAGGGTCGCCCTTCAATGCCGTGAGCACCGCCCAGCCGTCCAGTTGCGGCATCACCACGTCGAGCGTGATGACGTCGGGCCGCTCCGAGCGCGCCAGCTCCAGTCCCGCCGCCCCTGACGGGGCCAGCACCACCCGGTATCCGTCGCGCGTCAGCATCCGCTCCATCATCGAGCGCATCACCGGATCATCGTCGACGACGAGCACCGTGCGCGCAGACGCGGCGGCCACGGCCGGGACCGCTGCCGGCTCCGCGCCGCCGATGACCGCCGGCAGGCGGACCGTGAACGTGGACCCCGCCCCGGGGGTGCTCTCAACGGACACTTCACCGCCCATCATGTGGCAGAGCTCCCGGCTGATGGCGAGACCCAGACCGGTGCCACCGTACTTGCTCGCGGTGGCCGCTTCCGCCTGGGCGAAGGCCTCGAACAACCGCCGGACCTGCGCCTCCGTCATGCCGATGCCGGTGTCCCGGACCCGGAATTCCACCTGCCCATCCACGCGTTCGACGGCGAGGGTGATGACGCCCTGTTGAGTGAATTTCGAGGCGTTGGAGAGGAGGTTGAGCAGGACCTGCCGGAGGCGGGTCTGGTCCGACCGCATCACTCCGACCCCGTCCGCCCCGGTGACGACCAGCCGGTTCCCGTTCTTCTCCACCAGCGGCCGGACGGTGGTCACCACCTGGTCCACGAGCGCGGCCACGTCGAATCCCTCGACGTAGAGCTCCATCTTTCCGGCTTCGATCTTGGAAAGGTCGAGCACGTCGTTGATGAGCGCGAGGAGGTGACGTCCCGCCGCCTGGATCTTGGCCAGGTCGGGCGCAAGCGCCTCCTGCCCCCGCTCCACCGCCTCTTCGTGCAGCATCTCGCTGTACCCGATAATGGCATTCAGCGGGGTGCGGAGCTCGTGGCTCATGCTGGCCAGGAACTGGCTCTTGGCGCTGTTCGCGGACTCGGCGTCGTGCCGGGCGCGCAGCAGCTCGGTCACATCGTGATACAGCGCCATCAGCCCGATGCGGCGCCCGTCGACGACGACCGGCACTCCGAGGACCTCGACGTCTACGAGGGTGCCGTCCCGCCGCCGGCGCTTGCCGATCACCTGGACCGGGTGAAGCTCCAGCGCCTGTTGGGTATACCCCACTGCCTCCGAGCGCGTCGACTCGGTGGTGATCAGGTCGTCCAGATTGCGGCCGAGCACCTCGGCGGGGGCGTAGCCGAAGAGGCGTTCGAAGGCCGGGTTGCAGGAGACGACGCGATGGCTGGTGTCGAGCGTGACGATGGCCACGGGGCTGTTGCGCACCAACTCCTCGAAGTACTGTCGCTGCTGCCGTGCCTCCGTGAACAACCGCGCGTTCTCGATCGCGACGGCCGCCTGGGGGGCGAAGAGCTCGAGCAGTCGCAGATCCTCGGGCCCGAGCTCTCGATCCGGTTCCGCGTGTACGCTGGCGATGACGCCGACGAGGCGGCTCCCGATGAGCAGCGGCGCCGCCATGACCGACTGGACCGTGCTCTGGGTGTACTGAGCGGAACGAGCGGCCCACTCCTGATAGCGTGGGATGATGAGGGACCGATGATTCCGGGCGACCTGCCCCATGGCCCCTTCGCCCAGCGCCATGCGCGAGCCGACGGCGTTGGTGCCCATGTTGTGGCTCGCGACGATCTCGAGGTCACCCCGGACCTGGTCGTACGTCGACAGCTCGCCTCCGGTCACGCCCAGCAGCGCGGTGGCGCGCTGCAGTACGCCGTGCAGGACCCGTGTGAGCTCCAGTTCGCCCGAGAGATCGTGCATGGTCTCGAGCAGGGCCTGCTGCTCCTCGGCGCGACGCCGCTCCGCGGTGAACAGGCGGGCGTTCTCGATGGCCACGGCGGCCTGGGGGGCGAACAGGTCGATGAGCCGGAGGTCCGCGTCGCCGAAGCGGCGGGTGGCGTGCCGGTCCATGACCGCGATCGCTCCGACCAGCTTCCCGGCGATGAGCAGAGGTGCCACGAGCACACCGTGAAAATCGGCCTGTGCGTATTGCGCCGATCGGCCGCTCCAGGCGGCGTAGGATTCGATGATGAGCGGCTTGCGCGTCCGAGCCACGTGGCCCATCGCACCTTCGCCGAGCTTCAGGCGGGTGCCGGTGGTGTCGGTCCGACCCACGTTGTGGCTCGCCACGATCACGAGCTCCTCGGCCGCCCCGTCGAAGATGGCCAGCTCCCCGTGGCTCACGTGGAGCAGCGCCACGGCCCGCTCGAGCACGGCAGCCAGGAGGCTCGACAGCTCGAGCTGCGCCGAGAGGTCGCCCATCGTGGCGCGGAGGGCCTCCTCTTCGGCGGCCCGGAGCGTCACGGCGGCCAGCAGCCGGGCGCGCCCGATCGCGATGCCGGCCTGGTTCGCGGCCGCCATCAGGATCTCGAAGTCGTCCGCCGCGAAGGCATCGCTGCGATCGCTCTCGACGACCAGGACCCCCACCAGACGGTCGTTGACACGCATCGGCACGTCCACCTCGGAACCGCGGTTCCGGGTCGGGAGGTAGCGCGTGTCGTCGGTGACCCGGGGGGTGTAGTGCAGCCGACCGTCGAGCAGCGGGCGCTCACTGAGCCCGCTCCCCGGCTTGATCCGTAATCCGGACGGTGCGTCCGCCCATCCCGCACTGGCCACCAACACCCGTTCGCCGCTGGCCTCGTCCACGAGGAGCAGCGCCAAGAAATCATACCCCAGCGCCGGATCGTGCAGGCCGGCGACCACGGCACGACAGATATCCTGCTCGTTCTCGGCGACCGCGATGGCGGTGGACAGGTGGAGCAGCGCCGCCTGACGGTGCGCGATCCGCTCGGACCCGGATCGGTCGCGACGGAGCGCGGGGGCCGGCTTCTTCACCACGACGGAAGGGCCCCGGGTGCAAGCGCGGCGCACGACCATCGAGATGGCACGCGCCATGCCGCCCGCGACCGCTGCGTGGTGGGAGACCGGATCATTGGGTACGGCCTGTGGTAGGAAGGACTGAAGGGTACCACCCCCCCGGACACCTCGCCAGCGGGGACAGGGGTGCCGGCTACATCAATTCGACCAGCTCGATCGCCTCGAGGTTGATCGCGATCTCGGTGTCGTCATCGCCCGGGGGGAGGAGGTAGACCTCGTGGGCGGTGAGGTGGGTATCGAGCGAGGTCGGGAACCCGTGGACCGAGGTTCCTGTTGTGGTCACGATCCGGACCATCTGTTCCTGACCGGCGGCGTAGCTGAGGGTCTCGACGATCGCTTCGTAGGTCATTTTGGCGGGCACGGGGGCTCCACGCAGGGGACACTCCAAAATACCGCGTCGACCAATGACCTGCTCCGTGGGTCTCCGTGCACCTCCGGCTCTCCGTGGTGAATTCCGGCCGCATTCACCACGGAGAGCCGGAGGTGCACGGAGCGACACGACCGATTTTCCTGATTCCAGTCTGTCGCTTCACGGCACGGCAGAACCCCGCGGCGCCATTACATGCTCATCGAGGTAGCGGGTGAGCAGCTCGAAGAGGTGGCGCCGAGTGTTGCCGCCGGAGATCCCGTGGTTGCGGTTGGGATATCCCATCATCTGGAACGGCTTGTTGGCCTGCACCAGGCGGTTGACCAGCGCCTCGCTGTTCTGGTAATGCACGTTGTCGTCGCCGGAGCCGTGGACCAGCAGCAGGTCCCCGCGGAGCGAATCGACCGCACTCAGCGGTGAACCCGCGTCATACCCCGCGGCGTTGGTCTGCGGCAGGCCGTTGTAACGCTCGGTGTAGATGTTGTCGTAGTACTTCCAGTGCGTCACCGGGGCGACCGCGATGCCGGCACGGTAGGTGTCGCCGCCGTGGAAGAGGGAGTTGAGCGTCATGAAACCGCCATAGCTCCATCCCCAGATGGCCATCCGGGAGGCGTCGACGAAGGGCCAGCGACCGATGGTGCGCGCAGCGGCGATCTGGTCCTGGGTCTCGATCACGCCCATCCGCCCGTAGGTGATCTTGCGCCAGGCGCGGCCACGGAGCCCGGTGCCGCGGTTGTCGACGCTGGCGACGATGTACCCCTTCTGGGTGAGCATCGTGAACCAGAGGTACTGCGAGCCACCCCAGCTGTCGAGCACCGTCTGCGATCCGGGCCCCCCGTAGACGAAGAAGAGGATCGGGTACCTGCGATCGGGGTCGAAGTCGACCGGCTTCATCATCCAGCCGTTCAATTTGACCCCGTCGCCGACGTCCACCTGGAAGAACTCCTGCGGCCCCCGCCGGAGTGCCGCCACCCGTCCCTTGAGGCGGGTGTTCGCGACCAGCGTCCGGAGGCTCCGGTGATCGGGGAGCGAGATCAGGTCGCTGGTGGAAGGCATCCCCATCCGTGAGTAGTTGTGCCGCGCGAACTTGAAGCTGGGCGCGATGTCATAGCCGTGCGAGCCGGGTGCCCCCACGGGGCTCAATCGCACCGCTCGGCCACGCCCGCTGAGCGGTGCACGCCAGAGGGAGCGCTGGGCCGGGTCGCTGGGCGACGCGGTGTAGTAGATCCATCCCCCGGCGGCGTCGACGCCCTGCACGTTCACGACGTCGAATGCGCCGGGAGTGATCAGTCGGCGCGCGCCGCTCTGACGGTCGACCACGTAGACGTGATTCCAGCCATCCCGCTCACTGACCCAGGTGAACTGCTTTCCGCCGTCGAGCCACACCACGTCGTCGACCACCTCGACGTAGGCGCTGTCGCGCTCGGTGAACACGGTGCGGAGCGCGGTGGTGCGGGCATTGGCGATCACGAACTCGTTGGTGTTCTGGAGTCGGTTGAGCCGCTGGATGATCAGCTCATCCTTCCCGCCCTTCGCGTCCGCCCACTCCATCCGCGCCAGATAGTGGTTCCGCGGGTCGCCCTGGAACGGGAGCCAGCGCACCGGGCTTCCCGTGACGTCGACCACGCCGATGCGGGCGGCGCTGTTGGCCTCGCCCGCCTTGGGATACTGGATCGGGGTGACCTGGGGATAGAGCGAGTCGGTGGTGTTGATGAGCGCGAAGTCGCGCACCGAGTCGGCATCGAGCTGCCAGAAGGCGATCATCACGCCGTCGGGGCTCCAGCGCCATCCGTCGCGGAGGCCGAGTTCTTCCTCGTAGACCCAGTCGAAGGTGCCGTTGATGATCGCGCGGGATCCGTCGGAGGTGAGCCGGGTGATGCGCCCGGTGGCGAGGTCCTCGACATAGAGGTCGTTCTCGCGCACGTACCCGACCTTCGAGCCGTCGGGAGAGAATTTGGCGAACTGGAGCGTCGCTTCCTTCGCGCCGGGACCACCGAGCTTTCGGAGCTCCCACGTCTTCAGGTCGAGCACCCAGAAATCGCCGCGGGTGTTGGCGCGCCAGACCGGACGGGAGTTGGTGAAGAGGAGAAGCTTCGACTGGTCGCCGTTCCAGCTGTACTCCTCGATCGCGAGCGGCGTCGTGTCCTGGGCGGGGATGAACCTTGCCGCCGGGACGAGCACCGAGCGGGCGCCGCCGACCGTCTCGTAGCGGATCATCTCCTGCCCCTTGGCCGGTGCGGTCGCGCGCTCGAGCGTGGTGTACGCTTCGCCCTGACCCAACCACCGCGCCGGCCCGAAGCTCTCACCCGTGAACCAGGGGGAGGAGTAGATCATCGTGATGTCGAGCCGGGCACTGTCGGCGGGGGTGTAGCCGCGGGGGGCCTGGGCGGAGACGACCGAAGGGCCCCACACGAGCGCGAAGCGCGAGTCGGGCCCGAGGGAGAGCAGCGGCGCAGCGGCGCAGAGGGCGATCGCGACGCGGGTGATGCGCTTCAGCATGAAAATGGCCTTAGGTGCAGGGTGCAAGGGGTGTGGATGGAGTAAGAATTGAAGGTATAGCGGGCTACGAAAAACCTCACCCCCTTCCCCCTCTCCACCGACCTCACCCCCCGGCCCCCTCTCCCATATGGGAGAGGGGGAGAACGTCGGAGCAGTTCCCCCTCTCCCGCCAGGGAGAGGGGGTTGGGGGGTGAGGTTGGGCGCCCTACCTTTCGGTCTGCAACCCCCACCCCACCCCGAGGCCCGATGCACCCGGTCGAGCGCTACCTCACCGAGCTCCGCATCCTCCAGGACGCCGGCACCCCCGAGACCGCGGGGTATCCGGCCTTCAAGGCCCTCATCGACGAGATCGGCAAGAACCTCAAGCCCAAGGTCCTCTGCCTCATCCACCCCGAAGACCTCGGCGCCGGCACCCCCGACGCCGCCTTCTTTACCGCCGACCAGATCAACAGCAAGACCAAGGCGCTCAAGCCAGGCCAGATCCCCACCGGCGGTGTGGCCGAGATCAAGGGGCCAAAGGATGACCTGAACAAGATCGTGGCCTCGAAGCAGGTCGAGAAGTACTTGCTCCGTTACGGCCAGGTCCTTGTGACCAACTACCGCGAGTTCCGTCTTGTGGTCCGCGACCGAGACAATTCTTACCGCGTGACCGACAAGCTGGTGCTGGCCGACAGCGCTCCGGAGTTCTGGAAGCTCGCCGCCCACCCCCAGAAGACCGCCGAAGTCTGGGGAGCTCGCCTGACCGAGTTCCTCACCCGCGCCCTCCGCAATCGCGCGGTGCTCACCGAACCGAAAGATGTCGCTTGGTTTCTCGCCTCCTACGCGCGCGACGCCATGGACCAGATCGCCAAGCAGGAACTCCCCGCGCTCCAGGATGTCCGCACCGCCTTCGAACAGGCCCTCGGCCTCACCTTCACCGGCGAGGACGGCGACCATTTCTTCCGCTCCTCCCTGGTGCAGACCCTTTTCTACGGGGTCTTCTCGTCGTGGGTGCTCTGGTCCAAGGAACATCCCCCGACCTCCAAGGCGGTGTTCAACTGGAGGGAGAGCATCTGGACCCTCCGGGTTCCGATGATCAAGGCGCTCTTCGAACAGGTGGCCACCCCCGCCCAACTCGGCCAACTCGGGCTCGTGGGGATCCTGGAGAACACCGGCGAGGTGCTCGACCGGGTGGACCGCGCCGCCTTCTTCCAGAAGTTCCAGGAAGCCGAGGCGGTGCAGTATTTCTATGAACCATTCCTTGAAGCGTTCGACCCGGCACTCCGCAAGGAACTCGGCGTCTGGTACACCCCCCGCGAAGTGGTGCAATACCAGGTAGCCCGCGTGGACACGGTGTTGCGCGAGGAACTCGGCATCAAGCGCGGCCTGGCCGATGAGCAGGTGGTGGTGCTCGATCCCTGCTGCGGCACTGGGGCCTACCTCATTGAAGTGCTGGACCGGATCGGTAAGACACTCAAGGAGGAAGGGGGCGACGCCCTCTCGGCCAACGATCTCCGAAAGGCCGTCAAGGAACGGATCTTCGGCTTCGAGCTCCTCCCCGCCCCCTTCGTGGTGAGCCACCTTCAGCTCGGGCTCCTTTTGCAGCGGCTCGGCGCACCACTCAAGGGAAACGACCGCGCGGGGGTTTACCTCACCAATGCTCTCACCGGGTGGACCAACGACGACAACCGCCACCTTCCCTTCCCCGAGCTGGAGCAGGAACGGGAATTGGCCGATGAGGTGAAGCAACAGCGGAAGGTGCTGGTGATCCTGGGCAACCCGCCCTACAACGGGTATGCCGGAATCACTGAGAGCAAGGAAGAGCGGGAGTTGACCCAGGCGTACCGGACCACGAAGAAGGCGCCCAAGCCGCAGGGCCAGGGATTGAATGACCTCTATGTGAGGTTCTTCCGGATGGCCGAGCGGAAGATCGTGGAGGGTACTGGGCGCGGAGTGATCTGCTTTATCTCCAATTACTCCTGGCTCGATGGACTTTCGTTCACCGGGATGCGGGAGCGGTTCCTGGAGCAGTTCGACAAGATCTGGATCGACAACCTGAATGGGGACAAGTACAAGACCGGGAAGTTGACACCAGAGGGGGAGTCCGACCCGAGCATCTTCTCGACCGCCGAGGATCCGGTTGGTATCCAGGTGGGAACCGCAATTGCGATGCTGGTGAAGAAGGGCGCAGGCCAACAGGGCGCCGAAGTGCGCTACCGGGATATTTGGGGTGAGGGCAAACTGACGGCTCTCTCGGTCGACGCGAAGGCCGGAATGAAGCAATTGGGCAAGCTTTTCGCGCCCCTCGCTCCGGAACCTGCCGTTGGCATTCCCTTCCTGCCCGCCACAGTGGCAGTGGGGTATACGACGTGGCCACG
>JBDSIR010000042.1:0-42139 GCA_039917855.1 Gemmatimonadales bacterium | reverse complement strand
CTGCCGGGAGGATCTCGCCTTGTGCCCGGTAACTGGTCACCGGTCACGGGTCACCTGCTCAGATCGGCAGATCGTCCCGCACCAGCACCAGGATCGCGCCGATCGGCACGACCAGGTACTTGCGGTCCTCGAAGGTGATCTCGACCGCGGCCTTGCGGAAGAAGATCGCGTGGTCGCCCACCTTGGCCTGCATCGGGCGGCGGCGCGGTTCGCCGCGGTCGCGCCACGGCTCGTCATCGGGGCCGACCTCACCCACCGGGTCGCCGGGTCCGACGGCCAGGATCAGGCCGCTCTGTACCTGCTGAGTGTCGATGGCGCTGGCGGGAAGGTAGAGGCCCACCTTGGTCCGATCATCCCCCTCTTCGGGAGTGATCAGCACTCGGTCGCCGACGACCAGCAGCTTCTTGGGGAATTCAGGCATGCAACCTCCAGATCGCGTCGGAAGCGTCGAGCTCCGCCAACCTATCGCGAAAACACGAAAGCGCGAAGGTTCGCGAAAGGCTCCCGGGACCCAATGAGCCCATCCACGCTCGCCCGGCCGGAGTTTTTTGTGGTCTCACAAGGAGCTCCGCGCATCACCCACAAAAACTTGATGGCAGAGTCCGGGAATTTGGTGGCCCCACGGGGAGTTCCGCCCTGCACCCACAAAAACTTGATGGCAGAGTCCGGGAATTTGGTGACCCCACGGGGAGCTCCGCACCGCACCCACAAAGTCTTCCTGGTCAGCGGCACGGAACCCGGATCGGCTCGGAACATTTCGCGAACCTTCGAGTTCTCGCGCTTTCGCGAGAGGTTCACGGAGCGGCGCGATCCCGCACCCTTACTCTGCCGCCGCCGCTTCCAGCTTCAGGATCTTGAGCCGGCGGCGCTTGGTGGGGAGCACCAGCTCGACCTCTTCACCCACGCCGCGATTGCGGAGTGCTCGGCCGAGGGGCGAGGCGAAGGTGATGTGTCCCTCATCCACGTCCACCATCTCGGCCAGCACCAGCATGTAGGTCTCCTTCTCGCCGGTATCGATGTCCTTCACGGTGACCGACGAGCCGAGCCCGACCTTGTCGGCGGGCGTGTTGGTGTTGGAGAGCTCCATCACCTGCTGGAGGCGCTGGTGCAGCTGGCTCAGGCGGGCCTGGACCAGCTGCTGGCGCTCGAGGGCGGCCTTGTACTCGGAGTTCTCGCGCAGGTCCCCCATCTCCACGGCCGTCGCAATGGCCTTGGGGAGGGTGACGGTCAGCTCGAATGAGAGCTCCCCGATCTCTTTGCCCAGCTTGTCGCGCAGCTTACGGATCATTCGGGCTTTCCGAACAAACAAAAGGAATCGATCCCGGGGCAGGGCCCGGGATCGGGTGGCGTCTGGACGTAATATGGGACCAGCGACCTGGAAGGGCAAGCGACAGCGTAACTCATTGACTGACATGTACTTACAACAGCCCAATTCCCATACAGAAGCGCCGGTGCTCAAGGCGGGATTCCGTGAACCTCGCGCGAAAACGCGAAAGCGCGAAGCTACGCGAAAGGCTCCCCGAAGCTCTCCCTCCCGTTCACGTTCGCAGAGTTCGAGATCTTGGTGGTCCCAAGGGGAGCTCCGTGTTGCACCCAACAATTTCATAGGTTCTGGAGAACGGAACCTGGGTCGCCACGGAGCCTTTCGCGGACCTTCGCGCTCTCGCGTTTTCGCGATAGGTGGGCGGAACTCTGCCACCCTACGACCTGGCAAGCTCCGTCAGCAGCCCCAGCGTCCGATCGACATCCGCCGGTGAGTTGTAGATGTGGCAGGTGTGGCGCACGCCGATATCCCCCACCGAGCGGACCCGGATCTTGGCGCGGTTCCAGAGGAAGTCCTGGATCTGGTTCCCGGTCTTCCCGGAAAGTCCATAGACGGTCGAGGCGCAGGTAAGCTGAGGATGGGTCGGCGAAATGATCCGGGACCCCGGGATCGCCTTGACGCCGGCGCGAAGCTGGTCTCCCATCCCGACGATCCGGTCCTGGATCTTCTGCGAGCCGATCTGCTGATGGAAATCGCAGGCGACGCCGAGCCCGACGAGGAGGGACAGGTTGCCGGTGCCGTACTGCATCAGGGCGTACATCCGGTCATTCGGGTCGTCCCATCCGGCCGAGGCGAGGGTGGCCCAGAGATGTTGCTGCTTCTCGGGGCGGACCCAAAGCATCCCGGTCCCCTTCGGCGCCAGCAGCCACTTATGCGGGCTCCCGTAAATAGCGTCGCAACCCATCGCGTTCACGTCGATGGCGAGATGTCCCAGGCTCTGGGCGCCGTCGATGGCGCTGAAGATCCCGCGCTCGCGGGCCGCGGCGCAGAGCCGCTCGACCGGGAAGCGGGTGGCGCGCCCGCTGTTGATGTGTGGAATGGCCCAGAGCCTGGTCTGCGGCGTGGTCTGGCCGAGGTAGAGATCGACGAGCTGGTCGGGAGTGAGATCGGTGGCGGGGTCGGGGAGGAGGATCTCCTTGACCACGATCCCCTGGCGCTTGGCGCGAAGGTCGAACCCTTTCCGGCCCCCGGGGTGGTCCTGATTGGTCGCCACCACTTCGTCGCCTGGTGCGAGCTCGAGGCCGTTGGCGAGGAAGTTCATCCCGAAGGTGGCGTTCTGGCAGAGCGCCACGTCGTGCCCTTTGGCGCCGATGATGGCCGCGAGCTTCTCGCGGTAGGTGAGTTCGGGGTAGTAGCCGGTGAAATAGTTCTCGTGGTCGGCGTAGTAGTCCCACTGCGCGATGTCGCGGTCGACGTGGCGCATATGGTCGATCACGGCCTCCTGGACCGCCTTGGGACTGGCGCCGAGGGTGCCGGTATTGAAGAAAGTCTCATCGCGGTTGAGGGTGAACTCCTTGCGGAGCTCGCGCCAGAACGACTCGCCGGTGGCGCGGATCTCGGAGGGCATCCGGGGCTTGTCGACGTGGGCCAGAGGGCCGGTGGGCCGGTGGGCCGTACCGGTGAGCGCGCTGGGCAGGAGCGGGAGCCCCGCGATGGCGGTCAGGAAGGAGCGACGATCGGTCATGGGTGGGGCCGGTGTGGGATGTCCTGAAAATGCAGGCTCCGGCCCGGGTCGGCTAGGCTAGGTGCTGGCATGCGGAGCTCCGTGAACCTCGCGCGAAAGCGCGAAAGCACGAAGGTTCGCGAAAACGACTATTGGGGGGTGCGGGAACTCACGGCCCGTCGAACTTCGAGGACTGGGGCTTCGAAGTTGAGGAGGAGTCCGACCTCCTTTCCAGTGGACTTGAGGTATGAGCGGAGTTGGGCCTTGTGGAGCTCCAACACTTTTTCGACGGCCTTCAATTCGACCACGATGGTGTCTTCCACCAGGAGATCCAATCGGTGTTTGCCGATATGGACCCCTTTGAAGTAGAGATCGACCTCGTGTTCACGCGCGTGAGAGATGCCTTGTTCGGCCAGGGCGACACTTAGGGCGTTGGAGTAGACACTCTCCTGATACCCTGCGCCGAGGGCGCGATGAACAGCAATAGCGGCTCCCAAGATCTTGGATGAGAGTTCTTCGAACTCATGTTTGGATCCTTGCATGGCACCCCCAAAGTATTCTTTCGCGAACCTTCGTGCTTTCGCGTTCTCGCGACAGGTTCACGGAGCCTAACTCCCTGCACCGACCCATCCACCACCATTTCCACGCGAGACGGTACATTGGAACGCATGAAGCCGCTCCTCCTATTGGCACTTCTCGCCGGCCCGCTCGGCGCCCAAGCCCCCGCCGACACCGTCATCCTCCGCGACCATCGGGTCTTCGACTCGCTGATGGCCGACGTCCGCTCCGTCGACACCACCATCGCGGTCGAAGCCCGCTACTTCGGCGCCAACAACTTCACCGGCGCCCCCCTCCCTGGCTACGAGACGAGCCGCGCCTTCCTGAGAAAGGAAGCAGTCGCGGCCCTTACCCGCGTCCAGGCCCGGCTCCGCCCCCGGCACCTCGGCCTCCTGATCTACGACGGCTACCGCCCCGTCCGCGCCACCGAAGCGATGGTGGCGTGGGCCGAGCGAGTGGGGCGGAAGATCGAACTGGTCGACGGCGGCTATATCGCAGCCCGCTCACGCCACAACCTCGGCCTCGCGGTCGACCTGACGCTCATCGATCTCCGCACCCGGCGGCCGATCGAGATGGGGACGCCATTCGATACGTTCAATGAAGATGCTCATACCGCCAACGCCACCGGCGAGGCGGCCGTGGATCGGAAGAAGCTGGGCGACGCGATGGCGGCGGAAGGGTTCCAGAACTACGATCAGGAGTGGTGGCATTTCCTGATGCGGCTGCCGGACGAAGTGCGATTCGATGTTCCAGTCCATTGATCAGTTCATTCACCACGGAGGGTCGGAGATACACGGAGCGGCACGGAGGTAATGCTTTGTTGGGTCTCAAGGTGGGATCTCTGGTATGGGACACCAAGATCGGTTCTCCGTGTGTCTCCGTGTACCTCCGATCCTCCGTGGTGAACGAGCTCTCCCTGATTCGAGGTTCCAGTCGATTGATCAGTTCATTCACCACGGAGGGTCGGAGGTACACGGAGCGGCACGGAGGTAATGCCTTTTTTGGGTCTCAAGGTGGGATCTCTGGTATGGGACACCAAGATCGGTACTCCGTGTGTCTCCGTGTACCTCCGATCCTCCGTGGTGAACGAGCTCTCCCTGACACTTTCGAACCTCGATAAGCGTAGGTCGCAGTCGAGTCCCCCCAACGTTGATTCCCTGTCCGAGGTCCCCCATGCGTCGTCGTCTCGCGCTCGTCGCGCTGCTCGCTTCGCTGCCGCTCAGCGCAAGCCTCATTCCTGCCGCCGTGCAGGCCCAGGCCGGTTCGCCGGCAGGCGCCGTCCCGGTCGCCACGCTCCAGGCCCGGCGTGCGGCGCTCTTCGCCCGCCTGGGTTCCGGCGTCGCCGTCCTCCGCTCCGCTGAAGCGCGCTCCATCGAGGGGGACTACCCGCAGGACAGCGACTACCGCGAGGACAACGACTTCTTCTACCTCACCGGCCTCGAAGAGCCGGGCTCCTGGCTGGTGCTCATCGCCAGCGACACGTTGCCCGACCAGGCGATCCTCTACCTCCCGCCGCGGATCCCCGCTTCCGAGCGGTGGACCGGTGTGAAGCTCGGGCCGGGCGACTCGGCCACGGCGCTCACCGGCATCGTCGAGACCCACGCCGCCGACAGCGCCCAGCAGCTGATCCGCCGCTCCGTCGGCCGGGCGCGGGGCGGAGCACTCTATCTCAAGCGGGGCGAGCGCCAGGGGAAGGACGAATTCCTTCGCGGCCTGGTCTTCGGTGGCTTCGGCAGCGCGTTGACGGTGAAGGACCTCGGTGCCGAGATCGCGGCGCTTCGGTTGGTGAAGGATGCCGATGAGATCCGGCGGATGCGCGGCACCATCAATGCCACCATCGACGCGCACCGCGATGCCACCCGGATGCTGGCGCCGGGGATGTGGGAGTACCAGCTCGAGACCATCATCGAGGCGGCGTTCCATCGGAACGGCGCCGAGCGGGTAGGCTTCCCGAGCATCGTCGGTTCCGGGCCGAACTCCGTGACCCTGCATTACGACAAGAGCCGCCGGCAGATGCAGGCCGGTGACCTCGTGGTGGTCGATATCGGCGCGGAGTGGGGCTACTACTCGGCCGACGTGACCCGGACCTATCCGGTCTCGGGGCGCTACACCCCGCGCCAGCGCGCCATCTACGACCTGGTCCTCGCGACCCAGCAGAATGCCATCGACTCGGTGCGACCGGGGATGACGATGATGCGGCTGGGCCAGATCGCCCGAGAGTACATGAAGGCGCACTCCGGCGACCTCTGCGGCGACGGTGGTGACTGCAACAAGTATTTCTTCCACGGCCTGTCGCACTGGCTCGGCATGGATGTGCACGACGTCGGGGTCTACAGCACACCGTTCGTCCCAGGGATGATCCTCACCGTCGAGCCCGGGATCTATATCGCCGAGGAGAACCTCGGAGTGCGGATCGAAGATGACGTGCTGGTGACCGCGACCGGACATGAGGTGCTGAGCGCCGGCGCGATGCGGGATGCGGCCGAGATCGAACGGGCGATGCGGAGGCGGTAAGGCGGCGACCGAAGCGGCCCACAGGAGCGCGTAGCGCGACTCGGCCGCGAGGAAGGGGCGGTCAGGCGGTCGGGCGGTTCGGAGTCATACCAAGCACGGAGTCATCCCGAGCGGAGCGAGGGATCTTGCCGGCCAAGACCGTAGCGAGATTGCACGCCAAGGTCTTTGCTGGGTAGATCCCTCGCTCTTCCTTCGCTGCGCTCAGGACAAGGCTCGGGATGACTCCGTGCTTTGCTTGCCTCCGACCCCGACGTTCCGCCCGACCGCCCGTCCGCCCGTCCGCCCGCCCGCCCGTCCGTCCGCCCGTCCGCCCGTCCGCCCCTTCCTCGCGGCCGAGTCGCGCTACGCGCTCCTGTGGGCCGCTTCGGTCGCCGCCCGTCCGCCTGACCGCCTGACCGCCTGACCGCCTAGAACCGCGAGCTCTGCTCCGGAAACCCCAGCGCCGCGTTGAGCCACCGCACCAGCGGCAGCAGCGCCTCATAGCGCTTCACGATCAGATCGGGCAACCGGGGGGAGCGGATCTGGGCGTCGGTCAGCTTCACCGAGGCGGTGAACGACTTGTACCGGAGCCAGCGCTCCGCGGGATGGTCGGCGGCGTAGCCGCGCGGTGTGCGGGTCAGCACCGCCTCCACGCTCAGCCTCTTGTACGTGCGCTTGAATCTGGGCGCCGAGACGAGCCGAGCGAATTCCTCCGGATCCTCCGCGATCGCATCGCGCACCTTGGCGAGCGCCCCACGCTCGGGCATCCAGAGTCCCCCCGCGACCAGACACTCTCCGGGCTCCAGGTGGAAGTAGAGGCCGGCGCCGCCGTGCGCATCCTGACCCACCCCCTTGCCGGCGTCCCGGTGGTAGAACCAGGCGCTCGCCCAGCTCTTGTAGGGTGACTTGTCGTTCGAGAAGCGGATGTCGCGATGGATCCGGAACATCGAACGACGGGGATCGCCCACGATCTCGGGGGCCCGCCGCGCGAGCCGGACGTCGATGGCTTCGATGAGTGAGCGCATCGGGTCGCGGATCGCGGCCTCGTAGGTGTCGCGGCGGGCCTCGAACCAGGGGCGCGCATTGTGGCGCTTGAGGCCGCGCAGGAAGCTGAAGGCGGCGGCGGGGAAACCGGCGAAGTCGGGCATCGGCAGGGGCTCGCCGCGGACGAGGCGCTCTTTGAGGGGGCGGGAAAGACGCTTGATGGCCGCTTCCCGCCGGAGCGCCGCTGAACGGTCGGCGGCAGGCTCCTGATGGACGAGGGTGACCGGTCCCCGGGCGCGGGTATACCGGGCCCCGATGCCGGCGTTGTGCTCGGCCATGCGGCGTCCGACGTCGGTGGCGACACCGGTATAGAGCGAACCGTCGCGGCAGCGCACCAGATAGACGGCCCAAGGCATGCCGGATTCTAACCGGTTCCGATACCGACCGGCGCCGACCATATTAGCTCTCTGGGCCCGACCCCCTCCCCGGCCTTTCCTCCAGGATGCGATGACCGAACACGCAGCGGAGCCTCGGCGGAACTCCGACCGGCAGCGACAGCTGGTCTGGTTCTCCATCCCCGCGGTCGGGACGGTGCTGCAGTGGCTGATCGCCCTGCGGCTGATCCTGGCCACCGGGGCGCTCTGGCGTGTGGGCCTGGTCTGGACCGAATCGCCCGACGCGGCCTTCCTCACCGCCGTCTCGGTGCTGGTGATCTTCGTGCTGAGCGCCTACGGCCATTTCGTGGTGCGCGGCGAGCGGCAGGTGCCGAGCGAGAGTCAGCTGTACGTGCAGGCATTCACCGACGTGGTGGCGATCATCACGGTGGTGCATCTCACCGGCGGCGAGCGGAGCCCCTTCCCGTCGCTCTTCGTGGTGGTGATCGCGGCCTACAGCCTCTACCTGACCTTCGGGTCGGCGCTGCTGGTCACGGTCCTCTGCCTTTCGCTCTACTTCGCCGACGTGATGTGGGGACAGCCCGAGATCCCCGGCGCGGGGTTCCTCGGCCAGCTGGTGGTGTTCGCGCTGGTGTTCGCCGTGGTGTCGGTGTTGGCGGCACGGCTCCGTACGGCCGGTGCGCGGACGCTGCAGCTCGAAACCGAACTGGCGCAGGTGCGGCTCGAGGCCGACGACGTGCTCCGGACCATCACCTCCGGGGTGCTTACGATCGATCCCGCCGGGCGTCTCGCCTTCATCAATCCGATGGCGGAAAAGCTCCTCGGCATCACCGGACGTCGGATGCTCGGCCTCCCGGCGCTCGAGGCCATCCGCGCAGTCTCCCCGGGGCTGGCGGACGCGCTGGTCGCCTCGATGCGCTGGGGACGACGGGTGGCGCGGTCGGAAGGTATCATCACCCGCGAGGACGGGACCCAGTTCCCGGTGGGCCTCAGCGTCACCACCCTCGAGCGCGTGGGACAGAGCTCGCCCAGCGTCACGGCGATCTTCGCCGACATCTCCGACCAGAAGCGGCTGCAGGAGCTGCACCTGCGCGCCGAGCGGCTCGAGGCCGTGGCCGAACTCTCCGCCTCGCTGGCACACGAGATCCGGAACCCGCTGGCCTCGATCCGGAGCAGCGTGGAGCAGCTCTCCCGGTCGCCACGGGCCAACGACGATGAGCGCTTCCTCGCGCACCTCATCGTACGCGAAAGCGACCGGCTGAGCCGGCTCTTGAGCGAGTTCCTCGACTTCTCCCGGGTGCGCGTCACCCGCTCGGCGCCGATGGACCTCCAGGACGTGGCCCGCGGGGCGATCCGCCTGGTAAAGGAGCATCCCGATTGCGCCGAAGGCGCCGTGATCGAGGTGGCCGGGGAAGCGGTGGAGGTCGAAGGGGACGAAGACCTGCTCCACCGGGTGGTGTCCAACCTGACCCTCAACGCGGTCCAAGCCGCCAAGGGTCCGGTACGCGTGACGATCACCACCGGCCTGGCCCTGCCCGGGGAGCTTCCCAGCGGTGCCGCCCTGGACCGGGCGGCCAAGCTCGTCGTCGCCGATGACGGCCCCGGCATCCCCGAGGAGGTGCGGCCGCGCCTCTTCGAGCCGTTCGTCACCGGCCGACCCGGGGGTTCCGGGCTCGGACTATCTATTGTTCAACGCGCCGTCGAAGCGCACCGTGGCCTGGTCTTCGTCGACTCCACCCTGGGCGCCGGGACCACTTTCACGATCTACTTGCCCCTGCCAGGGGGCACGGAGGACCAGGCGTGAGTCAGAAGCCCGTCCTGTTGATCATCGACGACGAAATGGGGATCCTCGACACCCTGCGCATCCTGCTCAAGGGCGAAGGGTACGAGGTCATCGCGGCTCAGGGGGGCAAGGCGGGGATCGAGCAGATCCGCCTGGGCCACCATGATGTCGTCCTCTCCGACGTCCGGATGCCCCAGGTCACCGGTCTCGACATCCTGCAGGCCGCCAAGGAGCAGGACGCGATGACCCCGGTCATCCTCATGACCGCGCAGGCCTCCCTCCAGACCGCCATCTCGGCGGTGAATTCCGGGGCGTTCTACTACCTGCAGAAGCCGTTCGCCAACGACGAACTGCTCACCATCCTCCGGCGGGCGGTGGAGCACCGACAACTGCGCGCGGAGAATCGCCAGCTCAAGAGCGACATCCGTCGTCGGGAGCGTACCGCGGCGCCGCGGCCGATCGGGAAGTCCAAGAAATTCCTCGACGCGCTCAAACTTGCCGAGGCGGTCGCGCCAAGTGATGCGACGGTGCTGATCCAGGGCGAGAGCGGGACCGGTAAGGAGGTCGTGGCGCGCTACATCCATACCCTCTCCGGCCGGCGCGAGGCGCCGTTCCTGTCGATCAACTGCGGCGCCCTGACCGAGACCCTGCTCGAGAGCGAACTGTTCGGTCACGTGAAGGGGTCGTTCACGGGTGCGGTGCGCGACAAACAGGGGCTCTTCGCCGCCGCGCGGGGCGGCAGCTTCTTCCTCGACGAAGTGGGCGAGATGCCCCCCTCCCTCCAGGTGAAGCTCCTCCGGGTGTTGCAGGAGCGCGAAGCGATCCCGGTCGGCGCCACCGAGGCGGTGCCGCTGGACGTGCGGATCGTGGCCGCCACCAACCGCGACCTCGAAGAGGAAGTGCGTCGCGCCGCCTTCCGGGCCGACCTGTTCTACCGGCTCGACGTGGTCACCATCACGCTGCCCCCCCTCCGCGAGCGTGCCGACGACATTCTGCCGCTGGTGGAGTCGATCCTCGGCCGGTTGTCGCAGGAGCGGGGCGGCGGGCCCCGGGCGCTCTCGTCGGAGACGATGGACGCCATCATGGTCTACGACTGGCCCGGCAACGTGCGCGAACTCGAGAACACCCTCGAGCACGCCGTCGTGATGACCCGCGGCGACATCATTGAGCCGGCCTCGCTCCCCGAACGGATCACCCGCCGTCGACGGGAGTCGCTCGTGGCCGAGCGGACCCCCACGAGCCCCACCCTCGAGGCGATCGAAAAGGCCTACATCATGTGGGTGCTGCAGGCGGAGGGGGGCAACAAGACCCGGGCCGCCGAAGCGCTCGGCATCGATCCGTCGACGCTCTACCGCAAACTCAGTCGGTATGAGGGGCTGACGCCCTAGCGGACTGCCGTGCCGAAGGCCCGCTGCAAATGGGCCAGGAGCAGATCGTCCCGCAGGTCGCCGGGGCGCGCCCGACGCGCCGTGCCGAGCTCGCTCAGGGTGCTGTCGGCCATACCCCCTCGGCCCAGCCGAACCGCCGCGATGAGCATCCCGTCGATGAATTGCTCGCGATCGACGAGGCCCTGTCCCGCTCGCACCGACGGCAGCAGGGCGGATCCGAGCGACGCGACGCTCTCCATCTTCCACTCCAGCACCGCGCGGCGGAAGCCGACCGCCTGGCGGATCAGCAGGGGGGCGCCGCGCCGTTCCATGAATGCCGCGGCCGACGCGAAGAGCCGCGGATTGGCATACCCCGCCGTCCCGCGGTGGGCGAGGATGGACATCCCGTCGAACGCCAGCAGAAATGAACGCCAGTCGCTCGGCGCGGGACCGGAGAGCCGGAACTGCCAGGCCTTCCATTGCTCGCGCGCGAACTGCACGTCCGGGGGCTCCACGGTGGTGTCATTGCGGCTCGCTCGCCGTTCCTGGAGCAGTGCGGCAGCGGTGCGCGAGGAGACCCCCGCCACCGTCATGAATGGCGGTGCCGGGACCGATTCCGGAATGAGCGGAGCTGCCCCCTCGAGCGCGCCGGCCATCCCGCGCCAGTCCCCCACGATCGCCTCCAGTCCAATTGCATGGCTCTCGAGGTAGCGCCGCCGCTCCGCGCCGAGATCGAGGACCGGATCGAAGTCGGAGTTGAGGCGACGGTCGCCGTCGAACAGTGGAGCAAAGAGCGCCCGGCCGCCGGCCCGCAGGGCCCGCATCGTGCCCGCCGTGGGCGGGAAGGTCCGGCAGCGCAGGTCGGCGAGGTCGGGGGCGTCGAACACGCGCCAGTCGGGCGGGGCGAGCGGGCCCTCCGCGCTGGCCACGATCAGAAAGTCCCCCTCCCCCACCTGGTAGACCACGTAGTCGGGGAACACCTGGTGCAGCGCCCCGAGGACGGAGAGCACCAGTTCGTCGTCGAGCTCATACGTATGCAGCCACTGCCCGAAGACTCCTCCGGGCGCCAGCGCGGAGCGGATCCGCTGGTAGAACTCCACGGTGAACAGGCCGGAAACGCCGCTGACCCAGGGATTGGATGGCTCCGACATGATCAGGTCGAATCGCTCCCCACCGGTGGAGAGATAAGTCCGGGCGTCGCCGATGACGAAGGTGGCCCGGGGATCATCGTAGGCCCGCCGATTGATCGGGTAGAACTCGCGCCCCGCAGCGATCATCTCCGGCTCGATCTCGATGGTCACGACCTTTGTCAGATGGGGATCACCAAGGAGCATATGAGTGCTCATCCCCGAGCCGAAACCGACGATCGCGGCCCGCCGCGCATCGGGCCGGTAGGCGAGAGTGATCAGGGGGAGGAGCACCTGGGTGGAGGCGTCGCCGTTGAGGGGCGCACGGCCGGAGACCTCCTCGCAGGCAGGGCGCCAGAAGGCCTCGTTCACCGAAGCGTCGGTCTTGCCGTTGGTCCGGATGGAGAGGTCGTTGATCGCGGTCTGCCGCAGTACGGACACGGTGGCGGTCCGGCCATCCCGGGTGCGGAGGACCTGGGTCAGCGATGGGTCGAGGATGCGGCCGAAGCGGAACACCCCGCTCGCCATGGCCACTGGATCCAGCCGGGCCGCCCAAGCGGTCAGCGCCACCAGGAGGGCGAGCGCCGCCATACCGGCCAGGAGATGCCGGCCAGGGGGGCGCACCAGCTCGGTCCCGCGCGTGGACGCCACCAGCGCGATCCCGAGCGTGATGTCGAGCGCGCCCGCGACCAGCATCAGGCCCTTCAGGCCGAGCAGGGGGAGGAGGAGGAGGCCGCCGATCGCTACGCCCGCGATGGAGCCCAACGTGTTCCAGGCGTAGACCGTGCCGATGACCTGTTCACCCGCGCCACGGGCGAGCAGGATCTTCGTGATCAGTGGAAGGGTCATCCCGGCGCAGCAGGTCGCGGGCAGCATGATGGCCATGCTGATCCCGTAGCGCACCAAGGTGAACCCCTGGTATCCCGCCTCGGACTTGGTGAGCGCGGCGAAGAGCCACGTCATCCAGTGGAAAGTGGACGCATAGGCCACGAGCGTGCCCAGGGCGCAGACTCCCATCGCGATCTGGATCAGGCCCAGGGAGCGGAGCGGGGAGGTGAGCCGATCGGCACGCCCGCTGATCCAGAGGGAGCCCAGCGCAAGGCCGAGGATGAACGCGCTCAGCATCAATTCGAAGGAATGCGTGGCGCTCCCCAGCACCAGTGAGAGCATCCGGATCCAGTCGATCTCGTACAGGAACGAGGCGATCGCGGTACCCGCGCTCACCGCGAGGAGGAGGGTCAGGGTCCGGTCGCGCGGGACGGGGGGCACGGTCGGGGCCGGTCGGGGGACCTCGGTGAGCGCGGGATCCCGCTGCGACAGGAACGCCACGATGGCGACGACCAGCGCGACACCCAGATTGGCGAGCGCTGCCGCGCGGATCGCGCCGGGAAGCCCGATCGCGGGCACCAATACGAAGCCGCCGAGCAGGACCCCGCCCGCGGCCCCGAGGCTGTTGGCGAAGTAGAGCAGCGCGATCCGGCGTCCCGGGGTCGCCGGGTCGAGCCGGAGGACCCCCGCGCTCATCAGCGGAAAGCTGGCGCCAAGCAGCAGCGATTGTGGCAGGAGGAGGATCGCGGCAATGGCCCACTTGATCAGGTCGCCGCCGATCCCGGCGCCGAGGTGCGGGAAGACCGAAGCATACGCCCACCCGGTGAGCGCGAGATAGGCGGGATGGAAGACCAGCCCGATCCCGCCGGCGGCGGCTTCGACGGCCGCGTAGCCCAACAGGGGCGACCGGGATCGGGGGCTCCATCTCCCCCCGAGCCACGCCCCCGCGGACATCCCCCCGAGGAAAAGGACGAGCACCAGCACCTGGGCGTAGGCGTCGTGCCCGACGAAGAGGCTGAGATACCTGGTCCAGGTCGACTCGTAGATGAGACCGGCGGCGCCGCTGACCACGAAGGCGACAGCGAGGACGAACAGAGGCACGGGAGGCTCGGGTGGGGCGTGAAGGGGAGGACCGACCGCCTGCTCTTATTCTACATCGGGGCGGGTACCGATGCGTCACAGTGCGTCCGCCGATGGTGAGGTCGGCTAGGGACTGGGGCGTTGGTACAGGGCAAGCAGGTCGACTCCCACGGTGTCGGTGGCCATGTCGACCGCTTTCCACGTCACGGTGAGATAGGGCTCCGTGCGACGAAATCGCGCGGTCGCGAGAGGCAGCGCGCCGCAGATGTGCAGGTGCGAGACGATGACCACCCGCGCGCCGACGCGACCGAACATCGGCCCGACCTCGTTGCAGAGGCGATCCACCGCCGGCGGCATCGCGGGCGCCAGCCCGGTGGCGACCACATAGCGACGCAGACGCGGCCCCGCACCGAGCCATTCGTATGGCCAGACCTGCCGGCGGGCCACGACGATCGAATCGGCGTCCGCATATCCGGCCAGGGCCGTGGCCAGCTCACCGTTGACCTGTTCCAATGCGATCGACAGGTGTGCGGCACGCGCCGTCGAACTCGTGGCCGCGACCAACATCACCGTGGATGCCATCCATGCCACCCACCGCCCCCGGGCGGCGTGGCGCTCGATGGCAGTGAGCGACACCGCCAGGAGCAGGGCGGGGCCGATCAGGAAAGGCATGGCGTAGTATTGCGAGGAGAAGGGCCACGGCAGGTAGAGCACCGCATAGGTCGCCGAGAGCGTCAGGGCGCAGCCGGCGGCCCAGATGACGTGGCGCCGATCCTCTGAACTTCCGCGCACCGCCACGACGACAAGGCCGGCAAGGGTGAGGAGCCCCAGGAGGGTGTTGGCGGGGAGGAGCCACGAGGCCGGGGCGGTCTGGAACCCCTGGATCTGCCAAGGGCGCTGCCAGCTCTCGATGAATGTGGCCAAGCCGGGAGTGCTCGATCCGTAGAGCGTGGTGAATCCTTCGCCTCGCGCCCCGAGCGCGATCAGCGCGGCGGCACCAAAGGTCACAACGGCGGGGATGCCTACCCAGCCGAGGAGTTCCAGCGCATTCCGGCGCACCGGCGGTTCGCCCAGGCGGCCGTCCGGGTCCCGCATCGCCCCGACCAGCCACACCATCGGGGCCAAACCGGCGAGCATCTCCTTGGCCAGCACCGACCCGACGACAAGGGCGCCGATCGCGAGCCCCCGGCGGACCGAGGGATCGCGGCGCCACTCCGTGGCGAGGATCAGCGCGCCGAGCATGAGGAGTGTTCCGAGCGGTTCACCCATGGTGAGCCGGATCCACCCCTCACCGCTGATCCGCGAGCAGATGAAGAGCGCCGCACCGGCCCCGGCACCGACGACGCCGGCATTGAGCCGGCGCAGGAGGATATACACCCCCGCCACGATCGCGAGCATCTCCGCGGCACGCAGCCAATGCCACCATGCGGCATGCGCGCCGAACAGCTCCCACTTCGCCACCAGGGCGACGTAGCTCACCAGGTTGAAGCGGCCATGTTCATGGACGTAGTACCCGACCACGCGACTCAGGCGCGTCAGCGGCCCGCCATCCCCATGGAGCAGTGGCAGGAATTCGGAGAAATCGACGGTGTCGAACGGACGGGGATCCCAGGGCCGGTAGAGCCAGAGCGTCAGCGCCGCGAGAACGGCGAGTGCCACCAGGAAGGCCGGACGCGGGCGGCGGGCCGCCGCCCCGGTCGGCGATGTCATGGCGCGATCCCGCTCGGCGGCATCATCGTCTCGCGGCTCACGAGCATGTCCGCCCCGACGCTGTCCATGGCGACGCCGGCGCCGTCCCACCAGACCCAGACGTAACGGAACGGACGCGACACGGAGGCGCTGGAAGGCTTGATCCCGCCGCAGCCAGGCCGATAGCTGATCACGATGGCCCGACCGATCCCATTGCGGATCAGCGACCCCACGTCGGGGCAGAGCATGTCGGCGGCCGGAGGAAGGTCGTGCGCGGCGCCGGTCACCAGGGCGAAGCGGCGAAGGGTCGGGCCCGTCCCCATCCATGCCTGCGGAGCGAGACTTCCGCGTGCCACGACGATGCGGTCCGCGTTCGGCACCCGCCCGAGCCACGAGACCACTTCGCCGTTCACCTGCTGCAATGCGATCGCGAAGGAGGCGGACTGCGACGTCGCCGGCGCAGTCCCGAGGACGACCCCGGCCCACCCGATCAGGGCGGCGATCCGGCCCCCTCGCCCGGACTCGGTGAGGCGGTGGAATGCCATTCCGAACAGGAACGCGGTCCCCAGCAGGAAGGGCATCGCGTAGTAGAGGTAGGAGTAGGGCCACGGGATGTAGAGGATGGCGTAGGCCAGCGAGAGTCCCACCGCGACGAGCCCGGCCCCGGCCAGCTCGACCGGACGGCCGCGCGCGCGCCAGCTGAGGGCGACGCCAGCCGCGATGACGAGGAGGAAGCAGGTGTTCCCGGGGAGGAGCAGGGCATCGGTGTCGATCGCGACGCCCTGGATCAGCCACGGCCTCGCGAGCAACCGGGTGAATTCGCCGAGCCCGCTCGCCGAGCCGCCATACAGCGCGGTGAATCCTTCCGACCGACCGCCGAGGGCGACGAGTGCTGCGGCCGCGAACGCGGCCATCGGGGGGATACTGCTCCAGAAGAGCGCGCGTCGCGTCGCCGGGTCGAACACGGGACGTCCCAGGCTACCATCTTCGCGGCGGCAACAGACCACCAGCCAGACGAAGGGGAGGAGGCCGAGGAGCATCTCCTTGGCGAGCACGGCGAGCATCATCAGAACGCCGGCACCCGCCGCCGCGAGGACCGGCCGGCGGGCCTCACGCCACCCGGTCGCGAGATGCAGAGCGCCCAGCGACATCAGGAGGCCCAGGGGCTCTCCCATCGTCATCCGGGTCCACCCCTCGCCGGCCAGGCGGCTGACGATGAAAAGGGAGGCGCTCGCGCTGGCCGCGACGGGACCGAGACCGAGCCTCCGGAACAGGAGGCCCGCCCCGATGGTGATCAGCCCCATCTCGACGAAGCGTGCCCATTGCCAGAGGACGGGGGAGGGGCCCAGGAGGGTCCACTTGAGCGCCAGACCCAGGTAGCTGAAGAGGTTGAGGCGGCCATGCTCGCCGACATAGTATCGCAGCATCGCGCCGAATCGGCCGACCAGGCCGTCAGGGCCCTGCAGCAGCGGGAGGAACTCCGAGAAGTCCCGGGTGTCAAAGGGGCGGGGTTCCCACGGCCGGTACATCGCCAGTGCGAGCACCGCCAGCAGCAGGGCGATCCCCAGCGCCACGCGGCGGTCGAGCGCATGGGAAAGACCGGGCGTATTATTGTTCGGAATGCTCACCGGCAATCGTATTCTCCTGACCGGGGGTGCCGGCTTCATCGGCTCCCGCCTCGCGACCCGCCTCGTGGAACAGAACGAGGTGGTCATCTTCGACAATCATCATCGGAACAGCCTGAAGGACACCGGGCTCATCGGACACGCACGGCTCCGCGTCATCCAGGGGGACGTGCTCGACCCTGGAGCGGTGGCTGGCGCGGTCCAGGGATGCAACATGGTGGTCCATCTGGCGGCCATCGCCGGCGTCGACACGGTGCTCAAGATGCCGGTGGAGACCCTGAAGACTAACATCATCGGCACCCTGAACGTGCTCGACGCCGCCAGCAAAGTCGCCGGGCTCCTGCGGTTCGTCGACTTCTCGACCAGCGAGGTCTTCGGGTCGTTCGCCTTCAAGGTCAAGGAGGGGGACTCCACCACCCTCGGCGCGGTCGGTGAGGCCCGCTGGACCTACGCCGTCAGCAAGCTCGCCAGCGAGCACCTGAGCTTCAGCTATCTCAAGCAGTTCGGGGTGCCTGCCACCTCGGTGCGGCCCTTCAACATCTATGGGCCCGGGCAGGTCGGCGAAGGCGCCATCCATCGCTTCATCACGCAGGCGCTCAAGGGTGAGCAGATCACCATTCACAATGACGGCAGCCAGATCCGCGCCTGGTGCTACGTCGACGACATGGTGGAAGGCGTGCTCCGCGCCCTCGAGGTCCCCGGTGCGGTGGGACACACGTTCAACATCGGCAACCCGCGCAGCGTGCTGACGGTGTACCAGCTGGCGCAGGAGATCATCCGGCTGTCGCGGTCCCCCTCCAAGATCGCGTTCGTCCCCTGGGGCAACACCGAGGTGGAGCTTCGGATCCCCAACATCGACAAGGCCCGCGAGATCCTCGGCTACGAGCCCGCGGTCGACCTCGAACCGGGCCTCCTCCGGACCATCGAGTGGTACCGGCAGCGACTGGCCGCTTGATCCGGCTCGCCGAGCCCGATATCGACGACACCGACCTGCGTGCCGTCGAGCAGGTACTGCGTTCCGGCTGGCTGGTGCAGGGTGCGCGGGTGGCGGAGTTCGAGCGAGGGGTGGCCGCACGGGTCGGCACCGCGCACGCGGTGGCGGTCTCGAACGGCACCGCGGCGCTCCATCTGGCCCTCCTCGCGCTCGACGTCGCCCCTGGCGACACGGTCGCGGTGACCACCTACTCCTGGCCCGCCACCGCCAACGTCATCGCCCTGGTCGGCGCCCGTCCCCTCTTCATCGATATCGATCCCCAACTCTGGGCCATGGACCCGGCGCTGCTCGATCGCGCACTCGCTCGGCACGTTGCCGTGAAGGTGGTGATGCCGGTCCACGCCTTCGGGTCGATGGCCCCCATGCCGGCGCTCCGCGAGGTCGCCGAGCGCCACGGCGCTGCGATCGTGGAGGACGCGGCCTGCGCCATCGGGGCACGGCTCGCGGGGAAGCCGGCGGGGAGCTGGGGCCGGCTCGGCTGCTTCTCCTTTCATCCCCGGAAGACCATCACCACCGGCGAGGGAGGGATGGTCATGGCCGATGACGCCGCTCTCGTGCGACGGCTCCGGATCCTGCGGAATCACGGCCTTGACCCCGACGCTTCCACCCCCGACTTCGTCGCCCCCGGTTTCAACTTCCGACTCACCGAGTTCCAGGCGGCCCTCGGCGCGTCCCAGCTGGCCAAGCTCGACCGGCTGCTTGCGCGCCGTCGGGAGGTCGCCGGGTGGTACGGCGATGCACTGACCGGCAGCGGACTCGTGACCCAGGCGGCGCTGGAACCGGAGGCCCACAGCTGGCAGGCCTACGTCGCGCTCCTGCCCTCGGGGCTCGCGCCCCGCCGGGCGGCGATCATCGCGCGGCTTCGCGAGGAAGGGGTCGAGGCCCAGATCGGCACCCATCACCAGCCCCTCACCCGCTGGTTCCGTGAGAGCGGGGCCCACGCCGCCGGGGAATTCCCCGTCACCGATGCCATCGCGGCCCGCGCGCTCTCGCTTCCGATGCACGCGGCGCTCTCCGCTGAGGACGTGGCCTTCGTCGCCCACCAGGTCAGGGCGGCGCTGGCGGCCGAGGCGCGATGAGCCGCACCCTCATCCTCGGCGCCGCCGGCACCGGGCGCGACATCGTGGACTGGCTCCCCGAGCTCCGCACGGCGGGGCGTGCCTTCGAGATCGCCGGCTTCCTCGACGACGATCCCGCCAAGCAGGGCACGACCGTGGCGGGGCTTCCGGTGCTGGGCACCCTCGGCGACCTCTCCCGCTTCGGCGACGCGACCCTGGTCGATGCCCTGGGGTCTCCCCGTACCTGGCGGGAGCGTGCGGGGAGGCTCGCCGGGATCCGGGACGATCGCTTCGTCACGCTGATCCACCCGCTGGCGCGGATCTCTTCGGACGCGTCGATCGGGGCGGGATCGTTGATCTATCCCTTCACCTTCGTCGGCCCCGGAGTCACCCTGGGGCGCCACGTGACGGTGCTGTCGCACTGCAGCCTGAACCACGATGCGCGAGTGGGAGACTTCTCCATCCTCGCCTCGCACGTCGCTCTCGGCGGCGGCGTCGGGATCGGCGCGGAGTGCTACGTCGGGATGCGCGCGGCGGTGCGCGAAAGGATCCAGGTCGGCAGCGGTGCGATGATCGGGATGGGGGCGGTCGTCACCGCGGAGGTCGCCGCGAACACCACCGTGACGGGGGTCCCCGCTCGGCCGTTCGGCCGATGAGCCCGGCGCTCGATATCACCGTGGTGGTGATGACGTTCAACGAGGTGGCCACGCTCGCCGCCACGATCGATGAGATCCGGGGTGCGCTCGACCGGCTCGGGCGCCCGTGGGAGGTCCTCATCGTCGACGACGGTTCCATCGATGGCTCGAGTGCGCGCGCCGATGCGCTGGCCGCCGCCGATCCGCGCCTCCGCGTCGTGCACCACCCCCGCAATCTCGGTCTCGGCGGCGTGTATCGTACCGGCTTCGAGCAGGCCCGCGGTGAGCACGTGACTTTTTTCCCCGCCGACGGGCAGTTCCCCGCCGAGATCATCCCCGAATTCCGCTCCGCGATCACGGGGGTCGACATGGTGCTGGGGCTCCTGCCGTCACGGCGCGATTCACGACTCGGACACCTCCTGTCCACCGGAGAGAAGGCGCTGTATCGTGTGGTGGTCGGCGCGATGCCCCCGTTCCAGGGGATCCTGCTCTTCCGGCGGGCCCTGCTCGACGGGATGCCGCTCCGGTCGCAGGGGCGGGGGTGGGGGATCCTGATGGAGTTCCTCCTCCGCGCCCATCGCGGCGGGGCTCGATTCGTCAACCGCACCACGGTGCTGCGTCCCCGCACGGCGGGCCGCTCGAAAGTGAACAACCTTCGCACGATCCTCGCCAACGTCCGCCAGCTGCTGGTGCTCCGGACGCTGCTCCGTGATCCCTCTGCCCGCCCGCTCGTTGCCGGGATCCCCGATGCCTGAACTGCCGCTCCTCTCCGTGATCGTGCCGATCTACAACGAGATCCGCACCCTCGAGACCATCGTGGCCAAGCTCCACGAGGTGCCGCTGCCGATGGAGATCATCTGCGTCAACGACTGTTCCAGTGACGGGAGCGCGGAGCTGATGGACCGCCTCAAGGCCGAGGGGCAGATCCAGCAGGCGCTCCACCACCCCATCAATCGCGGGAAGGGGGCGGCGCTCCGCACCGGCATCCAGGCCGCCACCGGCGGGGTGATCGTGGTGCAGGACGCCGACCTCGAGTACGACCCCCAGGATCTGCCCCGCCTCCTTGGTCCCATCCTGGCCGGCAAGGCGGACGCGGTGTTCGGCTCGCGCTTCCTCGGCGGCGACCATCGCGTGCTGTATTTCTGGCATTCGATCGGCAATTCGGTGCTGACCCTCCTGTCGAACATGCTCACCGACCTGAACCTCACCGACATGGAGACCTGCTACAAGATGGTGAGGGCCCCGGTGCTGAAGTCGCTGATCTTCACCAGCGATCGATTCGGCTTCGAGCCTGAGATCACGGCGCGTCTCGCGCAGGCCCGGGCCCGCATCTGGGAGGTGTCGATCTCCTACGCCGGTCGCACCTACGCCGAAGGGAAGAAGATCGGCTGGAAGGACGGCGTCGCCGCGCTGTTCCACATCGTCCGCTTCAACTTCTTCCCGCCCCGCTCCCGCCCCCGCACGCGCTGAGATGAGCCGACCCGGTCGGGCGGGCCCCGCAGCCGCCCTCGTGATCCTGATCCTGGGACTGGTGCCGTGGGCCGACCTCCTGGCCGGCGGTTGGCACCTCCAGCGGGCCGGCGAGACCTACGACGGCTGGTGGAGCGGGACGCTGGTGGCCGCGGGTGTTGGAGTCGTGTATGCCCTGACCACCCGCCCGTGGCCCACGCTCTGGCGGGAGGGTGCCTGGGCACGCCTCGTCCGTCGTCTCGATCTCCTCGCGCCTGCGCGCGCCGCCCTCCTCGCCCTGGTCGCGTTCGGGGTGTACGCGCTGGTGGCGGCGGTGGTCTTCGAACGTCACCCGATCCTCATCGACGAGATCGTCCAGATCTGGCAGGCCCGCGTCTACGCCTCGGGCCACCTCTCGGCCGCCGCCACCGGTGCACCGGAGTTCTTCGGGACCGTCCTGATCGTCGACGACGGCATCAAGAGCTACAGCCAGTTCCCCGCGGGCGGGCCGGCGATGTTCGCGCTCGGCGCCTTGGTCCGCCTCGAATGGCTGGTGGGGCCCCTGTTCGGTGCCGTCGCGGTGTGGGCCTTCGCCGGGATGCTCCGCGCGCTTCGGGAACCGGAGGGGATCGCCACCGCGGCGCTCCTGCTGGCCGCGTTCTCCCCCTTCGTGCTCTTCATGTCGGGCTCCCACATGAACCACACCCTCACGCTCGCCTGGCTCTGTGTCGGGCTCTGGGGCGTGGCGCTGCTCGCCACGGCGGAAGCGCCGAGAGCAGGGGCCGCGATCCTCGCGGGCATCGGCTTCGGCCTCGCCGCGACGATCCGTCCGGTGGACGGGTTCGCATTCGCTCTTCCCGTCGGCCTCTGGCTGCTGTACCGGACGGCGAGGGAGCGGCGCTGGGCCCTCCCGATGCTGAGCTATGGATGTGCCGCCGCCCTTCCGGTGGCCGCCCTCCTCTGGGTCAACGCGCGCACTACGGGGCACCCATTCCTATTCGGATATCGATTGCTCTGGGGGGCCGCGCACGATCTCGGGTTCCACCAGGCACCCTGGGGACCGGCGCACACTCCCCGGCTCGGGCTCGAGCTCGTGAACATCTACCTGTTCCAGCTCCACACCTACTTCCTCGAGTCGCCATTTCCGGCCCTTCTCCCCGCCGCGATCGCCTTGGCGCTGACGCCTCGCCTCGCTCCGTTCGATCGGCTCCTGCTGGCGGGGAGCACGCTGCTGCTCGGCTTCTACTTCGCCTACTGGCACGCGGGATTCTTTCCCGGACCCCGGTTCGTCTATCCGCTGGTGCCGTTCCTCGCGCTCTGGACGGCCCGAGCGTACGGCGCAATCCGGCGAACATTCGGCGAGGGGCTGCCGTACCGGAGCCTGGTCGGCGCCGGGGTCGCGTCCCTCGGGATCGTCGCCCTGGTCTCCCTGCCGCTCCGGTGGCGGGAATACGCCCGCTTCGCGCCTACCCTCCGATGGCCCGCGGATGTCGAGGCCGATCGGGCGGGAGTCCGGCACGCACTGGTCCTGGTACGGGAGAGCTGGGGCGCGCAACTGGTGGTCCGGCTCTGGGCCCTCGGGCTTACCCGGGCCGATACCGAGTTCCTGTATCACCGCGTGGACGCCTGCCGGCTTGACGCCGCGGTCGATGAACTGGAGCGCGACACGGTACGCGGCGCGGGGGCGTTCGCGCGTCTGCGTCCCCTCACTGCCGACTCCGCGCGACTCCTCCCCTCACCCTTCTCCCCGGACCGCAGCGAGCGCTTCCTCCCGGGTGGCGCCTACGCCGCCACCTGCCAGCGGCGGATCCGAGAGGACCAGGCGGGATTCACGGTCCAGACGCCGCTCATACTCGCGGGTCGGGATCAGGACATCCTCTACGCCCGCGACCTGCACGCCCGCGACTCGCTCCTGGTGTTGGCGCACCCGGGACGAAGTCTCTGGCTCCTCAGCCCGGACGCGGAGACCCCATCGGTCCCGCGCTTCCGGTCGGTCCCGGTGGACTCGGCTTGGTCGGCGTGGCGACGGGGGGAGTAGCGGGGGCCGGTGGCGGGATCGGCGTGACGCTGTGGGCGGACACATCGACCAGGAAGCCCCGGCGATCCGGCGCGGCGCGGAGCAGCTCCTCGTTCCGCGCTCCGAGGTCGTAGACCACCCAGCTCCGGGCCTCGGCCAGCCACGGATCATTCCGTATCAGGCCTGGTCGGCCTTCGCGGGCCGGGCCGTACCGGATGAAATAGACCGTGTGATCGGGGCCGGTGGCCATGTACTCGGCCAGCGCCCTGCTCTCCGCCGCACGCCCCGCCCGCCAGGCGCGATATCCCCCCGCATCGGCGATCGAGAACAGGAAGAGCCCCGGCGCCGCGAGCAGGACCGCGAGCTCCGCCCGCGCTCCGGCGGGGCCGCGCAAGCGTGCGCGACGCGCGAGCCAGGTGATGGCGGCCACGACGCCCACTGCTCCAGGAACGAACCAGGCCGCCGCCGACTCGGCATAGTAGAGGGTCCACCCCGCCTCGTGCCCCCACACCGCGTGCCCGAAGAACTGCGAGAGCGCAGCTGCCAGCACCACCCACGCCGCGCCCCGCAGCAACCAGATGCCGCCCAGCGCAGCGGCCAGGAGCAGTACGCGCCAATGGGTGAACAGCGATTCGCCGATCTTCGCGGCGCGCTCGACCAGGTTGCGGGGGAGCCGCGCCACCGTATGCTCGCGATGGACGCGAGCCAGCTGGGGCGCGATGAACTGGAGGTCGGGGGGGGCGCTTCGCCGCGCCGCGGTGCTCTCCACCGCGAAGCCGAGCCGATCCCACGGCAGATAGGTCTCGGTGTACTCCTGGAGCGGGGAACGCCCGATCTTCCCCGTCGTGGCGAGGTTCCATGCCGGTAGCACCATCAGGATGACCAGCCCGGCGGCGGCGGCGCGCAGCAGCTCACCCCCCAGCCGTTCCCGCCAGGCGCGGCGGAGGACCACAAAGATCAACGGCAGCGCGAGCAGCAGGATCGAGAGCGGACGCGTGATGGCGCCATACGCGGTGAGCAGGGCGGCGCCGACGAGCCAGCGAGGTCCCGCGCCGTCGAGCCAGCGCCAGACGCAGGAGGTCGCGCCCAGCCAGCAGGCGAGCAGCGTCACCTCGGAGAAGTACGTCGTCTGCCACGCCATCGCCATCACGCTCAACACCCACGCCGACCAGGTGAGCAGCGCGGCGGCGGGGCCGATGGCGCGGCGGAGCAGGGCGAAGAGCAGCGCGCCCGACACGAGATTCAGCAGCAGCGGGACCAGCCACGGCAGGCCCAGTGCGACGCCGGGGACGAGGGCGAGGGCGTGCCCGGGCGGGTACTTGGAATAGATCCTCGGCGTCACCACGACCCACGCCTGTTCGAAGAATTCCGGGATCACCGGCGCGGGGGCGGTGATGTGCCCGGCGGCCAGGATCCGGGCCTCGAGCAGGTACGATGCCTCGTCCGTGGAGACCGGCTCCACCTTCAGCGTGCCACCGGCGACCCACAAGCAGGCGAGCGCCGTAGCGAGTCCGAGGACCCACGGTGCGGCGCGATGGCGCAGGACCCGCGCCGCGCCATCGGCCCATCGCTCCGGCAGGAGATGCGCCGCGACCAGGGCACACCCGGCGAGGAGGGCGGACGCGAGCAGTGCCGGATGCGGCGTCACTGTGGCGAACTCCGCCGCACCGGACCGATGATGGTCGTTCCCCCGGGAAGGGGCGGCAGACGCACGGTGTGCGGCGGCGTGCCGTGGGCCTGAGCGCTGTCGGCGAACGCGGCCGCGAGGCGGAGCATCCGGCCCTGGGGATCGGCGGCGGTATCCACCACCGCGACGGCCCGGGCATCGGCGTAGCGGCCGAGGTCAAGGAGACAGGCGACGAGCGGCACCCGGGTCCAGCGATCCCCGGGCTGCAGCCAGAGCGCCTGCTCGAGCAGCGGCACCGCCGCGGCACAGCGCCCGTCCAGCCGGTGGTAGAACGCCAGGACCTGTATCGGCCGCGGCGACGAGGGCCAGGCCGCGCCGGCCTCCCGGAGCAGCCGTTCCCCCTCCGCACGACGTCCCGCCTCCATTTCGGCGATCCCCGCGCCGACCATGGTCCGCCAGCTCTCCGGGGCGTCGGTGCGGAGTGCGGCGAGGTAGCGGTCGCGGTCGCGCCAGACCTGCATCCGGGTGGCGCTCCGTCCGGCGCCCAGCAGCAGGATCAGGGCGAGTGCCGCTCCGGCGGCGACGCGGGAACGGCGGCCCTCCCAGATCGCGTCGGGCACCAGCGCTCCCGCGGCGATCACGACCCCCACACTGGCGAGCAGGAGGGTGCGTTCGGCCAGGAGTATCCCGGTGGGGACCACCAGGTTCGACACCGGGGCGAGCGCGAGCATCACCCAGAGCAGTCCGAGACCGGCGGCGGGCCGACGGCGCCAGGTCAGGGCCAGGGCGAGGCCGAACGCCGCCAGCGCCGCGAGCCCTGCCGTCTGTTCGCTCTGCCATCCGTCCCACGGAGCGATCTCCCAAGGGGAGTAGTCCCCCTGCAGATGCGCCGGCCAGACCAGCAGCCGGACCCACTCGCCCGCGACCCCGAGCATCGTCAGGGCCCGCCCGGCGAAGCCGGACCCACGCAAACCCTCCACCGGTGCGGCTCCCGCCACGCTCCCCACCACCATCGCGCGCACCAGCCACCACACGGCGCCGAGCGCCAGGAGGCCGCCGAGGGCTCGCCGCCGCTGCCGTCCTTCCGGGTCGACGCCCGGCGGGCGGACCAGTTCGAGCGCGGCCAGCAGGAGCGGCAGGACGAGAGCGTGTTCCTTGAAATTCAGCGCGATCAGATATAGCGCGGCCACGAGGGCGATGGTCGGGCCCGTCGAGCGGAGTCCCCGCATCCAGCGGAGCCACGCCACGGCGGCGAGGCACACCGCGATCGCTGCCACCAGTTCGCCCTGGTTGACGGCCACCGCCGCCGCCTCGACGTGGACCGGGTGTACCGCGAAGAGCGCCGCCGCGATCCACGCCTGCCGCGGCGTGAGGAGTTCACGCGCCAGCGCCCAGACCGCGAGGACGAGCCCGAGGTAGAGCAACAGATCGATCACGCGGAAGACCGGGAGCGCACCCCCGGACGCCATCCATTGGAGCGTCAGAAAGCTGCGGGCGAGCGGGCGGTAGAGTCCCCCGGGGCTCGGCGGCGGCCAATACGGCTCCACGAAACCGGTCCAGAGTCCCGACCACTCGTGTACCCGTTCGTTGCCGAGGACGAGCGGCGGATCGTCCTGCACCCAATCGTTCCTGAGGGCACCGCCCATCGCGACCAGCCCGAGGAGGAGCAGAACAAGGGCCGGGGCGAGGTGGCGGCGCGAGGACGCCGCGACGGGGGAGGTCATCGACGTGGCTCGGAGGCCGGCCGATGCGGGCCGATGGTCGTCTGGTCCTCCCCGAAAGGCGCCAGGCGTACGGTTCCCCTCGGCGCGGCCAGGCGGTCGGCGCGGTCGGCGCTGAGGGCGGCAGCGCCGAACGCCTCCTCCAACGATCGACCCGGACCCGCGATCCCTTCGCGCGCCAAGGCCCCGGCCTCGCGATAGCGCGCTTGGTCGAGCAGGCAAGCCACCAGGGAGAGGCGCGCGTACTGGTCGATCGGTTCGAGCGCGACCGCCCGTTCGAGGAGCGGGATCGCTGGGGCGCACAGGCCATCCAGCCGGTACTCCCGTGCCAGGACCCGGTAGGCTCGGGAGTGGTCGGGCCAGATCGCGATCGCCGCGCGCAAGTGCGCCTCACCATCCCGGCGGTCTCCCTGCTCGAAGGCGAGCGTCCCGACCGCGAGGTGCGTGTGCCAGCTGTCCGGGGCATCCACAGCGAGAGCAAGGATGTAGCGCTCCGTGTCACGCCAGATACCGAGCCGGGCGGCGGAGTGCAAGGCGCCGAGGATGATCACCATGCCGATGGCGACGGCGAGTGGAGTGCGGACTCGCGGTATCTCCCAGGCGCCGCCGGGGATGAGCCCGAGAAGTGTCACGATGGCTCCCACGCTGGCCAGCATCAGGGTCCGCTCGGCGAGGATCACCCCGGTCGGAACGAAGATATTGGCCACCGGCGCCAGGGCGATCGCGATCCAGACGAGCCCCAGCGCGACGACCCGTCGCCTCCGGAGACTCCACGCGAGCAGCGCTCCATAGATGAGGAGCACGGCCACCCCGAGGGTCTGGGCCGAGGTCCATCCCGCGAACGGGACGATCTCATTGGGGGCGTAGTCGGCCTGCAGATGCGCGGGCCAGATGAGCAGGCGCGCCCATTCGGGGACCACCGAGAGCATCGTGAGCGCCCGCGAACCGAAGCTCAGGCCGGCCAGTCCGTCGGCCGGATCGGCCCCCGCCAAATCACCGAGCACAGCGGTCCGGAGCGCCCAGAATGCAGCGCCGAGCACCACGAGCCCGGCAAGGAGTCGGTGGCGGGCTCGGACGGAGTCCCGTGATCCCCCGGCTGGCTGGGGCGCCAACAGCTCGAGCAGCAGGAGCAGAGCGGGCAGGACGAGGGCGTGCTCCTTGAGGCCGAGGGCTGCGAGGAACGCCAGGGTCAGGAGGAGGGTGGTCCTGGCTGCTGATCTGCGACCGTCGCGCAGATCGAGCCACAGAACGCAGGCGCCCGCACTCAGGGCAGTCACCAGCGATTCACCCTGACCCACCGCGACCGCCACCGCTTCGGTATGTACTGGATGTACTGCGAAAAGGGCGGCCGCGATCCACGCTGGTGTCGGCGCCAGGAGGCGCCGCGCGAGCGCCCAGACCGCCAGCACGGCTGAGAGGTAACAGAGGAGGTCGGCCCCCCTGAAGACCCAGACTTCGCCGTTGCCGACCTGCCAAAGCAGGGTGAAGAGCGACACCGCCAGCGGCCGGTACAGTCCCGACGTGCTGGGCGCGGGCCAGTAGGGCCCCGTGAATCCGCTCCACAGCCCCGACCACTGGTGGATCCGTTCGTTCAGGAGCCCGAGCGGAATGTCGTCCTGGACCCAGCCATTGCCGAGCACCGACCCCATCGCAAGAAAGGTGAGCAGGATCAGGGCTGCCGCCTGGGTGCGTCGCCTTATCGAGACACCCGGCACGGGGCCGATCATGGGAGTGCTTCTGGAAGCGGGCCGATGAAGGTCGCCTGCTTGCCGATCACCCGCAGCCGGACCGTCGCCGCGCCAGCGTGTGCCGCCGCGGCACTGTCGGCCACCGTCATGACGTAGCGGAAGTAGTCTGGGTCGAGGCCGCTCGCGACCCCGCGGGCCGCCTCGGCCCGCGCCTCGGACCAGCGGCCGAGCCAGAGCTGGCAGGCCACCAGACTGCCACGCACGTCGCTTCGGCCGGGGGAGAGGAGGAGTATCTCCTCGTACACCACCGTGGGACCGAGACACTCCCCCTTCAACAACCGCATCCGGTCCACGAGGGACTTGGCGATCAGCGGCTGGTCGGGGAGTGAACGGATGGCCCGGCGGATCTCCATCCGTCCGTGGAGCGTGTCGGCGATCTCGGTCAGCAGCAGGCCGAAGGCGATCCGTGCCCGCCAGCTGTCGGGGGCGTCCACCACCTGGACCGCGAGGAAGGTCGGGCGGTTCCGCCAATCGGCGAAACGGACGGCCGAACGGATCGCCCCGAGTCCGAGCAGGGTCACAACCAGGCCGAGGCCAAAAAGACGGAGTGGCCGCGGCAGCTGGTACCACCGACCCTCCAGCACCCCCGCCAGATCGGCGACCACGATCGCGAACCCGATGCTCGGAAGGAAGAGAGTGCGCTCCGCCAGGATGATCCCGGTAGGGATCAGGAGGTTGCTCACCGGGGCCAGCGCCACCGCCATCCACGCCAATCCGAACGCGGCGATGGGGCGACGGCGCCACGCCAGGCCCAGTGCCAGGACGAAGCTCGCGATCGCCAGCGCCCCGGCGGTATCGCGCAGGCTCCACCCACGGCTGGGCACCCACTCGAGCAGGTTCCAGTCGGCCTGCAGATGCACGGGCCACAGGAAGAGCCGCAGCCATTCAGCGGGGACGCCCACCATCGTGTGTGCCCGCTCCAGGAGACCGGCGTTCAGGAGGGCCTCGGCCGTCTGGGTGCCGCTGCCAGGGCCGAGCACCCGGGTCCGCACCATCCAGAACAGCGCGCCGGTGATCCCGAGCGCCAGATAATGCCAGCGCCATCTCCGCCAGCGGAGGGCGAGATCCCCGGGTCCTCTGTCGATGAGCAGGTCGACGGACGCGAGCAGCCCTGGGAGGACCAGGGCGTGCTCCTTCACGAAGGTCGCGACCAGGAAGAGCGACCAGATCGCGACTTTGGCGCGCGCCACCGACGCTTCCCCACGATTCGCCCGGATCCGGAACAGCACCGCGGCCGCGAGGAGGATCCCGACCAGGATCTCCGACTGGTTGACCGCCATCGTCACCGCTTCGACGTGCACCGGATGTACCGCGAATACCGCAGCGCCGAGCCACGCGGCTCTCTCCGGTACTATTGTCCGCAGCAATCGCCAGAGGACCAGGACCGATCCGAGGTAGAGGGTCAGACTCACGACCCGGAACAGGATCGGGGTGCCACCTCCCACCATCCACTGCACGGCGTACCCCGCGACGGAGAGAGGGCGGTAGAGTTCTCGGTGGGTCACCAGGGGCCAGTAGGGGGCGCCGAATGCGCGCCAGATCCCGCTCCAGTGCCGGATCAGCGGGTTGCCGGCGATGACGCCCGAGTCATCCTGCACGAACTGGTTTCCCAGCGCCCAGCCCATGGCGACCAGGGCGATCAAGCTCAGGGCGACGCCGGCGAGGAGGGGAGGAGCAAAAGAGCGGGGAGGGGGGCTCGAAGAGGATCGCACGGGGGAAACCTACCATCCTTGTTTGAGGCCCTGGAGGGGGTGGGGGGGTGGGCTGAGAGCGCCCATGACTTGCAAAATGGGAGAGTCGACTCCCTCCCTGTTCCCCACTGTCAATTTCCTGGTCACCGTCCAAGTTATTGTCAGCAGTCGACTTACGGGGAAATCATGGTTCCGTGTCGCGTGGCACGGCGATTGCCCACCTACGTCTGGCCTGCGCGGGGGATGGGGACGTACCTCCAGCGCACCTCGGCAATCCCTATCCACACCTGCGTTATCGGGAGGCATCAATGAATCGCAAGGGCTTCACCCTCATCGAGCTGCTGATCGTCGTCGTGATCATCGGCATCCTGGCCGCCATCGCCATTCCGAAGTTCAGCAACACCAAGGAGAAGGCCGTCATCTCCGCGATGAAGTCGGACCTTCGTAACTACGCTTCCTCCCAGGAATCGTACTACGCCGACTACACCACCTACGGCGACCTGACGGGCAACACCGCATACTTCCGCGGCTCGGTCGGCAACGTCGTCGTGAGCACGGCAGCCTCGGGCACCAGCTGGGAGGCGACCTCGACCAACCTGGGCACCTCGCAGACCTGCACCATGGGCAGCAACACCGGCGGCACCGGCGACGGCGCTCCATCCTGCTCGTGAGGATGACTGTCCGGTAAGCCTGACTTTCCGGAAGGTCGGGGTGGCAGGCACGTTGCCTGCCACCCCGCTCTCATTCCCTTCGGCCGGGTGGTGACCGCGGCTCCCCGTTCGGTGCTCACCGGGGAGGGATCGATGTAGTGATCCTCGGGATCCCCGTCGGTATCTGAGGGGCCACCCGGCGTTACGGAACTGATGGTGGGCGGCCCCCTGGTCGCCCCTTCTTTTTGCGGGAAGCTGGCGCTGCGAACTGATCCTCACCACATTGTGCAAGGACTTGCACCTACCCCAGGGACCCATGCGCTCGCTCCGCACCATCTTCCTCGTCAATCTCGGACTCTTCACGGCGGCGGCCTTGCTGCTCGTGAGCCTGAGCGCCGTGGCCCTTGCCGGTGGGGATGGCTCCGCCGGGGTGGCGGTGGCGCTGGCCTACGGCTCGGGTGCCCTGATCGTATTCCTCGCGTTCGGCGCCTGGCTGGTCAGGCGGATGGTGCTCGAGCCCCTCGCGGAGCTCGCCCGCACCGCCGATGCGCTGGCTGGGGATGCGGGACCGGTGCCGGAGCGGCACTACGAGGGGCGCGAGTTCAAGGCGCTCGAGGAGCGATTCCGGGCGATGGCCCTTCGCCTCCTCGACGCGCGGGATCAGGTGGTCCGGGTGGAGAAGCTGGCTGCGATCGGACGCCTGAGCGCCGGACTCGCCCACGAGATCCGGAATCCGCTCGGCGCGCTCAACACCTACGTCGAGGTGCTGAAACAACGCGGCGTCGACGCCGAGGTGGTCGAAGCGATGCAACAGGAGGTCGTCCGGATGGACCGGATCGTCGCCGGGTTGCTCGACTATGCCCGGCCCCGGACCGCGGCGCCCGCCCCCTCCGATCTGGCGGTCGCCGTCCGGGCCACGGTGGACTTCCTGACCAAGCAGGGCGCCCTCAAGGGGTACGGGATCGAGCTGGTGGTCGACCCCGATGCTCCGCTGGTCGGCGCCGATCCCCACGATCTCGAACAGATCCTGGTCAACCTCATCCTCAACGCCCGCGATGCCCAGCCGGGCGGCAAGATCGTCATCGGCGTGCATCGCCACCGGCCCGGCGCCAAACGCCGCCATTCGGACGAGCATGATACGGTCTCCCTCTCCCGGCGCGCGGATCCTCCGCCACCCCCGCGCCCCTCGGGGCCGGGGAGCTTCGACGGCACTCTGCTCGTGGTGGCCGACGAAGGGGCGGGGGTCCCCCCGGGCGACCGCGAGCGGATCTTCGACCCCTTCTTCACCACCAAGGGACCGGGCGACGGCACCGGGCTCGGCCTCGCGATCGTGGCGCGTGCCGTCCACGATGCGGGTGGGGTGGTCTGGGTCGACCGGGCGCGCGAGGGTGGGGCGGTGTTCAAGGCCCTCTTCCCCGGGGCGGCGCGCGTCCCGTGACCCGCGTCCTCGTGGTCGACGACGATCCCGGGCTCCGGCAATCGCTCGGCCTCCTGCTCGGCGAGAGCGGCTTTGCCGTGGCCGCCGAAGGAGACTCCGAGCGCGGGCTCGCGCGCGCGCTGGCCGAGCCGTTCGATGTGATCCTCTGCGACATCCGGATGCCGAAGCTCGACGGCCGCGAGTTCCTCCAGCGCTTCAAGGCGCAGGGGGGGAGCGCGCTGGTGGTGATGATGAGCGCCCACGGCAACGAGGACCTCGCCGTCGAGGCGATGCGCGAAGGGGCGTACGACTACCTCCACAAACCGTTCCGCCCCGCCGAGGTCATCCTGACGCTGCGGAAGGCCGAGGAGCGGGAGGGGCTGCGGCGGGAGGTGGCCGTACTCCGCGCGTCGCTCGAGTCGGGCGGGGCGGGGATCGTGGCCGAGAGCACCGCGATGCGTCAGGCGCTCGATGTGGCGCTCCGGGTGGCGGCCCACGCCTCGACGGTGCTTCTCACCGGCGAGAGCGGGACCGGCAAGGAAGTGGTGGCCCGCCTGATCCACCGGCAGGGGCCGCGGAGCGCCGAGCGCTTCGTGGCGATCAACTGTGCGGCGATCCCCGACCAGCTGCTCGAATCGGAGCTGTTCGGCCATGTGCGCGGGGCCTTCACCGGTGCTACCGCCGACCGAAAGGGCTTGTTCGAAGAGGCGCACGGCGGGACGCTGCTGCTCGACGAGATCGCCGAGCTCCCGCTGCAGCTGCAGGCCAAGCTCCTGCGCGCGCTGGAGGAGGGGGCCGTGCGGCGGGTCGGCGCGTCGGAGGAGACCAAGGTGGACGTGAGGCTCATCGCCGCCACGGCGCGACCGCTGGAGGAACGGATCCGGGAAGGGACCTTCCGCGAGGATCTGTTCTATCGGCTCAACGTGCTGCGGATCCACCTCCCGCCGTTGCGCGAGCGTCCCGAAGATGTATCGGCGCTGGCGACCCAGTTCGTGGCCCAGGCAGGGGCACGCCAGGGGCGGTCGCTCCAGCTCACGCCCGCAGCGCTCGCCAAGCTGCTCGAGTGGCGCTGGCCGGGGAATGTGCGGGAGCTCCGCAATGCGGTCGAGCGGGCAGCCGTCCTTTCCGCGACCGGAGTGATGGACGAAGGGGATTTCCTCCTGGGCGATCCGCGCCACCCGCTCGCGACTGCGGGCGGTGGGGTCAAGCTCAAGCCGCAGGTCGAGGCGTTGGAGCGGAACGTCATCGAGGAGGCGTTGACCCGAGCCAGCGGGAATCGCCGGATGGCCGCGACCACCCTGGGGGTGAGTCTTCGGACCCTGTTCTACAAGCTGCAGCGGTACGGCCTGGGTGGGCCATGACTGCAGTATTTTGCACGGTAGGGCGCAATCCGTTGCGCGAGTGGAGCTCTACCCATATTCCCAAGTCATTGTCGGACAACATCTTGGAACGGGGCACCGAGTTTGCTCCTGGACGTTGCCGTTCCTCCTCCCGCCCGACCAAGGAGTGCTGGCCCATGCGGATGCGCGATCGATCCGGCTTCACGCTGTTCGAGTTGCTGCTGGTGATCGTCCTGATGGGGGTCGTCTTGGCGTTCGCCTACCCGCGGATGTCCAGCATGGCCACCAGCGCGAGCGTCCGCACGGCGCGCAGCGCGATGATGACCGCCGTCAACGTGGCGAAGAGCTCGGCGGTGACCTCGGGAAAGTGCGGCTACCTCCGCCTGACCAGCAGTTCGGTGACGGTATTCACTACCCCGTGCGAGGGCGGCAGCCAGATCACCGTGGTGAGCAACCGGAACTTCGCCAGCGACTACGGTGTCGCCGTCACGCTGACCAAGGGGAGCGGCTCCGCCCTCACCGCCGACTCGCTCGGTTTCGACCCGCGCGGCATCCCGCTCAACAACACCCAGAGCTCGGTCTTCACGATCACCAAGAACAACCTGACGAGGACGGTCACCGTCGGGAACTATGGGAGGGTCCAGTGACGACCATCGAGACCGTCGCGCCGAAGGCGGGCCGACGCGGCTTCACCATCGTCGAGGTGCTGGTGGCGATCGTGATCCTGACGGTCGGGATCCTGGCGATGATGGGCACCTCTGCCGCGGTCAATCGTCTCATCGTCCGCGGGCGCCGGGTCACCCAGGCGGCCCAGTTGGGGGCGCAGGTGCTCGATTCGCTCCGGCTCAAGGCCAACGACAACCTGGTGGCGTGCACCGGGCTCGCGTCGAACGCCACCGGCTACGTCCAGCAGGCGGTCACGGTGAAGTGGAACATCGGGGCCCTGACCGCCAACGCCAATCTCTTCGAGCGCCAGATCCAGGTGTACCTGAGCTACCCCGCTGACCGGAAGAACCTGGCCGACACGCTCACCACCATCTTCAAGTGCGACATCTGATGCGCCCTGATCGCCGCGGGTTCACGCTGATCGAGATCCTCGTCGCCCTGGTGATCTTCGCGGTGGTGGCCACCGTGCTCACCCGGATGCTCATCCTGAGCCAGCGGATCACCACCGCGCAGACCGTGCGGGCCACGCTCCAGTCCAACCTGCGGGTCGGATCGCTGGTGGTGCCGAACGAGCTCCGGATGCTCAATCAGTCGAGCGAGACCGACATCCTGGACATCAGCGACAGTTCGATCACCTATCGCGCGATGCGCGGGTACTACGTGCTCTGCGCCACCATCACCAGCGCGACCTCGATCTCCGTGATCAAGGTGCAGCCCTCGCCCTACGCCTTCGACTACCGGGCCCCGGCGACTAATGACAGCGCGTTCATCTTCTTCGAGAACGACTCGCTCAAGATCAGCGACGACAAGTGGGCCCCGGTCGGGATCAGCAGCGTCGCCTCCGGCACCTGCACCTTCGCGAGCGTCAGCCGCGCGGCCCACATCTTCACGTTGAGCAGCACCGGCATCGCGACCGGCACCTACGCACTGGCCGGATTCCTCAAGGGGGCACCGGTGCGCACCTTCGAGATCACCCGACTTTCGCTCTATGCCACCGGTGGGCAGAAATGGCTGGGGATGTGCACCGGTGGCAGCTCCTGCACGCTGCAGCCGGTGCTGGGCCCCCTCGCGACCACCAACGGGATCACCATCACCCGCTATAACGATGTCGGAACGCTGGTGACCGGGAACACCCTCGCCAACCGGAACAGTCTCCGCAGCCTGAAGGTCCGCTTCATCGGGATCGGGGAACAGGGCATCACCCGGGGCAGTGACAACAGCGCCCGTTCCATCCTCCAGGATACGCTCACCACCGTCGTCACCCTGCGCAACGTCAAGCAGAACTGACCAGGAGCCTACCATGCGTGTGCTTTGCAGTCCTCGCAATGAACGCGGCATCGCCCTGCCCGTCGCCATCTTCGCGCTGGTGGTGATCGGCGCCCTGGTGGCCGGCGTCTTCTTCACCGGCCGCATCGAGGTCCGCAGCGGTGAGAATGCGATGTCCGGAGCGCGCGCCACCGAGGCCGCCCAGGCGGGTCTGCAGATGGGCATCCCCAACGTGCTCACCATCGGCGCCACCCTCACCGACGGCCAGACCGCCGCGGGGGCCAAGACCCAGCTCGGCACCACCGGCAGCTACTACCAGGACTCGGTGACCCGCCTCAACCGCTACATGTACCTGCTCCGGAGCTACGGCACCTACGAGGTGGGAGGCGTCGTGGCGGGGCGCCGCACGATGGCGATGCTGGTCAAGCGGTATATGCCCGAGCTCCAGGTCAACGCCGGCGCGACCGTCGTCGGCACGCCGCAAGTGAAGGGCTCTGCCGTCATCGATGGCAACGACCACACCCCGCCGGGGTGGACCAACTGCGATGCGCCGGGGACCGCGCAACCCGGGATCCGCACCAACTCCGGGACTTCGGACATCCAGAAGGAGAGCAACGTCGTGACCGCGGCGACCCCCGAGGTCTCCACCAGCGACACGTCGGTGACGAACATGAGCGCCATCCTGGATACGCTCTTTTTCCAGTTGGCGGGTCAGGCGAATATCACCCTCACGCCGGCCCACGGCACCGTGCTGAACGCCGACCCCGTTCCCGCGACCACCGGGACGTGCACCAGGAGCAACACGCTCAATTGGGGCGATCCGGGCCGGTACTCGCCGGCGCATGCGTGTGAACCGTACTTCCCCATCGTCTACCTCAACGTCGGGAAGAATGGGAGCTCGCTGGGGGACGTGCGGCTCCATATGGTCGGCCAAGGGGTGCTGCTCGTCAACGGCAACATCGAACTCAACGCCGGCAGCGTTTTCAGTGGCCTCGTCCTGGTGCGCGGGACCTTCGGCAAGGCGAACGGCAGCGCGACCATCACCGGTGGTGTGATCTCCCAGAACGCCGAGCTCGAATCCCTCGGCAGCGAGGCGTCGGGCAACCTGACCCTCAATTACTCCCGCTGTGCCGTGAAGACGGCACTCAACAACCTGGCCGTGACCGCGCCGGCGACGTACCGGGGGTTCATTCAGTTCTGACGCAGGGGTGCCCGGGCGCAGGGGCGCAGGGTCAGGCGGAGTGCTGGAAGGCCGGGATCCTTGATCCCGGCCCTTCGGCTTTTTGGGGGTAGAAGGGGGTGCGCTGGGGGTCCTTGGCCAAGCTAAACCCTGCAGTCCGAACAAATGCCGATAATGGCACTTTGACCCCGGAAACGAGGGGCAGAAAGGGGGGGCATCGCCCCTCTCCTGGGGGGGCTTTTGAGGGTCGACGACCGACCGGCAAGACGCATAAGTGACACCCCTACAAGGCTTTGCCGGGGGTGACCTCAAGCACTTTGGAGCTTGACAAAAGGTCCGGGGGTCTGTAGCGTAGCCTGTCCAAGGGTCTCCTTCATCCATTCCACGGTCAGGTCGGTATGGCGCTCTTCGGCTTCGGCGGTAAGAAGACGACGGTCGGTCTCGACATCGGCAGCGGGCTGATCAAGATGTGCGTGATCAGCCACGCCAGCGGCGAGCCCACGCTGACCAAGGTGGCGTTCGCCACGGTCAGCGACGATGCGATCGTCGAGGGTGAGGTCATCGACGCCGGGGTGGTGGCCGACGCGGTGCGCGAGCTGCTCGCCAGCAACGGCATCAAGACCAAGGACGCCGTGATCGCCATCGGCGGCCGCGACGTCATCATCAAGAAGATCTCGATGGACCGGATGAACGAGGGCGACGCGCGCGAGGTGATCCGCTGGGAAGCGGAGCAGCACGTGCCGTTCGACATGGAGAACGTCGAACTCGACTTCCAGATCCTCGATCCCGACGGCGAAGGGCTCCAGATGACGGTGCTCCTGGTGGCCGCCAAGCGCGAGCTCATCGAAGGCCGCATCGGCCTGCTGAACGAAGCGGGCCTCGATGCCAAGATCATCGACGTCGACGCCTTCGCCCTCCACAACGCCTTCGAGCTGAATCATCCCGACGACCTGGCCGGCATCATCGGCCTGGTCAACATCGGGCACGAGACCACCAACATCAACATCCTCGAGGACGGCATCCCCGTCCTGACGCGCGACATGCCGCTGGGCACCCGCCGCCTGCGCGAGGACCTGCAGCGTGAGCGGGGCATCTCGGTCGAAGAGGCCGAACAGATGATCCGGGGCGGCGAGCGCAACGAGCTGCTCGAGCCGTTCGTGGCGTCGCGCGGCGACGAGCTCGCCACCGGCATCGAGCGCGCCGCAGCCTTCCTGCAGTCCTCGAGCCGCTCCGGCGGCCAGATCCGTCGGTTGTACCTCGTAGGGGGCGGGGCCCGGGTCCCGGGGCTCGCCAAGGTGCTCTCCGACCGGCTCCGCGTGCCGGTCGAACTGGCGAACCCGCTGGGCCGCCTCGCCGTGGCCGAGGGCGTGTTCGACGACATGAACATGGACGAGGTCGCGCCGCTGCTGATGCTGCCGATCGGCCTCGCCCTTCGGACGGCCGCCTGACGCCGGGCCGGGAGGACGTTCCGCGATGATGATCTCGATCAATCTCCGGCCGGGGCAGAAGCGCAGGCCCTCGGGGGCCGGCAAGCAGATCTCCGCCAAGTTCAAGGAGCTCGCCGCCCGGGTGAAGGATCCGGTGCTGGCCGGCGTGGTGGTGGCGTGGATCGTCGTGGCGGGCTGGCTGTTCTACACCTGGGGCTCGACCTCGCGCGACCTGGCCAACGTCGGTGCCCGACTCGAGACGACCCAGGCCGAGGCCAAGCGCTTCGAGACCCTGATGCAACAGAAGCGGAAGGCCGAGCGGATCCGCGACTCGCTGCAGTCGCAGATCGGCGTGATCCGCGGGGTCGACCGCGGCCGGTACGTCTGGCCGCACGTCCTCGACGAAGTGTCCAAGACGTTGCCGGCCTACACCTGGCTCACCGATGTGAGCATCGTCGGCTCGACCGCGGCGGCGAGCGTCGGCGACTCGACGATGCCGAAGCTCAAGTTCCAGATCAACGGCCGGACGGTCGACTATCAGGCCTTCACCCAGTTCCTGCGCCAGCTCGAGGCCTCGCCCTGGATCGAGAACGTGCAGACGATGCGGTCCGAGACGGTGGTCGAGAATCAGCGTCCGGTGACCTCGTTCCAGGTCCAGGCCGATTTCATCCAGGCCGACTCGGCCTACATCCGGACCGTCCCCCTCGCGCAGTCGGTGAGGTGATCCCATGAACGAACAGCGCAAGATCTACCTGGGCCTCCTCTTCCTCGCGGGCGTCGTGGGATTCGTCGGCTATTCCGGGCTCGAGCTCGCCGGGTGGCAGGGCTTGAGCGCCCGGTTCGGCGTGATCCAGGCCAAGGAGGATTCGGTCACGACGCTGCAGGCCCGCATCGACAGCGCCAAGACGGAGCTGGCCACCGGGAGCGTCGAGGACCTGCGGCGGCGGCTCGAGGGGTATCGCGCGAGCCTCGACCTCCTGCGGCGGCTGGTGCCGGAGCAGAACGAGGTGCCGAACCTGCTCGACGCGATCACCACGCGGGCCAAGATCCGCGGCGTCGAAGTGGCGGCGTTCTCGCCGGGCGCGGTGACGCCGGGACCCGTGCCGTTCACCACCCAGCGCTGGGACCTCGTCATCTATGGCCACTACGACCAGGTGGGGGAGTTCCTCGCCGACGTGGCGTCCCTCCCGCGGATCGTGGTGCCGGTCGACCTCAAGGTGAGGATCGCGGCCGCGAACGTGGCCGCCACCTACGGCGACTCCACAGGTTCCCTGCTGCAAGCGGGTTTCTCGGTGCTCACATACGTCAAGCTTCCCCAGCCGGAGGGTGCCGCCGGTGGCCAATAACCGACTCGGCTGGGCCCTCGCCCTGCTCACCCTGACGGCAGGGTGCGGCAGCGCCGCGAAGCGGCAGGCGACCCAGGATTCGCTGGCGCAGGTGGAGTTGCAGGCCCGCCGCGACAGCCTCAAGCAGGTGAAGGCCGGGCGCGACTCGGTCGCGCGCATCCGCTACGCGGCGTGCGCCGACTCGGTGCGGAAGGCGCTCATGAGGACCCCCGCCGGGCGCGCCAAGCTCAGGGTGCGGGTCGTCGAGGGTCAGCCACGGCCGGAGAACCTCGCGGCGTGCGGGGTGATGCCCGAAAGCAGTGCGGTCGCTTCGGCGGTGAACAGCCCGACCACCACGGCTGCTGCTCCCGCGGCGACGACCCCTGCGGCCAGGCCGCCGGCGACCGCGGCCGCCAAGCCGGCGGCGCCGACCGCCCAGCAGCAGCGGGTCGCGCGTGCCGACTCGGTGCGCCAGGCCCGCGAGCGCTCGCGGCAGGATTCGCTGGCGCGGGTGGGCGAACGGAAGCGGACCGACTCGATCGCGCGCGTCGCGCTCGACTCGGCACGGGCCGATTCCGTGACCCGCGCGCGCGAGACCGAAGTGCTCCGCGAGACCTTCAGCTACTCGGGTGCCAGCCGCGATCCGTTCCAGTCGGTGGTCTCCTCGGGCAACGCGGGACCTGACATCGCGGACATGGTGCTCGTCACCGTGATCGCGGACCTTCGATCGGCGCGCAACAGCGTCGCCGTGCTGCGTGAGAAGCAGGGTACCCGCCGCTGGCGGGTGAAGGTGGGCGACCGGGTCGGAACGGCCACGGTGAGCCTCATCACCCAGCGAGACGTGACCTTCAGCATCCAGGATTTCGGATTTGAGCGGCAGGAGACCCTGTCGCTGCGCAAGTCAACGGAGGATACACCATGAACCGTCTGCGTCCTGCCCTCGTGGCACTTGCGACGCTGGTCGCACTCGCGTCACCCGCCCGGGCCTGGGTCCCGGGCGACGGCGAGGTGCTCAGCGTCGCCATCACCTCCGCGCCCGGTTCGGCCGAAGTGATGATTGGCATCCGCGGTACGGTGGAGGTGAGGGACTTCCTCCTTCGCTCCCCCGACCGCCTGGTACTCGATCTCGCCGGCGCCAAGCTCATCGGCACCCTCGCCCTCTATGATGGGCTCGAGCGGGCCGGGATCCGGAACATCCGCTATGCCCAGTTCGGTCCCAACGTCGTGCGGGTGGTGATCGACCTCGCGGATCGCATGGAGTATACGGTCGAGAGCTCCGAGGCCGGGGTGCGGGTGCGCTTCGGCGCCGAACGCTCCTTCCTCGCCTGGTCGTCGCTGGCCCCCTCCGCCATGGACCCGCCGACCGCCGGGACCACGCCGGCGCGGAGCGGGTCGACCCCGACCCGCACCCCGGAAGTGGTGATGCGTGGCGGCGACCTGCAGGTGCAGTCAGGCGTGCGCCGCATCACCGTGACCTGGGACGGGGCCTCCATCGCCGACGTCGCGGCGGGCTTCGCCGCCTACAGCGGCAAGTCGATCATCCTCGGCTCGGGCATCGACCCGAAGATGCTGGTCACGGCCGAGCTCAAGGACGTGCCGTGGACCGACGCGTTCCGCGCGGTCCTCTCCGCCCAGGGGCTGTCGGCATTCGAAATGCCGGGTGGCGTGATCCGGATCGATTCGCCCCGGGCCCTCGCCTCGCTCGACTCGCTCGAGCCGCTCGAGACCCGCCTGGTGCGCGTCAACTACGCCAACGTCACGTCGCTCTCCAAGAACCTCGTCGGGCTCGTCACCAGGTCCCGCGGCGCCGTTGTGGCCGACTCGGCCACCAACGGCCTCATCATCACCGATACCCGCAGCCGCATCGACGCCATCGTCAATTTCGTCCAGGCCCTCGACGCGCCCACGCCCCTGGTCTCGATCCAGGCGAAGATCATCCTGGTCGACCGCGAGGACATCGCCAATCTCGGCATCAAGTATGACATCGGCGCCCCGGGCGCCGGCCAGGGAAGCTTCTTCAACGACGTCATCAGGCGCACCGGGAGCACCGGCAACCAGGTGGTCGATCTGGGCGGCAGTTCGCTGGCGGCCATCGGCAACTCGAAGGGCCAGATGCCCGACGCCGCGCTGGCGATCATCGCCACGACCACCTTCGGCAATTACGCGCTCTCCGCGTTCCTGCAGGCGGTGCAGACGGTCAACCTCTCCGACGTCCAGGCCGAGCCGGTCATCACCACGCTCGACAACACCGAGGCCGACCTGCTGGTCGGTGAAGAGACCCCGGTCCGCGTCATCGACGCCGGGACCGCCGGCGCAGGTGGCGCCACGTCCACCGTCAGCTTCAAGGAGACCGGCATCCGGCTCACGGTCACGCCCCATGTGACCAACAACCGGAACGTGATGCTCGACCTCCGGACCGAGCGGTCGGCCCTGCAGATCCTGGCCTCTGCCGACCTGGCGTTCAACTTCTCGAAGCAGACCGCCATCAACAAGCTGCTCGTGGACGACGGGCAGACCGCCGTGATCGGCGGCCTGACGCTGACGCAGGTCACCCGCACCCGGAGCGGCATCCCGATCCTGATGAGCCTCCCGGGGATCGGACGCCTGTTCTCGTTCAACACCACCAACGAGCGTCGACGGGATCTCATCATCCTGGTGACCCCGCGGATCATCGACTCACCGGCCCTGGCGGCCAGCGGTCAGTGACCGGACCGCTTTCCGCGGCGCACCCGAGCCCGACCGACGCGTCGGGCTCGCGTGTCTCCGGGAGGAGTTGATCGATGGGTGGCCTGCGCTTCCTCACGGCCGGCGAGTCGCACGGTCGAGGGCTGGTGGCGCTCGTGGAGGGGCTGCCGGCCGGGATCCCCGTCACTGCCGAGCAGGTGGATGAGCAGCTCGGGCGGCGGATGCAGGGCTACGGCCGCGGGGCCCGGATGAAGATCGAGCAGGACCGCATCGAGTGGCTGGCCGGCGTGCGCGCCGGGGAGACCCTCGGCGCGCCGGTCGCGATGC
>JBDSIR010000041.1:0-4973 GCA_039917855.1 Gemmatimonadales bacterium | reverse complement strand
GATTTCCCTCTCGCGGGATACTGATCGGGCTCGCGGTGGGAATGGCGGGCGCCGTGCTCATCGCGGTGCCGGCACTGGACGAAGGAAGGAGCAGCGTCGAGGGGGTGCTGATGATCCTCGCCGCGGTCGTGTCCTATGGCATCGCGCTGAATTTCGCCCGCCCACTGCAGCAGAAATACGGCGGGATCCCGGTGATCTGGCGGGCGCTGGGGGTCGCGATCCTGATCACCGCTCCGCTGGGCGCGGGTGATGTCATGGCGGCGCACTGGAGCCCGGTGCCCATCCTCGCGCTTCTCGCGCTCGGCGCAGGGGGCACCGCCATCGCATTCATCGTGATGACGGCGGCGGCCGGGCGCTTCGGGGCCACCCGCGCCTCCTCCGCGACCTTCCTGATCCCGCCCGTCGCCCTCCTCCTCGGCGTCCTCGTGCGGAGTGAGCGGGTGGAACTCCTCTCGATCGTCGGCGGCGCGATCTGCCTTGCCGGGGCGTGGCTGATGAGCCGAGCGCAACATGAACGCGTCACCGCGGAGGTCCGGAAGTAGGGTTCGAGACCGGAACCGTCCCGAGTGGAACGAGGGACCCAGCCTGCATCGACCGGCACGTGGGAACGAGCGCCGGTCTTCGCATGGTAGATCCCTCGCTCTGCTCGGGATGACATCCCATCCTCCCGCGGGCCCGTCCGCCCCTTCCTCGCGGCCGAGTCGCGCTACGCGCTCCTGTGGGCCGCTTCGGTCGCCGCCCGTCCGCCCATCCGCCCGCCCGATCAGCTCACGAAGAGTTCCTGTTCCTCCGGGTGACGGGCCACCCAGCTCTGCACGTAGGTGCAGGTGGCGACGAGCTTGAGCTTGTTGCTGCGCGCGTGGACGATCGCCGCCTGGACCAGATCGGACGCGATCCTTCCGCCGCGGGCCTTCGGGGGGACGAAGGTGTGCCTCAGGTCCAAGGTGCCGTCGGGGCGGGCATGATATACCAGCTCGGCATCGCCGGCGGTCGTGGCGACGGTGAAGCGGTGTTGGTCGGGCTGGTGGAGGACGGGCATCCTGAAGTGTAGCACCCATTCGTGTAAACTTCGGCGGGGAGTCGTGACGTTCACTGGGAAACCCACTCAGGAGCACGGATGTCGCGACCCGTCCTGCGGCAGTTCTTCCTTGCCATCGCGTTGATCGTCCTGTACCAGCTCATCGCCTCCTACCACGCCTTTGCCGCGCACCCGCAATTCGCGGAGCGGGCCGGCGGACTCGGGACGGCGCTCCTCCTCGACATCCCGCACGCGGTCCTCTTCGCTCTCCCGATCGCGGCAGGCGTGGCGCTCGCACTCCTCCCGATCGGTGCGGGGGCGTTCCGCCAAGGGATCGTGATGGCGGGCGGTGTCTCTGCGCTCCTTGTGGTGAACGACCTCGCCGGTCGCGGCCTTTGGCATGCGATCGAGGTCCGGAAGTATGGTCAGGCGCTCCCCCCCGAGCGGTTCAACGACTCCACGAGTGCGCTGGGCGGCGCGATCGCGCATCTGATGGGCCGAGTGCGGGCCGAGGACATCCAGCAGTGGCCGCCCGCGCCATCGCAATCCGGCGGCTTCCAGCCGATCACCGATCCCCAGGTCATCATCCGGATGTCGGCGGTGATGAAGTACACCGAGGCGCGCAGGCTCTTCGTCCCGCTGATCGTCTGCGGCCTGGTCCTCGGGCTCGGCACTTGGCTCCACCGTGCGGCGACTTTCCGCTCTCCCCGGGATGAGCGCGTGCTTCGCCTGGCACTCGGCTGGCTCCTCGCCGTGGTGACGGTCGTCGGTCTGCACGGGTCGGGGGGTGGCGCCCTCTACGAGCTTTCCTCGCCTCGGGCCTCGATCGCATGGCTCTTCGCGCCCTATCTGCTTGCGATGGTCCTGGCGGCGCTCGGATGGCGCGCGACGAGGCAGCTCGACTCCCTCGCGGCTGGATGACGATCGCTGTCGAGGAGGGGGAGCTGCGCGAGTGGATCCGGGAGTACACCCCCCGGCTCCTGGCGGTGGCCCGGGCCTTCGCGACCGGCGACGCGGGCGCCGAAGATCTCCTGCAGGAGGTGTGGTGGCGAGCAGCGCAACACGCTTCTCGGCGGGGACGAGATGCTCCCCTCGGCGCCTGGTTGGTCGCGGTGACGGTCAACGTCGGCCGGGATCATCTGCGGCGCACCCGTCGGCGGGAGCGCTTGCTGGCGCGCTGGGGGGCACCGACGGCCGCGCCGGTCGTGGGGGAGGAGTCGATCCACGAAGGCACCCTCCTTTGGCGCACCGTCGCCGAGCTTCCTACCCTGCAGCGGGAAACGCTCCTCCTGCGGGTGCTCGAGGGGTACTCCACCGCGGAGAGCGCCCGATTGCTCGGGAGGGCCGAAGGGACGATCAAGGTGAGTTTGGCGCGGGCGTTGGCGCGCCTTCGGGAACGATTGAACCAGGAGCTTCTATGGACACCACCGACGACTCGCGCGAACAAGACCTGATCGAACGGCTACGCCGCCCCGCCGAGGTCCCGTTGGGGATGATCGCACGCCTGGAGACGGCGGTCCGCCGGCGCGCGCGGGCCGACACCGGGCTGCATCGCGAGGAGAAGCTCGCCTTCGGTGCCGCTGCCGTGGGCGTCGCGCTGGCGATGGGTGGGGGAGGAGAAGCGGTCGCACTTCTTGTCGGGGCCCTGGGAGTGGCGGCGTATCTCCAATGGACTGTGCTGGTGGAGGACCGGCATGAGTGAAGGGTAGCGCCGCCCTGCGGTGCGTAGTCCGTCGCCCTCGGCGACACGGCCGAGCCGCGGCTCTAGGCAGGCGAGATCCGCATGGGTGGTCGGATCTCCGCATCACTCCGCGGGGTGAACCCGCGGCTCGGCCATGCCGCGACGCGGCGGGTCAGTCGTCGGGGGGAGGGGGCTCCAACTCGATGGGATCCATCTCGGACCAGGTATCCCCCTTCCACTCCGCAATGGCGCGTTCGGGGTGGTGCTGCGGCTGACGCCGGATGTAGGCGCGGATGGCGTGCAATTGTCGAGGGTTCACAGAGTGGATCGAGTACCCCTTGTCCCATCGAAGGCCCGGGTGACCAAGGGTCGGTGTGACTCCCAGCACGGCGCTCCCGCCCTTCATTCGCTGTAGCAGTCGTGGAATGACGGTGCAAGGGTGGAGGCGGGCGAGCAGGTGAACATGGTCGTTGACCATTCCGATCTCGAGGACATGGGCACGCTCCTGGGTACCGACCCGCCTCAAGTACTGGGTCAGGAACCGCGCCAAGGTGGTGTCGATGAGCGGGGCGCGGCCGCGGGTGGTCCAGGCGATGTGGACGAAGAGGCGATGGAACATCCCGAACGATGCGCATCAGTATGCCGAGAGTGGTAACCCGGAACGCGCACGCCGTATCGATCGAACGCGTCGCCCTCGGCGACAAGGCCGAGCCGCGGCTTTATGCCGCGGAAGCACAGGGCGGTGCGGTGCTGGTTGATTGGATCTCACCGAGAGGGTAACGCGTCGCCCTCGGCCATGCCGCGACGCGGCGAGTCACTCTTCGGGGAGCGGCGGAGCCTTGAACAGCATCGCCACCGATAGTGCGGCCCGCCTGACCGACGGGCCGCCTATCCGCCCGTTCGCCCATCCGCCATCTTTGCGTATGCCCCTCACCATCACCCACCCGAATTGGCTCGACGAGTACGCCCGGGCGGGAATGGTCGTCGCCGACGACGAATCGCGGATGCGGCTCGCGATCCGGCTGGCGCGGGAGAATGTGCTCCGCGACACCGGGGGGCCGTTCGGCGCGGTGATCTTCGAACGGCACACCGGTCGGCTCGTCGCCGCCGGCGTCAATTCTGTGGTCCGGCTCAACAACTGCGTGCTCCACGCCGAAGTGATGGCGATCATGGAAGCGCAGGCGCGGCTCCACTCGTGGACCCTCGGCGCCGAGGGGATGCCCGCGCATGACATCTTCACTTCCTGCGCCCCCTGCGCGATGTGCCTCGGCGCGGTACTGTGGAGCGGAGTGAAGCGGCTGGTCACCGCCGCCGACAAGGGGGACGCCGAGGCGCTGGCCTTCGACGAGGGGCCGGTCTTCGCCGAGTCGTACGCCCACCTCGTGCGCCGCGGCGTCGAGGTGGTACCCGAATTCCTGCAGGACGAGGCGCGCGCGGTGTTCGCGCTGTATCGCGAGCGCGGCGGGCCTATCTACAATGGGTAGCACCTCGCCTACTCGCTGAGCTCCGCCAACCTCGCGCGAAACCGCGAGATCGCGAAGATTCGCGAAAAGAGCGATTGTGGTCCCAAGGTGAGACCGCTGCCACAGACCCACCAAGGCGTTCTTTCGCGGGACTTCGCGCTACCGCGCTTTCGCGAGAGGTTCACGGAGCTCAACTCCTCGCTGCGATCTCAATGACTACACCCCAACCGTTCGACCTCATCGTCATCGGCGGCGGCCCCGCCGGAGAAGACCGATCTGTGACGGGTAGATCCCACCCGTGTCGCTGAGCTCTGCCAACCCGTCGCGAAAGCGCGAAAGCGCGAAGATTCGCGAAAAGAGCGATTGTGGTCCCAAGGTGAGACCGCTGCCACAGACCCACCAAGTACTTCTTTCGCGGAATATCGCGATCTCGCGCTTTCGCGAGAGGTTCACGGAGCTCAACTCCTCGCTGCGATCTCAATGACCACACCCCAGCAGTGCGATCTTATCATGCTCGGCGGCGGCCCGGCCGGAGAAGACCGATCTGTAACGGGTAGATCCCACCCGTGTCGCTGAGCTCCGCCAACCTCGCGCGAAACCGCGAAAGCGCGAAGATTCGCGAAAGAACAACTTGGTGGGTCTATACCGACGGTCTGACCTCAGGACCACCAAGTCTCCTTTCGCGGGACTTCGCGCTACCGCGCTTTCGCGAGAGGTTCACGGGGCTCAACTCCTCGCTGCGATCTCAATGACTACACCCCAACCGTTCGACCTCATCGTCATCGGCGGCGGCCCCGCCGGAGAAGACCGA
>JBDSIR010000040.1:0-32225 GCA_039917855.1 Gemmatimonadales bacterium | reverse complement strand
GCGGTGGTGGCGCCATAGAGTGCCAAGCCAAAAGCGACCCAGAACCAATCGGCACGGGTGATCGAATTAATCGAGGGCTGAAAAGCGCGCCGGAGGAGGGTCCAGAGTGCCGCGCCGAGGATAACGAGAGCGAAGAACGGTCCCGAGAATTCACTGAATGTCGTCATATCCTCGACGAAGAAGACCAGCGCGAGGTACGCCGCCGCGAAGGGGAGGACGCTTAGTCGCAGTGTGAGGCGCTCGAGGTAGCTGGGCTGCCACTCCGCGAGCCCGAGGAGATAGGCACCGCCAGTGAGCGGGGTGACGGTGTAAGTCACCCAATGATTGTTCCCGGTCTCCCGTGCGACGACGAGTGAGATGAGATCACCGACCACCGTGACGAGTGCTCCTGCCGCGATCCAGAGGACTGGCCGAGAGAGGTTGCGCCGCACGATCACGGCGACCGCCGGCAGCGCCTGCACCCAGGCTGCGGTGCTAATGATCCATGGGATCTTCATCGCAGACGGCGGTGATCAGCTCGCGAGAGGGCTATTGACGGGGCAGAGCGGCGGGCAGGGGAACTCCTGTTCCATAATCGTGGCCGAGGTCATGTCGTCACCGGTGGCATCGACCGCGACCATCACCATGTGCTTGGCGCCGTCGGTGCCGCGGCCATGATAAATGCGGATCCCCGCGGCGCCGGGCTGGGCCAAAAGCGTCTCGAAGACGTCCCGTGGCCACATCCCGGCATTCGGGTCGCCCTTCGCGGTATTCGCGCGGTGGGCCTTCGTCATTGCGACAGCCTGGGCCAGCGGGATCCGGTGGTCTTTCTTGGGCGGGAAGGCCATAAACAGCTCCTGTGACAGGGACGCACTCAGGGGGATGAACAAGCTGCAACTTCCATAGGGTGAACGACAACTGTATCGAAATCGAACCTATCAAGGTTGATAGGGTACCGGCAATCGCCCATTGGGAGCAGAACTGCGCCCTAAGTCATTGATGTGTAATTCTTTACACAACAGCAGCGCCCGGGAGAACAGATGCCTCTCCGGGGCGGGTGTCAAAAAATTCGACAGCGCTATTTCAGGCCGAAATGCCGGTTCTCGATGATCCCGATGAGGTTCCCCCAAGGGTCGGAAAAGGTCGCGACCTTGATCCCTTCACCGACTTCTTTCATCTCGTCGACGACGGTTGCACCGATCTTCTTCAAGTGTGCGAACGCCGGCTCGATCTTTTCGACCCCCCAATAGGCTACGGTGCCGCCGGGGCCGGCGCCGCTCACGCTGGTGTCGGGATCGAGGCCGAGTTCATAGCCGTTGATGTTGAAGCCGACGTAGAAGGGTTCGTCGAAGTAGGGCTGCACACCTGTCGCCTTGATGTAGAACGCTTTGCCGGCAGCGAGATCAGGAGTGCAGTACTTGATGGTGTAGGCGCCGCGGAATTGGTTGCTCATGGCCGGATCTCTGTAAAGGATGGCAACTGCGGAGCAGGAACCCAGGATGCCCAAGAACCCAGGAGAAAAGACCTTGGGGGTCTCCGGCGACGATCCGGTCGCTTCGGCAGAATATCAGTTCATCCTGGGTTCCTGGGAATCCAGGGTTCCTGTTCCCGATGAACCCAGCACACTGACAGACTCACGCCATCCAGTACCGGAGCTCGGTCCAGTTCTCGCGCGCCGGCGTGACCCCTTCGGGGAAGTGTGCCAGGAAGTCGGCTCGGAATCGCGCGGTGTGCTCGGTCAGGTAGCGGTCGAGGTCGGCGCGGGTGGCGGCGTGGTAGACTGTGCGATACCCGCCGGCGTCACTCCGGTCGAACCGGATATCGAGGAAGCAGCCGGTGGCGAGGATCTCGGGGATGTGCTTCGAAGTGAAGTACTCCTCGAAACGCTTGCGGAGGTCCTCTCGAACGGTGACGGTGACTTCGTAGCGGAGCATGGGAGATAAGCTAATAGGGGTGTCATCCCGAGCGTCGTCCTGAGCAAAGCGAAGGAAGAGCAAGGGATCCAGCCCGCGAAGGCCGAAGCCCGTGCGCCGGGACCGGTCATCGTACAGTAGATCCCTCGCTCCGCTCGGGATGACAATGGTTCTGCTCGGGATGGCAGCTACACGGCTCGGGATGACAGCCGCACCGCAAAACGGAGAGGGGGAGCTCTGGCGTCGAGTTCCCCTCCCCCGGCAGGGGGAGGGGCAAGGGGAGGGGGCGCTACGCTTTCGGGACCACCCCCGTCCGCGTCGCCAGGTGATTCATCGCCCGGACCACGATAAAGACCGCGAACGCCATGATGGTGAAGGTGAGCAAGGTGTTGACGAAGGCACCGATGCGGAGCACGACGGCGGGAGCATCGACGGTGGCGGCCCGAAGTGTGAAGCCGATGTTCGAGAAGTCCACGCCGCCGATCAGGAGTCCGAGCGGGGGCATCATTACATCGTCGACCAGGCTCTTGACCAGCCCGCTGAAAGCGCCGCCGATGACGATGCCGACGGCGAGGTCGACCATGTTGCCACGCAGAGCGAACTCCTTGAATTCCTTCACTATGCTCATGGCGAATCCTGGAAAGAGGTGAGCGGTAAGCGGTGAGCTGGTGGTGGCGGCGAAAGTGGAGGTGGGGAAGCTGATGCGCTGAACTACCACTTGGACAGTGCCCATGCCGGTCATCCCGAGCCTCGTCCTGAGCAAAGCGAAGGAAGAGCGAGGGATCTACCAGCCATCGTTGGGAGCTTGTGTACCAGCCCCGGTCGAGGCCGGCTAGATCCCTCGCTCCGCTCGGGATGACAGTATGTGGGGGCGTCGATCTACCTCATCAGCGATCTGAACAGCCATACGACCAGCCACACCGCCAGCGCGAACGCCACCGCCAATATGAGCACCAATGATGCCACCGCGGCGACAAGGATCCACTTGCTCCGGCGCGCGGCGTGCTCGGGCCGGGCCAGCCAATGCTCGAGGATCGCGAGATTCCTTCGGTGGCTGGCGAAGCCGACGTCGAAGATGTCACCGAGGATCGGGATGCTCCCGACCAGGGCGTCGATCGAGGCATTGAGCACCATGCGCGCGAGCACGACCGGAGGGGCGCCGAGGGTCCAGGCGACGCCGAGTCCGTAGACCGCGGCCGCGCCACCGACCAGGTCGCCGAGTCCGGGGACCAAGCCGATGAGGGCATCGAGGCCGGCGCGGATGCCGAGGGGGAAGCGGACTGCGTCGTCCATCAGCCAGGTGAAGTGGCGGAGGGTGGCGGTGCGCTCGTCGCCGGACTTCGGCTCGGTGAGGGAGATCAGTGGCCGCGCCATCTCGCCATCGACTTCGAGACCCCGAAGAGTCGTGATACCGCGTGGAAGACCGGGCGCGGAAGCCAGCCGAAGCCGGTGAGAAGGACCGCCGCGGTCCAGGGAAGGACTTTCCGCGCGGTGCCGCGCTCGACCATCTGCACTCCCGTCTCCGCGACCCCTTCAGGGGTGAGCATCCACGTTCCTGCAGCCGACTTGGCCCCTTCGAACATCCCGGTCGCGATGAAGTTGGGGCAGAGCGCCGAGACTGTGACGTGGCGCTTGCCGCGCTCGCGGAGCTCTTCGTTCAGCGATTCGGAGAAGGCGAGCACCGCCGTCTTGGATGCGGCGTACGTCGATCCGTGGGGGAGCGCGACGAAGGCCGAGGCGCTGGAGATGTTCAGGATAGCGGCGCGGGGGCGGGACTCGAGGTGGGGGAGGAAAGCGTGGGTGAGCGCGATGAGGCCACCGACGTTCACCGAGAAGGTGGTGAGGTGCCTGGCGACCGGGACGTCGGCGAAAGCGCCGCCGAAGACCACGCCGGCGTTGTTGACCAGCACATCGACGGGGCCGTCGGCCAGGATCTCATCACGGAGGGTAGTGACGGCGGCGGGATCGGTGACATCGAGCCGGTGCCCGACGACCGTGGGACCGAGGGTGGCGACGATCTTGTCGAGCTCGGCCTCATCGCGGTCCAGGAGGACGACGCGTGCCCCCTTGGCGAGGAACGCCTTGGCGAGGGCGAGGCCCAGGCCTCGAGCCCCGCCGGTGATGACAACGCGGGCGCCGCCGATATTCATCGGACGTTCCGCGTGCTGCGTGCTGCGTGCTGCGCTAAGTTCGCAGTCACTCTCCCTCCTCGGTCGTTCGTCGTTGGTCGATAGTGAGCGGCGACGCCTCCTACCTTCCTCTCTTCCTACCTTCCTACCTTCCTACCTTCCTACCTTCCTACCTTCCTACCCCCTCATCCACCCAACACCGCCAATCCCTCCGCCAATACCTTCTCGAACGTCTGCTCGAGCGCCGCATTCGTGCCACGGATCTGGGAGACCACCTCGGATGCCCAGGCGAGATACTCACGCCGGCGATTGGGGTCCCAGCTTGGCGGCGGATCGTGGATCACATCGTGCACGTTGCAGAGTTTGTCGCCGAGCTTGATGAGGCGGGCGCCGGGGGAAAGCGTGGGGGCATGGACGATCTGGAGTCGACGCTGCTCCGCCTTGGAGAGCTTCTTGTCGTCGGTCACTTCCTCGACCAGCGAACGGATCCGAGTGCCGAACTTGTCCTCAAGCTCCGCCGGCGAGGTCTGGGTGTCCTCCACCGTGTCGTGCAGGATGGCCGCGGCCAGGATCTCGGAATCGGTGACGCCACCGATGTCGGCAAGGGCCCGGGCGACCTCGATGGGATGATTGATATAGGGAGAGGCGCCGCGCCCCTTCCGGCGCTGGTCACGGTGCTTCGCGGCCGCGAATTCGAGGGCCCGGAGGAGGAGTGTCGTAGGCTGCATAGACTCCGTCCAATCTACACCTCCCCCTCGGCGCGGCGAGGACGTACCTTCTCTCCTTCCCCCGAATGTCGTGGAGCTCCCGTGCGCATCCCACTCCTCCTGGCCCTCGTCCTGATCGTGGCTCCCGCGGAGGCGCAATTCCGCCTTCCGAAGCCCAAGGTCCCGAATCCGCTCAATCGCGCGACCGCCGCCGCTGGCGGGCCCCGCGCCCCGGAGTACGACGACCGGGTGATCGAGATCGACGACGCGCGGGTCACGGCACTCCTCAAGGGGCTCAAGCTCGAACAGGACCGGCGCCCGGCCCTCGAGGCGGGGTACAAGAAGAACGCCGATGACCGGGCCGCGGCCGAAGTGGCGATGCGTCGCCAGGGGGACGCGTCGACGCGGTGGCAGGGGTGCCTGATGCAGGTGATGGGGATCGACACGGCCGCGCAACGGCGCCTGGATGCCCGGATCCAGGCCGCGGAGGACCGGCGTGACGGGGCCACGGTGCAACGACTGCAGGATTCGGTGATGCAGGCGATGATGGTCAACGGACCGCAGATCGCATTGGCACAGGCGGAAGCACTCAAGCCGGGTGGGAAGTGTGGACCGGGGCCATCGGCCACACCGATGGCGGCGCCGCCCCGTTTCCTGCCGGAACCGAGCCTCCCCCTCGCCGACTCACTCCGAGTGCTGGGAGCTGGCGCCGCGGGGATGACCCCCGAGCAGTACACTCTGATGCAGGAGCGGGTGCTGGGCTACCTGGTGACCGACGAGGCCCAGACGGCGCGAGGACAGGGGTGGGCCTTCAGCGCCGGCGAGGTGCGGGTGCTCCACGCCCGGCGCGCGGCACTGCAGCCGTACCAGCAGTTCCTCGCCGACCATTGATGCTCCGCGGCACCGCCGCGCTCGTCGTGGTCCTGGGCGCCTTCCTCCCACGCGAGGATGGCGCCCTTGCGGTGTACACCGGTGGCAAATGGCAGCGGTGGTATTCCACCGCCACGGCCCCCGAGCGCTGGGGGCGCCCCCTCCCCCTCGTGGCCGATGCGGTCACCTGGATACGGGCCGCGCAGGGTATGGAGGTGGGCCGCCTCCGGCTCTCCGGCCCAGGCGAGGCGTGGCGGGTGGGCGTGGTGCTGGTGCGGATCGATCCTGCCGAGGTGGAGTGGAAGCTGCATTGGGGGATGGCCGCCGGCGACCGGAAGGCGTGGACGATCGACTCCGCGCCCCCCTCCGCGATCCTGGCGATGAACGCAGGGATGTTCAATGCCGGAGCTCCGTTCGGCTGGACGGTGATCGAGGGCCAGCAGTGGGGCACCGTCGGGACCGGAGCGATCGCCCCCGCGTTCGTGGTCGACAGCGTGGGAGGGCTGGCACTGATCCCGGCCGAAAGCCTTCAGATCCGGCGTGCACGACGCGGCGTGAGTCTCGCGTTCCAGAGCTACCCCGAATTGCTGCGTGACGACGGGACCTTGCCGGCAATGATCCGCCCCGGCACCGCCGCGATCAACCTCACCCATCGCGACGGCCGGCTGGCGCTCGGGCACCTGCGCGACGGGCGCTGGATCGTGGCACTCACCCGGTTCGAGGGCGTGGGTGGGGCGTTCTCCTTCCTCCCCTTCGGCCTCACGGTCCCCGAGATGGCGGCGCTGATGGGCGCCCTCGGCTGCGATCGCGCCGTGTCGCTGGACGGCGGGGTCTCGGCCCAGCTCGCGGTGCGCGACTCGGCAGGGGTGTGGCAGCGGTGGCCCGGCGTGCGAAAGGTCGCGCTCGGCCTGACACTCGAGCCGCGCTGAGCGATAGATTCAACCTGTGACACCCGGTCCTCGCGTTCCGCCCACCCTCGTTCTCCTGGCCGCTGGAATGGGGAGCCGCTATGGCGGCGTCAAGCAGCTCGAGACGGTAGGGCCGGGAGGCGCGACGCTGATGGACTATTCCATCTATGACGCGCTGCGTGCCGGGTTCCGAAAGGTCGTCTTCGTCATCCGGGCCGATCTTGAAGAGGCGTTCCGGACCACGATCCTGCCACGCTACGCCGGCCAGCTCGAGGTGGCGACTGCGCACCAGCGGCTCGACGACCTCCCCCGGGGAGTCGTGCTCCCTCCCGACCGTGAGAAGCCGTGGGGCACGGGGCAAGCAGTGCTCGCCGCTGAGCGAGCCATCGACGGCCCCTTCGTGGTCGCCAATGCCGACGACTTCTATGGAGCACCCGCGTTCGCCGCCTCGGCGGAGTTCCTGCGGACAGCTCCTGCCGAGGGTGTGGCCATCTACGCACTCGTCGGGTATCGCCTCCGCGACACCCTCTCCGAGCATGGCGCGGTGAACCGCGGGGCGTGCCGAGTGAGCGGGGAGGGGTGGCTCGAGGGGATCGAGGAGATCCACGACATCGCGCCGACGGCCGGTGGGTCGCTGGTGGGCCGTGGTGGCGCCGGCCACGTGACCCTCGCGCCCGATGCCCTCGTCTCAATGAACCTCTGGGCCTTCCTACCGTCGATCTTCCCGATCCTGCGCGACGGTTTTGTGCGCTTCCTTCCCCACGCCGACGCCAAGCGCGAATTCCTGCTTCCGGCCGCGGTGCAGGAGTCGCTCACGCGCGGGACCGCGCGAGTACGGGTGCTCGATGCCGGCAGTCCCTGGTTCGGGATGACCTATCCCGCCGACCGGCCCCGCGTGGAGAAGGCGATCCTGGCACTGGTGCGCGCGGGGGTGTATCCCGGACGGTTGTGGAGCTGAGTTCCCCCGACCGTGCGGCGCGTGCGGCGCTGCGCTTCCCGCTTCCAGGGCAGCCGCGAGTGCTGGGCCCCCTGTCCGGTGGGTTGATCCACGAGACCTGGTTGGTCGAGGCGGGGACGACGCGCTGGGTGCTCCAGCGGCTCAACCGCAACGTGTTCCGCGACGTGGATGCCGTGATGCGGAACTTCTCCGCGGTGGTGGAGCATCTGGGTCGGTGCACCACCAGCCTCGGCCTCTCCGAACCCCAGCGTCGGGCCTTGGCCTTGGTGCCGGCGCGCGACGGGCGGTCATGGACCGAAGATGACGCGGGTGGGGCGTGGCGGTGCACCGGGTACATCGCGCACACCGAGACCAAGCTTCGCGCCGCCAGCCCTGCCGACGCGCGGGAGGCGGGTCGAGCCTTCGGGGAATACACCCGGCTGATGGAGGGGTTCACCGCCCCGCTCGCAATGACGATCCCGGGCTTCCATCATACCGGCGGACGGTTGGAGGCACTCGAGCGGACGGCCGAGCGTGACCCCGTGGGTCGAGCGGCGTCGGTGGCCGCGGAACTCGAAGTGGTGGATGAATTCAGGGCCCTGGCCCACGTGCTCTCTCCCCTGATGGCGGCGGGCGGGATCCCGACGCGACCGGCGCACAACGATGCCAAGATCGCGAATCTGCTCTTCGACGACACCACGGGGCGCTCCCTCGCGGTGATCGACCTGGATACGGTGATGCCGGGATCGGCCCTGCACGACGTCGGCGACCTGATCCGGACCACCGTCGGCTCCGCCGAGGAGGATGGGCCCGATGCCCGCACGATGCAGGTGCGCCCAGAGTACTTTGCCGCCCTGATCGAGGGATGGTTCGCTGGCGCCGAGGGGGTGCTCACCGCCGATGAGCGGGAGCTCACTCTCACGGCAGGGAGGATCCTGACCTTTGAGCAGGCGGTCAGATTCCTCACCGACCATCTCGAAGGCGACCACTACTATCCTGTGTCGCGACCGGACCACAATCTTCATCGAGCCCAGGCGCAGCTCGCGCTCCTCATCGATCTGACGGAGCGGTCGGAAGCGCTGGAGGAGATCATTGCGGCAAGCTGAACTTATTCACCACGGAGAACACGGAGTCACACGGAGATACACGGAGAACGGCGATCGATGGGGTACCTGCATGGAGCTCCTCGTGAGACCACATACATCTTCCTCCGTGACTCTCCGTGTGACTCCGTGTCCTCCGTGGTGAACAACCCGAGCCACCAATGACCAAGCGACTGTTGTTCGCCCTACTGCTCGTCCCGTCGGCCCTCGCCGCCCAGGACGTCCCGTACCGCCTCGGCCGGTGGGACGCCGATTCGCTCGGCAATCACCGCGCGGTGCTGCGGGTGACGGCCCCCGCGAAGGCGGTGCAGGTGACGATCCCCTGGCGCCGGCGCGATACCCAGCCGGCCGCCAGGCAGATCATCATCACCACGAGCTCGGGGCGTCGCGTCACCAACGCGATCCCGATCGAGGTGGACCGGGAACGCGGGACCCTCGCCTTCGAGCCCACCGCGGGGGCGGGGGAGTATTTCGTCTACTATCTCCCCTACCGTGGGAGCGTCCGGTCGAACTATCCCCGTATCACCTACCGTCCGGTCGATACCACTGCCAATAGCCGATGGTCGGCGCAACAGAAGCTCACCCCCGCGGATCTCGCGGCAGGGCAGTGGCGACAGCTCCCGGCGGCCACGGTCCTGGCGATCGAAGCGGTCGACTCGATGTCGATCCGCTGGCCGATGGAGGTCATCGCCACCGATGCCGAGACCATGGCCCTCCTGGCGCGGGCTCGCGGGGCGCCGTTGGTGCTCTTCGCCGAGGACCGGACTCGGCCCATCATCATGACACAGGAGCTTCCCCAGGTCTGGACCGCGCCGGGGGTGGCGGGAAGGGCGGTGGTCGGAGAAGCCCTCAAGGGGGAGTTTTATTCGTTCCAGATCGGGGTGTGGGCTCTTCGCGCGCTCGACAGTGTGCAACTCACGTTCACGGCGCTGAGCGGGCCGAACGGCGCGGCGATACCGGCGGACAGTTTCAGCTCGTTCAACACCGGGGGCATCGACTGGCAGGGGCGGCGCTTCGTGCGTCGGCTGGCGGTGGCTGAGGGGAATATCCAACCGCTCTGGGCAGGTGTGAGCATCCCTGAGACCGCCACGGCGGGAGTGTGGCAAGGCGTCGCGACGGTGACGACGGCGGGAGGGGTCACGACCACGATCCCCGTCACCCTTACGGTGAAGGACAGCGTCATCGCCGAGCACGGGGACAACGAGCCGTGGCGCCTGAGTCGGCTCCGGTGGCTCAACAGTACTCTCGCGCTCGATTCGTCGGTGGTGCCGCCGTACACGCCGGTGACGGTGACCGGGACCCACCTCGAGATCCTCGGCCGCACCGTCGACCTTGCCCCAGGTGGTCTCCCCGCCCAGTTCGCGAGCCGGTTCGGACCGGGGATGACCTCGATGGCCGCCCTCGCGCGCCCGATGCTGCGCGCTCCTGTGCGGCTCGAGGTCGTGGGCACCGATGGTGAAGCGCTCGCGTGGGTCCCTGGCCCGACGACAATGACGCGCAATCGACCGGGGATCGCCGCGTGGGAGGCGCGCAGCACCGCCGGAGCGGTCACCGCGTCGATCCACGGGGCGCTCGAATTCGATGGCACGCTCGAGTATCGGGTGGCGCTCACCGTAAGCGACACCACCCCGGTCGATGATGTCGCCCTCGTGGTCCCGTTCCGCGCCGATATCGCCAAGTATTGGATGGGGCTCGGCCGCCCGGGAGGCCTCGCGCCGGCTGCTTACGACTGGCGATGGGACCAGCACCGAAATCAGGATGCCGTCTGGATCGGCGACGTGAACGCGGGGGCTCAGCTCACCCTCTTCGACGACCGGTACGACCGTCCGCTCAACACCAACTTCTACCAGCTCAAGCCGCTGGTGATGCCGCGGAGCTGGCAGAACGACGGCGCCGGCGGGTGCAGCGCGCAGGTCTATGAGGACACCGCGGAATATTCGCTGCGCTGCTTCGGCGGGGCGCGGACGCTGGTACCGGGCGACACGGTCTGGTTCGATTTCCGGCTCCTGCTCACCCCGTTCCACACCATCGATCCCAGGGCGCAGTTCTCCACCCGTTTCTTCCACGCCTACCGCCCGGTCTCCGAGATCCGCGAGGCGGGGGCCAACGTGGTGAACGTCCATCACGCCACCGCGATCAACCCGTACATCAACTACCCCTTCTTCCGTCCCGCCGAGATGCGCTCGTATGCCGACAGCGCGCATGAGATGGGGATCCGGTTCAAGATCTATTACACGGTGCGCGAGCTCACCAACCGGGCACCCGAGTTCTGGGCGCTCCGGTCGTTCGGGCACGAGGTGTTCGCGGCGGGGCCGGGGGGCGGGCACTCCTGGCTGCAGGAGCACGTGGGTGGGGACTACATCACCGGATGGGTGGTGCCCGAACTCCGCGACATCGCGCTCGTCACGAGCGGGATCTCGCGCTGGCACAATCACTACGTCGAGGGACTCGACTGGTTGGTGCGCCACGAGCAGATCGACGGGCTCTATCTCGATGACGTGGCGTTCGACCGGACCACCATGCAGAGGATGCGGCGGGTACTGGCCCACGGACGCCCGGCCCCGATGATCGATCTGCACTCCGCCAATCAGTACAACCGCAGCGACGGCTTCGCCTCGAGCGCCAACCTCTATCTCGAGCACTTCCCGTACATCGACCGGCTCTGGTTCGGGGAATACTTCGACTACGACTCACCCCCCGATTACTGGCTGGTGGAGCTGAGCGGCATACCGTACGGCCTGATGGGAGAGATGCTGCAGGACGGCGGCAACCCGTGGCGCGGGATGCTCTTCGGGATGACGGCGCGGCTTCCCTGGGCCGGCGACCCGCGTCCACTCTGGCGGATGTGGGATCAGTTCGGTCTGAGTGAGGCGCAGATGCGCGGGTGGTGGGATCCCTCTTCCCCGGTCAAGACGGGACGCGACGATATCCTCGCCACCGCCTACGTGAAGAACGGAAAGACCCTCATCGCCATCGCGAGCTGGGCGCCGGATACGGTCGACCTCCGTCTCCGGATCGATTGGCCCGCCCTCGGCATCCTCCCCGCCCGCGCCTCGCTCTGGGCGCCGGCGATCGACCGGTTCCAGGAGGCGCGGACCTTCCGCCTCGGCGACGCGATCCCGGTGGCGCCGGGGAAGGGGTGGTTGATAGTCGTGGAGTGACCTCACCCCCTGACCCCCTCTCCCTGTCGGGAGAGGGGAGACTCACGGTGAGATCCGCAACAGATGAGCGGGCCGACCGGGGAGATCCCTGCTGGTCGGCCCGCTCACCGCTCACCGCTCACCGTTCACCGCTTACCGCTCACGCTGTCACTTCCACATCCTCGGCACGATCCTGATCAGTCCGATCCCGCTCACCCCGAATACTGCCGTCCAGACCCAGCCCTGTGCCATCTGGCCGAACAGGAAGCTCCCGGCGCCGAAGAGCGCCCCGTACACGCAGGCGACGCCGAGGACCCACCCGAGGAGCTGCTGCGGGATCGAGTCGGGGGAGGAGCCGACCCCCGACTCGGCGGCGACGGAGCCCCACCCGGCGCCGGCCGGGCGGACCAGCCTGTAGAAGTTGACCAGGGTCGCGCGGTCGGTCGGCGCGGTGAGAAGCGTCGTGGTCACCCACGCCACCGTCGTCACGCCGATGGTGGCGAGGAGCGACACGTGGCCCGGTACCGCATGCCCCAGCTTGCCCGCCACGAAGAAAGCGACCGCCACACAGAACGAGCTCACCATCGCGGCGATCTCGGCCCAGGCATTGATGCGCCACCAGAACCAGCGGAGCAGATACAGGAGCCCCGTCCCGGCGCCGATGGAGAGCAGGAGGTCGAAGCTCGCCTTGGCGGTATCGAGCACCAGTGTCAGGAAGGCCGCCGCCACCATCAATAGCACCGTGGTGAGTCTGCCGACCAGCACATAGTGCTTGTCGGGGGCGCCGGGCTTGAGGAAGCGCCGGTAGAGGTCATGCACCAGGTAGCTCCCGCCCCAGTTGAGGTGGGTCGAGAGGGTGGAGACGTAGGCCGCGAGGAGGCCGGCCACCATCAGCCCCAGCCAACCGACCGGGAGGAAACGGAACATCGCCGGGTAGGCGAGGTCGTTCCCGAGCAGGGAAGGGTCGACGTTGGGGAAGGTCCGGGCGATGTCGCCGACAGTGGGATAGACCAGCATCGAGGCGAGCGCCACGATGATCCAGGGCCACGGGCGGAGGGCGTAGTGGGCCGCGTTGAAGAGGAGGGTGCCGCCGAGCGCGTCCTTCTCGGTCTTCGACGCGAGCATCCGCTGCGCGATGTAGCTCCCGCCCCCCGGCTCGGCGCCGGGATACCAGACCGACCACCACTGCACCGTGAGCGGGATGACGAGCACAGAGAGGGTGAGGCCCCAGTTGCCGAAGTCGGGGAGCAGATGCAGGGTCGAGGCCGGGATCCGTGTCATGATCCCTTCCATCCCGCCGACCTCCGGTTGCTGCAGGGCGAACCAGGCCATGGCGAACGACCCGGTCATCGCGATGCCGAACTGGATGAAGTCGGTGACCAGCACGCCCCAGAGCCCGCTGGTGGCGGCGAAGAAGATGTTCAGGACCGAGCAGATGATCAGGGTCTGGACCGGGGGCCAGCCGAGCACCACGTTGGCGATCTTGATGGCGGCGAGGTTCACCGTCGCCATGATGAAGCAGTTGAAGAAGAAGCCGAGGTAGACGGCGCGGAATCCGCGGACGAGGGAGGCCTGCCGGCCGCTGTAGCGCAGTTCGTAGAACTCCAGGTCGGTGAGGACCCCGCTCCGGCGCCAGAGTCGGGCGTAGAAGAAGACCGTGGCCATCCCGGTGAGGAGGAAGGCCCACCAGACCCAGTTCCCCGCCACTCCCTGCTCCCGGACGATGTTGGTGACGAGGTTGGGGGTGTCGGTGCTGAAGGTCGTGGCCACCATCGACACGCCGACGAGCCACCAGGGGGCGGCGCGTCCCGAGGTGAAGAACTCGGCGGTGCTCGATCCGGCCCGCCGGGCGAGGAGCACCGCGGGGACGAAGGAGATCCCGATCGAGACCAGGACGATGAGCCAGTCGAGGGTGGTCAGGGTCATCAGAGGCCCATGGCGGTGAGGGCGGCCTCGAACTGGCGCCAGCGCTGGTCGAGGGTGCCGGTGTAGCCGATCGAGATGCGGACCAGGCCAGGTGAAAGGCCGGCCTGCCGCTGGTCCTCCTCGGGGATCTCGCTCGACGTGCTGCTGGCGGAGACCGACATCAGGGTGTCGAAATAGCCCAGGCTCACCGCGATCCAGCCGAAATTCTGCTCGTTCTGCAGCCGCTCGATGAAGGCGAAGGCCCGCTCCGTGGTGCCGAGGTCGAGGGCGAAGACCCCCCCAAAGCCGAACTCCGGATGCGCAAGCCGCTGTGCCACCGCGTGCTGCGGATGGCTCGGCAGGCCGGGGTAGCGCACCGCGAGCCGGCGTGCCTCACACCGTTCGGCGAACAGCTGCGCGCGGCGTCCGTGCTCCTGCATCCGGATCCCCAGGTGGGGCAGGCGGAGGGAGAGATCGAAGGCTACCCGCGGGTCCATCGTGGGCCCCAAGATCATCAGAGCGCCGTGGTTCACGTCCATCAGTTTGGCGATGAACTCCTTCGATGCACAGACCGCTCCGGCGATGATGTCCGAGGCGCCGCTCAGGAACTTGGTCATCGAGTGCACCACCACGTCGGCGCCGTGGACGGCAGGGCGTATCACGAGCGGGGTGAAGGTATTGTCCACGACCAGCTGGGCCCCCTTCCGATGGGCCAGTGCCGCGAGCGCCGGGATGTCGGCCACTTCGAGGAGCGGATTGCTGAAGCTCTCGACGTACAGCACGCGGGTGCGTGGCGTGAACGCGCGTTCCACGGCTGCAAGGTCGGTCACATCGACGAACGTGGTGCTGAGGCCGGTGCGGGCCGGAAGGAAGTCGCGGAGGAGCGCCCAGGTGCCGCCATACAGGACGCCGCTCGCCACCACATGATCCCCGGGACCACAAAGCTGCAGGATGGTGGCGCTGATGGCGCTCATCCCGCTGGCGGTGCAGTACCCGGCCTCGGTCCCTTCGAGCGCAGCAAGTGCTCGACCCAGCGCGTACACCGTCGGGTTGAAATGCCGCCCGTAGAGATAGCATCCACCCACGTCCGGCCCGCGCAGCCCGTGGAATATGTCCGGCATCGTGTGGGCCTCGAGCACCGTGAACGTGGTGGAGGCCTCGATGGACATGTTGACCCCGCCGTGCTCGCCGAACTCGTGCTTCAGCTCGGCCAGGGCCTCGAGGGGATGGGGTGCGGGGGGCATCGGTCGACCTCGCTCACTCTTCGGGAACAACGATCCAGAGAATGACGTACACCAGAGCACCGGGGAACGCGGCGGAGAGGATCGACACCAGCACGTACAGGACCCGCACCAAAGTGGGGTCCTTGTCGAAATACTTCGCCAGGCCGCCACAGACCCCGGCGATGATCCGATCCGAACGGGAACGACGGAGGAGTGTCATCGGGACCTCGCGTGGGACAGGGATGGAAAGGGGGACGCCCCAATTTGGGGGCGCCGGGCCTGCTCCGGTAGGGCATTGTCGTCGCGCTGCACTCCGGACGGGATCTTCACCGTGAGGTCGCCGCAGCCTTCTTCGGAAGCCAGAGTATCCCGAGCAGCAGCGCCGCCACCACACAGACCGCACCGAACAAGTACACTGCTTGGCCGATCTCCTGGTCGCGATGCACCAAGGTCAGTTCGCTCAGGATGTAGGACCAGTCGTGTTCGCCACCGATCAGCTCGAGGTCGCCGGCGTGGGCGTCCTTGATATAAATGCTCAGATCCGCAGCACTCACGCCCATGAACCAGAGCGGGATCGTGGCGGCGTGCTTGTCGCCGTGATAGATGAAGTAGCCGACGAAGATCGCGGGAAAGAGGAGTTGAAAGATCGAACCCCCCGCGGCATAGATCAGCTCGCCGAAAGGCATGAAGACGATGTGCCCGGTCTCGTGGATCGGCAGGATGATGTTGTGGACGATGGTCTCGCTCGGGTCGCGCAGGATCGCGTAGCCCCACCAGGCGAGGCCGAGGGTCAGCGCGAGGCGGGCCCAGCGTCCGGCATCGGCCATCGCATCAGGCGCCGAGGAGATCGGCGAAGGGGGTGCGGTCGCCCAGCGCGAGCGCCACAGCGGTGCGGGCGCAGAGCGGACCGACGAGGTTGCCGGTGCCATTGTAGGCCCCAGCCGCCCAGACGCCGGGACGAGCCTCCTCGACCACCGGCAGGCCGTCGGTGGAGAAACCGACGGTGGCCGCCCACCGATGGGTCACCGGAGCGGTGACTTTTAGGTGCTCGCGCAGGAAGAGCTCGATCTGCGACTGCACCTCATCGGTCGGCGTCGGGTCGATGCTCCACTCGGCGTCCCCCCCTTTGTCGCGAAAGCCGCCGAGCGCGACCCGGCCGTCGGGAAGCTGCTGCCAATACTCGTAGCCGTACCGCCAGTAGATCGGGCGGGTGAAGCGGACCTCGGGGGCGGGACCGGTGGCGAGCATCTGCAGTCGGGCGGTCCGCACCCGCCGTGCGAGCTCCGGGAGCACCCGCTCCAACCCGCCGTCGACGCAGACGATCACCCGCTCGCAGCGGACCATCCCTTCTCGTGTGCGCACGTGGTCGCCGGCGATCTCGAGCGCGGGGCTGCTCTCGTGGAGCCGCGCCTCGAGCGCCATCGCGCGTCGCGCGAGCTGGCGGCAGCGGACAAGCGGCTGGTACACCGCGTCGCCGGGGATCAGCACCCCCTCGCCCTCCGCCCCCTTGTACCACTCGCGGGGGAGGCCGCTCTGGCGCAGCGCGTCGAAGTGCGCCTTGCAGTCCTGCATTTCCGCGTCGTCCGAGGCGAGCCGGAGCGATCCGGTGCGGCGCACCGCCTCGGGGGTCTCGGTCGCGACCCGCTCGAGCTCCGCCATGGTGAGCCGGTAGATCTCGTCGGCCGCCGCGCGGCCGTGGTCCCTCACCACTTGGTGATGGAAGTCGTGCAGCCCCGCGAGGAGGAAACCGCCGTTCCGCCCCGCGGCACCGCTCCCCACGCTCCCCGCCTCGATGCCGATGACCGTCTTCTTCCGTGCCAGCAATTCGAGCACCGCCGCGAGCCCCGAGCCGCCGAGGCCGACCACGACCGTATCCGCCCACACCTCACCCCGGAGCGGGGGGAGGCCGAGGGAGGAGCCATCGGACCAGATGGGGAGGTTGGGTGCGATCATCGGTGCCAGAAAAGGTAAGCGGTGAGCGGTAAGCGGTGAGCGGGCAGAGTGATCGAGGTCGCATTCGGCGGCGGGCCCATGTGCCGCAGCCCGCTCACCGCTTACCGCTCACCGGCCAGGTGTTCGAGTGCCTGTCCCGTCACCCGGTACATCGTCCACTCATCCATCGCCTTGGCGCCGAGGGACTCGTAGAAGCGGATGGCGTCGGCATTCCAGTCGAGCACGCTCCACTCGAGGCGGCCGCATCCCCGTTCGAGCGCTAGAGCAGCGAGGTGGGCCAGGAGGGTCTTCCCGATCCCGCGACCGCGGAACTCCGGGCGGACGAAGAGGTCCTCGAGATAGATGCCGTGACGCGCGAGAAAGGTCGAGTAGCTGGAAAAGAAGAGCGCGAATCCTGCGGGGGTGCCATCGGCGAGGGCCAGCATCACCTCGGCCTGGGGCCGGGCACCGAAGAGCGTCTCGGCGAGCGCAGTTTCAGTGGCGACGCATTCGTCGGCCAGCCGCTCGTACTCCGCGAGGCCGCGGATCAGCTCCAGGATGACCGGCACATCGGCCCGGGTGGCGGGCCGGAGGGTCACCCCGGCGCTCATGCGCCGACGCCGTAGCGCTCGCGCAGGACCGCGACGTGGTGCGCCATGTGGCCTGCGATGATCCAGACCAGCGCCCGCACGGAGATGCTCTTGCCGCTCGCGTTGCCGCGCCGCGCCCCGGCCTCGGCGCCGAGGGTGCGCACCAGCGAGAGGGTCGCGTCGCGCACTTGGAGCACTTCATCGACCAGCGAGGCCATCGTGCGGGCGTCGAAGTTGCCGGCTGGGACGTAGCTGTTCTCGTCGAACCCTGCGAGATCGGTGGCGTCGTTCCGCGCGAACCGGAGCGCGCGATAGCAGAAGATCCGCTCGGCGTCGCACAGGTGCCCGATCACTTCCTTGATCGACCACTTCCCCTCGGCGTAGCGGTGGCCTCCGCGCCCTTCGGAGACGGTGGCGAGGAGGGAGCGGACCTCGCGGAGCTGGGTCTCGAGGAACTTCAGGATCTCGCCGTCAGGGACCTCGGCGATGTAGCCGGCGTACCACTGACCGTACTCGTCGTCGGCAGGGCGGGGGAGCGAGGTGGCGGTCATCCCGAAAAGTAGGCGGTAAGGCGGCCAGGCGGTAAGGCGGTAGCGGCGGCAGGCTGGGCTCGCCCAGCGCAGACCAGATCCCTCCCCCTCACTTCGCTCAGGGTCGGGATGATCCCCTGTTCCGCGTGTTTCCTTATCGCCCTCGGCGCGAAGGAATTTGGCACGGCACGTGTTGCGCTGGCCGCGCTGAGCGGGAACATCAGGGCGGCGCGCGGACGCGGGGTGTCGGCGGATGTCCACGAAGTGATGCGTGGTGGGCTCGCCGCGATCGAGGCCCGATTGGGTTAGCAGGGGCGGAGCGTGCTCCGCCCGGACTGGTCAGCGTGCGGGGTCGTCCCAGTGCAGCCGATGAAGGATGCGATGGACCACCGGGGCGATGATCAACCCGGCCACCACGATGAAAAGGAGACCGCAGAAGAGAGCATAGGTCCCGGCGAACAGCTTGCCCGCGACACTCACCGGGGTGTGGATCGGCCCCATCCCGCCCAGCAGCATGGCCGATTCGACGAAGCCGTCGAGCCAGCCCAGGCCGTCGGTGAAGTGGAAGCCGATCATTCCCAGTAGGAGTGCCGCCAGCACCATGCCCTGGGACACGAGGAAATGGCGCAGCATCCGATGGGCGAAATGCCTGGTCGAGATCGGCCGGGAGTGTTTGGGTTCGTACATACGGACTCAAAGGTAGGCGCCAGCGGCTCCGACGTCACGGTGGCCTAGCCAGACGACCACTCCGGGGGCAATTTTGGGGGTCCCACCCTCCTTCTCCCAGAGTCCCGATGGCCGACCTGACCGACCGCCTCCAGCGAGCCCTCGGCGCGACCTATCGGATCGAGCGGGAGATCCCGGGCGGAGGGATGAGCCGGGTCTTCTTGGGCACCGAGGTCCACCTGGCGCGGGCGGTGGTGGTGAAGGTGCTGCCCCCCGAAATGGCGGCCAGCGTACAGACCGAGCGCTTCGCGCGCGAGATCCAGGTCGCCGCCTCCCTCCAGCATCCCCATATCGTTCCGCTGCTCACCGCCGGCTCCGCCGAGGGCTTGGCGTGGTATGTGATGCCCTTCATCGAGGGCGAGACGCTCGGTACCCGGCTGGAGCAGCGGGGCGCGCTGCCGGTTAACGAAGCGGTTCGAGGGAGAGAGCCAAACCTGGGATGCGCGCGAGGCGTGGGCCCGCGGCGACGCTGCCGGGGTGATCGCGGCGTTCCGGGCTGGGCGCACCGCAGGGCATTGCCAGCACTGCGGCCTCTACCAGGAGGCCGAGGCGTGGGCCCGCGTGGGGAACGAGGACTCGGCGCGAGTCGTGCTCGAGCAGGCGGTCAATAGCATCGTCGCCGAGGATGTGTCCGAAGACGCCTTCTGGTATGCGCCCGGGTTGCGCAGACTGGGCGAGATGTACGAGACGAAGGGTGATCGCGCCAAGGCGCGGGAGTACTACCTGCGCTTCGTCGATCTGTGGCGCAATGCCGATCCGGTGTTCCAACCGCAGGTGACCGAAGCGAAGCGGCGACTCGCCGCGCTCGGCGGCGATCGACCGCGGCAACCGTAGACCGGAGATCGACAATGTCCCGCCACGGCGCGTCCATCCTGCTGACCGCACTCGTTGCTGCCTGCTCGGCCCCGGGCCGAGCGCCCGCCGCCGACGGTCAGCAGCTGTCTCCAAATACGCTTACTGCGGAGGAGCAGGGGGAGGGATTCAAGCTGCTGTTCGACGGGGCGACCCTGAACGGCTGGCGCGGCTTCAAGCGGGCTGATGCCGCGGGGTGGGACGTGGTCGAGGGGACGATCCACCACGCCACCGGCGAGGTCGATCTCCTCACGGTAGAGGAGTTCCAGGACTTCGAGCTGCGGCTCGACTGGCGGATCTCGCCGGGAGGAAATTCGGGGATCTTCTACCGCGGCACCGAGGAGTACGACGAGATCTACTGGAGCGCCCCCGAGATGCAGGTGCTCGACGACTCCGCCCACGCCGACGCCCTGAACCGGCTGACGGCCGCCGGTTCCGACTACGCGCTCTACCCCGCCCCTGCAGGGGTGGTCCATCGGGCTGGCGAGTGGAACAGCGTCCGGATCATCGCTCGCGGCCACCACGTCGAGCACTGGATGAACGGAGTGAAGGTGGTCGAGTACGAGCTCGACTCCCCCGATTGGCGCGCCCGCGTCGCGGCCAGCAAGTTCCACGCGTGGCCCAACTACGGGAAAGCATCGAAGGGACATATCGCCGTCCAGGTGCACGGTGGAGATATCCGGTATCGGAATGTGCGGATCCGGGTGTTCTGAACTGAAGTAAAGGGTCAAGGGTGGAGGGTGCTGCCGACGACAGGCACCCACCGTTCGGCGCCCTCCACTCTCCACTCTCCACTCTCCACTCTCCACCTCTCATCCAGTCACCATGACCAAGACCAAGCTCTCCGCAATGATGTTCCTCCAGTTCTTCATCTGGGGAGCGTGGTTCGTGACCCTGGGTGGCTATCTGGGGACCACACTGCACTTCTCCGGCAAGGAGATCGGCAGCGCCTACGCGTCGCTGGCGTGGGCCGCGCTGGTCGCACCCTTTTTCCTCGGGATGATCGCCGACCGGTTCTTCAGCTCCGAGAAGGTGTTGGCGGTGCTGCACATCATCGGTGCCGCGGTCCTCTGGTACGCGTCGGGCGTCACGGCGCCCGGAACGCTCTTCTGGGTGCTGGTGGGGTACGGCCTCTGCTATATGCCGACGCTCGCCCTCACCAGCTCGATCGCGTTCCACCACGTGAAGGATGCCGCCGCTGATTTCCCCGCCATCCGCGTCCTCGGCACCATCGGCTGGATCGCGGCGGGACTCCTGGTCGGCTGGCTCGGCGTCGAGACGACGGCGGAGCCGCTCCGGATCGCGGCGGGAGGGTCGCTGGTCCTCGGTCTTTGGTCGTTCGCGCTGCCCCATACGCCACCACCCGCCGCGGGGCGGCCGTTCTCGGTGCGGGACGCGCTGGGGCTCGATGCCCTCGGACTCCTCAAGGACCGGTCGTTCCTGATGTTCGTGGTCGGCTCCTTCCTCCTCTGCATCCCACTGCAGTTCTACTACGCCTTCACCAACCTCTTCCTGACCGAAGCGGGTGTCACCGCGACGGCGGCCAAGATGTCGTTGGGGCAGGCGAGCGAGATCGGCTTCATGCTCCTCCTCCCCTTCGCGCTCCGGCGCTATGGGGTGAAGGTGATCCTCCTGGTCGGGATGCTGGCGTGGGGTGCCCGGTACGCCCTCTTCGCATTCGGAGACGCGGGACCGGGGATGTGGATGCTCTACGGTGGCATTCTGTTGCATGGCATCTGCTACGACTTCTTCTTCGTTACCGGGCAGATCTACACCGACCAGCAGGCGGGACCAAGGATCCGCGGCGCGGCGCAGGGCTTCATCACCCTCGTCACCCAAGGACTCGGCTACATCGTCGGGTCGTTCGTCTCGGGACGGATCGTGGACCAGTTCGTCCGCGACGGCGGGCATGATTGGAAAAGCATCTGGCTCCGCCCCGCGATCGGTGCGCTGGTGATCCTGGTGGTGTTCGCCTTGGCGTTCCGGCCCGCTCCCTCCCCAACCCCTCCCCGCTAACGCCCTCTCCCCCCGGCCCCCTCTCCCTAGCGGGAGAGGGGGAGAAGGATCCGAACATGTCCAAGCAATCCCGCCGTGACTTCACCAAGTCCGCGCTCGCCGCGGGGATGTCGTTCACCATCGTGCCGCGCCACGTCCTCGGCCGCGGGTTCATCGCGCCGAGTGACAAGCTCAACGTCGCCTGCATCGGGGTCGGCGGGATGGGGCGGAGCGACGTCACCGGCGTCAGCGGCGAGAACCTCATCGCCTTCGCCGACGTGGACTGGGACGCCGCCGGCGACGCCTTCCGTACCTATCCCCAGGCCAAGAAGTACCGGGACTGGCGTGAGATGCTGGACAAGGAGGGACGGAACATCGATTGCGTCACCGTCTCCACTCCCGATCACTCGCATGCCGTCGCCACAATGGCCTCCCTCAAGGCGGGCAAGCACGTCTATTGCCAGAAGCCTCTCGCCCGCCTCCTCGGCGAAGTGCGCGCGGTGAAGGCCGAAGCGGCGCACCGGCCTCGGCAGATGACCCAGATGGGGAACCAGGGGCACGCGGGGGACGGGGTGCGCATTCTCCGCGAATACCTGGACAGCGGGGCGATCGGCACCGTGCGTGAGGTCCAGTACTGGACCAACCGCCCCATCTGGCCGCAGGGGCTGACCCGCCCCTATCAGGCCTACAACCCCGACCCCGATCTCGATTGGAACCTCTGGCTCGGGCCGGCACCCGACCGACCCTACGCCACCGACTACGCCCCGTTCCGTTGGCGCGGCTGGTGGGACTTCGGCACCGGCGCCCTCGGCGACATGGCGTGCCACGGCATGGACGCGGCGTACTGGATCCTCGACCTCGGCTTCCCCGAACGGATCGACGTCGAGACCAGCCAACTCTACCAGGAGACGGCGCCGAAGTTCTCGCGCATCACGTACCAGTTCCCCGCCAAGACCTCACGGGGTCCGATCACGGTGATCTGGCGTGACGGCGGCCTCACCCCGCCGCGTCCCGTGGAGCTTGGAGACGAGGAGGCGTGGCCGCTCTGGGATATCGGCGGGCAGATCTGGGTCGGGGATCAAGGGACGATCATCGCCGGGATGTACGGCGAGAACCCGCGTGTGCTCAACAAGGAGAAGGACGCCGCGCTCAAGGCTACCCCGCCCGCGATCAAGTATCCCCGCTCGAAGGGGGTCTACGCCGAATGGCTGGATGCGTGCAAAGGGACAGGGCGGCCGATGAGCAACTTCGACGGCCACGCAGGGGGGCTTACGGAAATGGTGCTGCTGGGGTGCCTGGCGGTGCGGTCGGGCAAGACGCTCATCATCGACCCGGCGACGGGGCGGATCACCAACACGACGCTGCCAGCCGAGTGGACCGATCCGGTGCAATACCGGCGGGGATATTCGCTCTAGCGCGCAAGACTCCGCCAACCTCGCGCGAGAACACGAGACCACGAAGTTGCGCGAAATGAGTATTGGTGGGTCTACGGCGACGATCTCGCCCCGAGGCCCACCAAGTCACTTTTCGCGAACCTTCGCGTTGTCGCGCTTTCGCGCGAGGTTCACGGAAGCCGGCCTACCCGAAGGTACAGAGGCCAGCTGACCACGCGAGGGCCCGGGCCCCAGACCGGCGACAGACGCTCCACCAGGGGGGGGATCGGATCCTCGCCCTTCGCCTTGATGTACCGCTGCACCGCGCTCCAGGTGCTGAGGTAGGTCGCGAAGGCTGCGAGATCCCAGGTGACCGTCATCGCGAACGGCGGCGGGTCGATCGGTTCGAGTTTGAGTTCGAGGTCGCGGTACTCGTCGTCGAGGTGCTCCCGCCCCGAGGGCCAGAATGGGCCGACCTCATCGGTATAGAAGCGCTGGACCTCGACGTCGATCTCGGTCGCGAGCTTGGTGAGCCCGTACCCCCAGATCGCGACGACCCCGCGCGGCTTGAGCACCCGCCGGCACTCGGCCACGAAGGCGACCAGATCGAACCAGTGCGCCGCCTGGGCCGCGGTGACGAGATCACAGGAGGCGGGCTCGAGTGGGCAGGTGGCTTCGTCGTGTGCCGAGTACTCGACGCGGTCGTGCAGCTTCGCTTCGGCGATCTGCTGGGGCGAGATGTCGGTCGCGACGACCCGGATGAAATGCTCGGCCAACGCCACCGACGCCTGGCCGCTGCCGCATCCCGCGTCCCAGACCACGTCGCGCGCCGGGGCGAGCCCCGCGAGCCACTGATACAGCTCGGGGGGGTAGGCGGGGCGGGCCTTGGCATAGTCGGCCGCGTGGTCAGAAAAGTGGTCGCCTGACACCGGTTCTTCCTTCTCCCCCTCTCCCGACAGGGAGAGGGGGTCGGGGGGAGAGGCTGTCTGCGGGAAGGGGAGTTCGCTCACAGCTGACAGCCCCTCCCCCGACCCCTCCCCCTATCGGGGGAGGGGAGCCGCGGGTATTCCAAATCTACTGCGCAATGCCGCCACCACTTGTTCGTCGGCCTTCTGGCTCACCAGTACCACCGGCGACCGGCCGTACTTCCACGCCGTCCAGACCGTCAACACCAGCAGCGCGGCGAGGATCGTGGTGTTCTGCCACGAGTTGAACATCCACTGCCCGCGCCACTCCACTTGCCACACCTGACTGAAGGGCGAAAGATAGGGGATCGGCCAGTGAGAGCCGTCGGCTCCTTTGGAGCCGATCAGGTCGAAGAAAAGATGGAGGTGCACGCTCAGGAACGCGAATAGCGCCACCTTGGCGCGATGTCCGTGTCGCGCGAGCGCGGCGACCACTGCGCTGAACACCAGCGCCGCGCCGAGGTTGTGGGCGAGGACGTGGTGCCAGCGTTCGTAGTAGAAGGTCTCGCGGCCGAGGAGGGCGCCGATCTTATCGACCAGGAGGGGGAGCCCGTCGAGGTCGGGAGCCACACCGGCGAACGCGATGGCACCGAGCTCCCCTGGCGTCAGGTCGCGCTGCGAGACTCCGACCAGCCACCCTGCAAGGAAATGCGTGCCGATGTGCATCGGTTCCTCAGTTGCCCCCTCTCCCGACAGGGAGAGGGGGTCGGGGGGAGAGGCTGTATGGGGTGAGAGGAGCACCGTTCGTCGCGTCCAGCCCCTCCCCCAACCCCTCCCCCTGTCGGGGGAGGGGAGCCGATCACTTCAAGGTCTCCAAGTTCCCTTGGCCACTTTGGGCACGAAGCTGTCCAGCCCCGCCGGCGGGAACCGCAGCGTCTTCCCCTGCTCGGCGCTCTGATACGCCGCCATCAGGATCCGCACGACATCAAGCCCGTCGTCGAAGTTGAGGAGCGCTCTCTCCTTGCCGAGGAAGACCCGCACGAAATGCCGGTCCTCCGCCTCGTAGCCATACGCCGCCGCCTCGTTCGCCACCACCGGCATCAGCCCCTGCTCGGCGTTCTGCTTTTCGACCAGGTCTTCGCCGGTGCGCCCCTTCACTTCGCGACTGAAGAAGAGATTGAGCCCCGCATCGAGGGAGTTCCAGCTCATCGAGTACTCGGGACCGAGGAGCTCGGCACTGAGGCGGAGGCCGGCGCCGACGAAGCTCCAGCTGGTGGTCGCTTCACCCATCACCGTATGCCCTTCGTCAGTTTTGAACTCGACCATCAGGGACGCGAAGTCCTCGGAGGGGCGGCGGCGGTAATCCACGCCCATCGACTTCTTCAATTTGGCCGCATACTCGGGCCGGCTCCACTTGAGCGAGGCGATGTGGGCGGTGACCGCCACCGGTTTGACCGAGCGGAGCCGCTTCTTGGGATCGGTCAATAGATGCCGGACGACGAGCGCCGAGTGGCACATCATGTCGTTCAGGACACCGCCCCCCTGGAGCTTCCCCGACCAGAACCAGGGCATGTGCGGCCCCGCATGCTCCTCGGCGGCGCGGGCGAGGTAGGGGCGACCCGTGGTCGCGGCGCCGCGGGCCCAGATGATCTTCTTGCCGTGTGCCACCTGGGGGGCAAAGACCTGATTCTCGAGGTATCCGTGCTTCAACCCCACCGACTTGGTGAGTCGCACGACCTCGCGCGCCTCGGCCACGTTCCGCGCCAGCGGCTTTTCGCAGGCGAGGCCGATCAGCTCACCCCGGCCCCGCTCGATGGTGTGGCTGATCTCCTCGACATTGGTGATCCGGGCCTGGTTGGGGCCGCAGAGCCAGAGCGCGTGGATGTCCGGATCTGCCACCATGTCCCGGATGGTCTTGTAGGCCTTGCAGCGCCCGATGTCGAGCTCATTGGCGTAGCGGGCCGCCGCGGCCGCGTTCCGGGCGTTGGGGCTCCAGACCCCCCGCACATCGGCATCGCGGATGGCCTGGAAGGCCTGCATATGGAAGCGGGCGTTGAAGCCGGAGCCGATGAAGCCGATACCTAGGCGCTTGGGACGAGGCATGGAGTGACGTGTTCTCGGAGGGGTAAGAGTTCAGCTTGGGACGGGAATATTTACGCCGGAGGTCCATTTCGCTTTCAATACCCCCCATACAACTTGGTCATCGGGTACTAGGCCTCGCGTGACTTGGTCGGAGTAGATCGTGGACAATTCCAGTAAGTCTGTATCTACCAGAAGTCCGGTTCGGCATGCTTGCGTAACGAGGCTATCTACGCGACGCACCAGAATCCGCTTTCGAATATTGGAGATTCGTTCGATGAGAAAGAATGATTGTGCGGGGGTGAGCTTGCGCACGGGAGCGCCAAAGAAGTGTTCGATAGCGGCTGGAATGCCAAACACATAGTCATCGAATCGCACAGACGTCAGATACAGCTTAAGGAGAGTTTCCTTGTCAAATTGAGTCTCCAACCAGATTGCAAGAATCGTTTCAACGATCTTCCGTCGGTAGGTCTTCGAGTACTGGACTACGAACAGACTCCGAGCAAGCTGCTGTGTAATGGTTGACCCTCCGCTCATCCGGCCCCGGAAGGCATAGTCTCTCGCAGCCCTCGCCATTCCTTTGAAGCTGACACCCTTGTGCCGCAGGAAGTCACGATCCTCTACAAACAGCAACATCATCTTCGTAGCGACAATATCGAAGTTCAGTCTCTCCAACTCATAATATGCGAGCTTTCCTCGGTAAAGAGTGTACTCAGTAGATTCGACCAGTTGGAGATCCAGGATTCTTGCAACTGCTCTTGCAGCGCTCAAGAGGGGCGTTTCGTGGGTGTCAAACAACGCACTACGATAGACCAATCCAAGGGTCATTAGCCATGCAAGACTCATCGCGAATGCGACACCTGCGCCAGAGACCGTATAGATGACTGGATCTATGACGAACAATCCAAAGTATTGCGCCGAAACGAAGAACAACACAACACTGCTGAACAGGCCTGTCACCCAGAACGGGTATGCAGGATAGCTTCCCCACCCCGCAAAAAGCCTAATGGCAAATGGCTGTGACGCCCCCTCCAAACGCCAACTAGGAAGCACCAACTGAATCGACCCGTAGTCCAACCCGAGCATTGATCGAAGGACGACGATCTTCCTCTTTGCCAGTTGAATAGCCTTTTGCCGTTCCGCAAAATGCTTCAGCGTGAGTAGTGAAAAGCACAACAACAAGCCAACCAGGACTTCTGCGGCTACTCTAGGGCTAACAACTCCAGCAACGCTCTTATAAAATTCGTCCAGTGAGCCTAGAGCGACTGAGCTGACCCCTGCGGCTACAACAAATGCAATATTGCCCGAGCTCAGGAACAACTTCTCCTCCGCAGCCGCGGCGTCGGATGCGCTCTTGTACTCCGCGAGAAGTATGTCTCGTTCAACGAAACTGTGCGTAGGGTAGTACTGTTGCCAGGGCCGAGGAGTGTCGAATTGCTGTGCCACAGATGAACTCCTCCGGAAAACTGATTGACCCGTCCGCTCAGCGCTTCAATCGGGTGTGTTGCGCTATGGCAACACCTCAAGTAGCTCAGTCTCGTGTGCTTGCACCACCCGCGTTGCGATCTCAAAATTGTTGCGCGGTCCACCTCCTTCGACGCTCTTCTTCATCAGCTGTTCAAGCACGCCATGCAAGAACATGGCTACATGAGGGCGCTTGAGAGCGTCAATTGCGATAACAATTTGGTGAACGCGGCCACTATTCTTTCCGTAGGATACCGTGACGCCTGGTTCGAGGTCCTGTGTGGTACTCGGTTCCTCGCTTATGTACCGGAAGTCGATATGTAGCCGCGCGGGGTTAGTTTCGTACCTGCCACGAATCGCATCCGGCATGTCGTATGGCGACACGTAGACACGAAATGCTGAACCGGCCTCGTTTTGGCCTGGTTCGCGATCGAACTCAGTTGCCTTTAGGTCGATCCAGTGTGAGGATGCCGGACCGGTCATATTCCCTCCAATATGTACCCCAGGAATCGTGCGTAATCGTTGTAATATGTACGAATCTCGGCTTCAGGGAGTTCCTCGCTGCGGCTATCTATCACAATCACACCCCACAATGTACCTCCAACCTCTACGGGAATGCCGCACAACGATCTTGCTCGTGGGCGCCTCTTCTGCACTGCAGCAAGTGTCATCCAGGTGAAGTCTGCATATTCGTTTTCGAGGGCAGGGTTCTCGGGAAGCTTGAGATCCGGGAGGTGATCAACAACAAGTAGTGCTCGCCTGGACCACGCCTGTCCTGCGACGCCCTGTGCTTTATCGGCGTCGTCGGGCGCGAGAAAGACAATGTCGGTTACCTGAGTCGTATGCCCAGACCGTTCGACTGGTATGAGCCATCCGCGCCATGGTGGCCAGCACTGGAGGCGTAAGCACCAAGATTCCCACTTGAACAACGTCACTCGGTGTTCATGTTTAGGGGCTGAATCCACGGTCCCAAACAATCTGGATCGAAAATCGTCCAAGGAGCGATGTACAATTCCCCAAATCCTAGGATCCCCCACGCGCTGTTTGATTACTCCAAGAACCGGCACCACTAGGACAGAGACCGGAATTGAAATCCAGGCTGTAGTTTGTGCGAACTGGACGACGGCTTTCGCGGTCGGCCCGGCGTAGATTTCTACGTCGATGAGATTCGCCTTAAGCAGCGCCCCGACTATTGCCGCTAAACCGCCAGCGACCCGCTGCGCAATCGTGAGGCCAGTATGGGCCCTGCCGAGGCTCTGTGAGCGCATTGGAAGAGTGTGGGGGATTGGTAGGCAGTATCACGTCGCTGCAAGTTATCGCAGGGACAGCCGGACCGCCATCGCATTGTGTTGAGCCAGCATCTGGCATAGCCGCTGGCTGGCCCCTCTCTGGTCTTGCCGACCACGACGCCGGTCCGTGCAACGAATGCAGAGAGAGATAACGCGCCGTGCGCTCCTCGGATTGGAGCTTCGGAAGTGATTCTCAGGCCCAAGTCGCGGAAAGGCTAATGTTGGCCGAGCCTGAGCTTCACCGCCACACCACCTGTCCCGACCAGCGTCAAGATCGAATCGGGCTGCTGCCAATTGGTGACGTAGGGGAGCGTGGAGAGGAAGACCATTTCGATCTCCATACTCTCGAGGCAGGCCATCTTGGTCGACATCACGGGTCCGAAGGTCAGGGCGCTGTCGGTCAGGGTGTAGTTGGCGTTGTACTGATTGCACCCCGCGAAGCCATACGCGTGGTGGGTGCTGTCGTCGAGTGTCAGGGTGAGCAGCTTGCCCCCCGCCCCGACCGGGGCGATACGGTCGCCGATCGCGACCACGACCCATTCCTTGCCGGTGATCGTCGGCGTCGCCGGTCGACAACCTAAGGAAAGAAGCACCGTAGCAAGCGCATAGAGCCGCATAGGCATCGTACCCGGTTGGAGAGTCACTTCACCACGGAGGGTCGGAGGGACACGGAGAGTCACGGAGAAGGAATTTTGTGGTCTCACAAGGAGCTCCGTCCAAGCGACCACAACAAATGTGGTTCTCCGTGTGTCTTCGTGTTCCTCCGACCCTCCGTGGTGAATATCCTTCGCCCTCTACTGGACGCCGATGTGGGCCTTGGCCTCTGGAGGGCAGCCGGTCCATTCACGGACGAAGGTGTTCCCCATGTACCCCAGGTCCTGCACCCCCACCTGGCTCGACCAGAACCCGCTCGAGGTGAGGTCGCGGAAGCGGGTGAAGAACCGCGCCCCCTCCTGATGCTCCAGCTTGGCGCGCGCCGGCCAGGCGATGTCGTTGAGGATCGCCGCGCGCTGGTCATTGGTCAGGTCGACGAAACGCTTCCCGAACCTCCCGCTCGCGTGCCCCTCCAGCCACATCACCCCCGCCCGCATCCAGTCCCCAGTCGAATCATACTCGGCGCAGATGAAGTCCATGTACTCGGGGACCTTGGCGTCGGAGGCGGAGCCGGAGCGGGCGTCCTTCGGGATGACCATATCTCCCAGCAGTGTCACCGTGGCGAATTCGGCGGCGGAGAAGAAGCGCGGGCTGAAGAGGGTCGCGGGTCGCGGGTCACGGGTCGCGAGGCGTTTGGTTGCAGCCTCGAGGATCTCGACCGGGATGCCGAGGGTGGCGCTCATAGCGGCGAGCGCGGTGATCGCCTGCCGTCGATTGATCTCGCTCACAGGGCCCCCTGGCGGCGCTGGTCCGCGATGTACTCCGAGGTGCGCATCGAGAGCGCCAGGATGGTCAAGGTCGGGTTCTTGTCTGCTTGGGTCACGAACGGGCCGCCATCGGCGCAGAAGAGGTTGGGCACGTCGTGCGCCTGGCCGTGGGCGTTGAGCACCGACGAGCGCGGGTCGTTGCCCATTCGCACGCCGCCGGTCTCGTGGATGATCGCGCCGCCATTGGCGATCCCGTAGCCGCGCTCCTTGCCCGGCATCGGATCGAAGACCTGTCCTCCCATCTCGGCGATCAGGGCGCGAAAGGTCTCCTGCATGTGTTTCACCTGGTTGTGCTCGTGGTCGGACCACTTCCAGTGGAACTTGAGCACCGGGATGCCGAAGCGATCCTTCACCACCGGATCGAGCTCGGCGTAACTGTCGTCATTGGGGATCATCTCGCCGCGGCCGCTGAAGCCGATGGTGGTGCCGTAGAGGGAGCGGTACTGCTGCTTGAGTTCGGTGCCCCACCCGCCGGCGGCGGGGTAGCGGTGGATCCCTCCCATGAAGCCGGCACCTGGCATGCCGTTGCCGCCCCACACCTCGATGTGATAGCCGCGGGGGAAGTCGAGTTTCGCGTTGTCGAGCCACCAGGGCATGTAGACGTGCCCGCCGCCGACGCCGTCGCAGTTGTGCGGCACCCAGTTCTGCATTGCGGGGATGAACCCCGCGACGTCACTCCCGGTGGTGTCGGTGATGTACTTGCCCACCACCCCGCTGGAATTGGCCAGTCCCTGCGGGAAACGGAGGCTCTTCGAATTGAGGAGGATCCGGGCGCTCTCCAGCGCGCTCGCCGCGAGGACGATCACCTTCCCCTTCACGTGCTCCTCGCGCCCTGTGCCCTTGTCGATGTAGTGCACCCCGGTGGCCTTCCCGCGGCGGTCGACGGTGACCTCACGGGCGTGGGCGTTGAGTCGGAGGGTCAGGTTCCCGGTGGCGCGGGCGGGGGGGAAGAGGACGTTGGTGCTTGAGAAGTTGGCATTGACCCCGCACCCGCGATTGCACTGGCCGCAGTAATGGCACCCCAGCCGGCCGTTGAGCGGACGGGTCAGGATGCTGAGGCGTGCTGGGATGCAGGTGACGTTGAGCCTGGCGCTGGCGCGTTTGACGAGGTGCTCGTAGCAACGCGGCTCCGGCGCCGGCAGGAAGTGACCGTCAGGGTGGTTGCGAAGCCCCTCATTGCTGCCGAAGATGCCGATCAGGTCATCGACCCGGTCGTAGAACGGCTTGATGTCGTCGTAGCTGATGGGCCAGTCGTCGCCCAGGCCGTCCTTGCTCTTCGCCTTGAAATCGTCGGGCCCGAAGCGTAGCGAGATCCGCCCCCAGTGGTTGGTGCGGCCGCCGAGCATCCGGGCGCGCCACCAGTCGAACTTGGTGCCGTCGGCCTTGGTGTACGGTTCTCCCTCGATGTTCCACCCGCCGATGCAGGCGTCGAACTCGCCGAAGGGCCTCTCCTTGGTGGAGCCGCCGCGGCGCGGGCTCTCGTAATTCCACTTGAGCATTGCGCCATCGCGGGAATTGTCCCAGTCGCCCCCCGCCTCGAGGAGGCAGACCTTGGCCCCGGCGCGCGTAAGCATGTACGCGGCCATGCCGCCACCGGCACCGGAGCCGATGATGACGACGTCGAATTCATCCCGAGGGGGAGTGAGATTCATTGCAGTGAGCGGTAAGCGGTGAGCGGGCCCCGGGGGGCAGTCATCCTCATCAATAGTCGCACGCGCGGACCGGAACGGCTACCTCACCCCCCGCGCCCTCTCCCGGTCCAACCTCACCCCCCGCCCATTCCGCCCAGTGGGTGAGGGTTCGGGAGAGGGGGAGCAGCTCCGTCCAACCTCACCCCCCAGCCCCCTCTCCCTTACGGGAGAGGGGGAGCAGCTCCGCCCAATGAACAGGGCCCCGCCTTTCGACGGAGCCCCGTGCACCACTGCGTTCTTGCGCGCCGCTTCAGGGAGCGCTGAGGGTCACCGTCAGTCCAGCGTGATCCGACGGCCAGATGGCGTGGAAGGGCCCGTCGATCCGGTCCTTGGCCTGGTCGCCGACGATCTCGATCTGGCCCTTCAACTGCCGGCCTTCCTGGTCGAGCCCCCGACCGAAGACGTAGTCGATGCGCTGGTCGAAGGTCGACTGGGCATTCGAGAGGTCGGGGGCGTGGCAGCAGGTCAGTCCGCGGGCGCCGGGACGGAGTGCCGACCAGGCGTCGACGAGCCCGCCGGCGGTGAGCACCTGGTGCATCGGCGAACCGGGCACGTCATTGAGGT
>JBDSIR010000039.1:0-9746 GCA_039917855.1 Gemmatimonadales bacterium | reverse complement strand
TCACTCCGTTCGGGACGGTTCCTTGTCGCGCCTCTCGCGCCTCTAGCGCCTTTGGACTAGTAGGTCAGCGCGATCTCCGCCCGGGTGTAGATGTACCGCCCGTTGAACCCGAACGGCGACGCCGCGGCCCAGGGGAAGATCCCGAAGCTGTTGTTGTCGTCGGCCTTGTCGGGATACACATCGAACAGATTCCGGATGCCGATCGACAGGTTCATCTGGTCGAACTGGAAGCCGGTCTCGACGTCGACCAGCGTCTTGGCCCCGTACGTGTGACGGCAGGCGTCGCAGTACCCCGGCTGCGCCGAGGCGAAGCCGCCGTAGTACGAGGCCCTGGCCAGCGAGTGCCACCGCCCCGTGGTGTTCTGTGCCGTGAGCGTCCCACGCCAGTCGGGACGTTCGTCCTCGATGGCGATGGCGGTCACGGTGTCGAGCAGACCCGTTTCAGCGGAGTTCACCAGGACCGCCGGGAGGGGTCCTACCCGGTCGATCTTGTTCCTGGTGTAGTTCGCCGCGACCGTGAGGCTCCACGCCCCCCGGAGGGTCGGGATGCGGTAGTCGGCGGTCAGGTCGAGGCCGTTGGTCTTGGTATCGAGGCCGTTGGTGAAGTACTGGACCCCTCCGATCTTGGTGAAGCCACCGGCCGCGAGGATGGCGCGCGACGTGTCGTCGTCAAAGGTGGCGCCCAGCAGGATCCGGTCGGTGATCTTGATGTAGAACACGTCGACGGTGAAGGTCAGGTTCGATTGTGGCGTCCAGGCGAACCCGCCGCTCAGGTTCACCGACGTTTCCGGCTTGAGCGCCGTCGCGCCGAGGAGCTGGGAGGCCGGATGGTCCACCGGATAGATCCCGATGTCCTCGGCGACCGGGTACCCGCTGTCCACGTTGAAGATGAAGTTCGTGGCCACCTTGCTGAAGTGCACCTGGCTCAGGCCCGGGGCCCGGAAGCCGGTGCTCACCGCGCCGCGCAGCACGAACGGCTTGGTCGGCTGCCACCGGAGCGCCAGCTTTCCCGACAGCCGCCCGCCGAAGTCGCTGTACCGCTCATAGCGCGCCGCCGCGTTGGCCAGTACCGCGGAGCTCAGGTTGGTCTCCACATCGCCGTAGAATCCGACGTTGGTGCGATGCGAGTCCGAGACGTCCCCCGGCGCGAACCCGGCGAAGACCTGCGAACCGCCGGGGGCAACGAGACTGTCCCTGTTGAGGTGTCTGCCATCGACGTACGAGGCGAATTCTCCCGCTTCGATGGCGTACGCCTCACGCCGCCACGCCACCCCGAGCGCGAGATGCACCGGTTTCGGGAGGCCAAGCGAGATCTCCCGCGAGGCGTTGCCGGCAAGCAGCACCTCGCTCCGGCTCACGGTCCCGGCGTCGAACGACGTCTGGTTCGGGATGTTGGGATCATCGCTGTTGCCGAGGATCCCGTCGTTCCCCGGCGCGCAGGGGGTCTCGAGGCAGGGCCCCAGCGAGACGTTCATCGTATTGCGGAGGTTATAGATGAAGTCGTTGTGGCCGAAGGACCCCCCGACGTCCAGGGCCCAGCCGCTCGCCGCACCCCGCCACCCGCCGGTCGCGCTGTAGTCGGTTACGTCGGGGTGGAACTCGGGCAGGTAGCCCAGGGGATAGACATCGGTCCAGTTCCGGTCCCCGTCGCCGTAGCGGCGATAGCCGTTGCCGGTGCCGCGTCGGAAGCTGTACCCGCCGAACGCGTACAGTTCGCTCCCCACGTTGTTGAGCGGGAGCCGGAAATTGGCCAGGGTCATCACGTCCTTCTCGAGCCCGTCACCCCACTGATGATTGGGCTGGTCCACCGGGTTCCGCTTCACCACGACCTGCCCGTCGCTGTCGATCGAGTCGGCGATGCCGGTGCCGCTCGTTTCGTACGGGTCGGCCCACGCCCGATTGGTCTTGTCGCGATCACGGAACTCCGCGAAGAGCGCCAGCGAGCCCCGCCCGATCCCGAGGCCCCAGCCGGCGTTCAGGTCGACGGTGGTGCCGTCATCAGGGAAGAGGCCGGTGATGTAGCGGCCGGCGTCGGCGGTCAGGAACGGACTGAACACCCCGTCCCGCGTCACCAAGTTCACTACGCCGGCGATCGCGTCCGAGCCATATTCGGCCGACGCCCCATCCCGCAGGACTTCGATCCGCTCGATGGCGCCGGACGGCAGGGCGTTGAGGTCCACCCCGCTCGACCCCGCCGGCATCCCGTAGGCGAAGTTGTTCACCAGCGCCGTCTGGTGGCGGCGCCAACCGTTGAGGAGCACCAGCGAGTGGTCGGGAGAGAGGCCCCGGAGGGTGAACGGCCGCACGATGTCGTTGGCATCGGTGACCGTCTGGCGGGGGAAGTTGACCGACGGGGCGAGCGATTGGAGGATCGCTGCCGTTTCGGTCGAGCCCTGGTTCTTCAGGTCCTCCCCCGTGAACACGTCGACCGGCACCGCCAGTTCCTCCGCCGCGGTGTGCCGAGCGCGGGAGCCGATCACCGTCAAGCTGGCGACCTCGATCGGCATGCGCCCCAGGATGATCGTGACCTCCACCGCGTCGCCGGGGGCCATCTGGGCCGTCGCCGTCGCCGGGACGAACCCGATCCCCCGTGCCCGAATGGACCGGGAGCCCGCGCTGACCCCCCGGAATTCAAATTTCCCATCGCCCCGGGTGACCATCCGGCGAGCGGTCCCCTCGAGGGAGACCTGGATCCCCGCCAGCGGGGTGCCGGCGCTGTCGGTGGCGATCCCCCGGAGGACCCCTCCCTGGGCCAGCGCCCGGTCCGGCAGGAGGAGGCCTAGCAGCAAGGCGAGAACGGCGCCGACCAGGCGACGGGACATAGGGGTGCTCCAGATCGAGAGGGGTGGGAAACGGGAATATCTCCTTTGAAGTACGGTCTGCCGGGGGTCCCGTCAAGGGTCGGGCCCCGGCCGCCGATCCGCCCCTGCCTCGCGGCCGAGTCGCGGTACGCGCTCCTGTGGGCCGCTTCGGTGGCCCCCGACCCGCCCGAGTTGACCGAAACCCACTGCCCCGACTAGATTTACAGGCTATTGCCATGAGCGAACTCTCCCTGTCTCGCAGCCAGATCCTGCTCCTCAGCGGGTCCGCCAACCGGGCCCTGGCCGAGGAGGTCGCGGCGCATCTGGGACAGCCGCTCTGCAAGGTGACCAGCAAGCGGTTCGCGGATGGCGAGTTGTTCGTGAAGATCGACGAGAACGTGCGGGGGCGGGACGTCTACATCGTCCAGCCGACCAACCCGCCGGCCGAGAATCTCATCGAGCTCCTGCTCCTGATGGACGCGGCCAAGCGGGCCAGTGCCGCGCGGGTCACGGCGGTCATCCCCTACTTCGGGTATGCCCGGCAGGACCGGAAGGACCAGCCGCGGGTGGCGATCTCCGCCAAGCTGATGGCGAACATGGTGACGATGGCCGGGGCCGATCGCGTGCTCGCGATCGACTTCCACCAGCACCAGTTGCAGGGGTTCTTCGACTTGCCGGTGGATCATCTGTACGCCGCCCCGGTGTTTACCAACCACTATCGCCAGAAGTCGCTTCGCGACCTGGTGATCGTGGCCCCCGACGTCGGCTCGGCCAAGATGGCGCGCGGCTTTGCGAAGCGGCTCAATGCCAGCATCGCCATCATCGACAAGCGCCGGCCCTCGGCCAATGTGGCCGAAGTGGTGAATGTGGTCGGTGAGGTGGCCGGGAAGGACTGCATCATCCCGGACGACATGATCGACACCGGCGGCACGATGGCCGAGGCGGTCCACGCCCTGAAGCGCCTGGGCGCCGAAGACATCTACGTCTGCGCCACCCACGCCCTGCTCTCGGGGCCGGCGGTGGACCGGCTGATGGCCTCGCCGGTGAAGGAAGTGGCAGTGACCAACACGATCGCCCTGCCGCCCGAGCGGCACTTCGATCGGCTCAAGGTGCTCTCCATCGCGGGGCTCCTGGCCAAGGCGATCGGCTACACGCACAGCGACCAGTCGGTCAGTTCGCTGTTCGATTGACCCCGGGAAGGATCAGGACCATGGCGACCAAGCATATGCTCGCGGCCGAGAGCCGCACCACCAAGGGGAAGGGCGCCGCGCGCACCCTCCGTCGGCAGGGCCGCGTGCCCGCCGTCATCTACGGCCATCACCGCGAGCCGACCTCCCTTTCGGTCGAGGCCACGGCGCTCGACCGCCTCCTCACCGTCGAGCACGGCACTCGCGCCCTGCTCGACGTCACGGTCGACGGGAAGGCGCCGGTCAAGGCGCTGATCCGCGAGATCCAGCGCAATCCGGTGCGGCGCCAGGACATCGTCCACCTCGACCTCTACGAGGTGAAGGCCGACGAGAAGATCATCGTCAAGGTCCCGGTGCACCTGACCGGCACGGCCGAAGGCGTCCGGAACGGCGGCGGCATCCTCGAGCACCCGGTCCGCGAGCTTACCGTCCGGGTCTTCCCGGCCGACATCCCCGAGCGCTTCGAGGTGGACGTCACCGCGCTCGGTATCGGCAAGACCATCCACGTGAGCGAGCTGTCGATCCCGAAGGCCGAGATCATGGACGACGGCGCCCTCGTGGTGGCCGCCGTGGTGGCCCCGCGCGTCGAAGAGGTCGTGGCCGTGGTCGCCGATGCGGCCGTGGTCGCCGAGCCCGAGGTGATCAAGAAGGGCAAGGCGGACGACGAGGCCGAGGCGGACGAGAAGGTCTGAGCCGTGCGCGCCATCGTGGGGCTCGGCAACCCGGGCCCGGAGTACGATGGCACCCGGCACAACGCGGGATTCTGGCTGGCCGATCATCTGGTCCAGCGCTGGGGATTCGGCGCCTTCAAGCGGGGCACCCAGGCCCGCAACACCGCCGGTCGTCGGCAGGGTGAGGAGATCGTCCTCCTCAAGCCGTGGACGTACATGAATCGGAGCGGGGCCGCCCTGGCCCCGCTTCGGTCCATTCCGGGGTTCGACCCCGGGAACGACCTGCTGATCCTGGTCGATGACTTCCACCTCGACACCGGGCGCTTCCGCCTCCGCTCGGGCGGGTCGGCCGGAGGCCACAATGGTCTCAAGAGCATCGAGGGGACCCTCCGCGCGCAGCAATACTCCCGGCTCCGCATCGGTGTGGGCCCCCTGCCCCCCGGCACCGAGGACTCCGCCGATTTCGTGCTCGACCCCTTCTCGCGGGAAGAGCGTGAGCTGGTCGCGGGCCTGCTCGATCCGATGGCCGAAGCGGTCGAGGTCTGGATCGCCGAGGGGATCGAAGCGGCGATGAATCGGTTCAATAAGTAAGGGGTCGTTGGTCGTTGGTCGTTGGTCGCTGGGCAGGCGTCGGAGTGCGGTCACGGACCCGAAGCGATCACCGCGACGGGCCCTGCTTTTTTGACCGTTCAAGTGCCGACCGGAGCCCCGAAAGGAGGCGGCCAACACGATTGATCCGTTCTTCGATGTCTCCGAATGCGCCGAGCGGGGCGAATTCAAGGTCCTTGGCCACAAGGATCTGTGAGTCGACCTCCTGCAACGACCCCATCGCGTATCCGAGAAACGTGAGCATCCACGGATCGGTCCGCCGTCCCGATCCCTCCGCGATGTTGGATGTCACGGAGACCGCCGCCCTGCGCACTTGGGCGGTCAGTCCGAATCGCTCGTCGCGCGGGAAGCTCCCACTGAGCCTATAGACGGCCAGGACGAGCTGATGCGCTTCCTTCCACGCTTCGAGATCGCGGTAGTACCCCATATCCCCTGCCTCACGGTCGCCTGCATATCCTACCACAAGTAGGCGCCAAGGCCATCACCAGGATCGTGCGTGAACGGTGCAGAAACACGCATACCGCGCTACTTTCCTGCCCGCGCCGTGTCCCCATCTGGCGACCAACGACCAATGACCAACGACCAACGACCGTGCTAAGACTCGGAATCGTCGGACTGCCCAACGTCGGCAAGAGCACCCTCTTCAACGCCCTCACCCAGGCGGGCGCCCTGGTCGCGAACTATCCCTTCGCCACCATCGAGCCCAATACCGGCGTCGTCACCGTCCCCGATCCCCGGCTCGACCAGCTTGCCGCCATCATCAACCCCCAGCGCACCGTTCCGGCCGCGGTCGAGTTCCTCGACATCGCCGGGCTGGTGAAGGGCGCCTCCCAGGGCGAGGGGCTCGGCAACCAGTTCCTCGCCAACATCCGCGAGGTCGACGCGATCGTCCACGTCAGCCGCTGCTTCGAGGACGAGAACGTCCAGCACGTCGAAGGAGCCCCCGACCCGGTGCGCGACCGCGACATCATCAACTCCGAGCTCGGGCTCGCCGACCTGGCGAGCATCGAGAAGCGCCTGGACAAGGTGGCCCGCACCGCCAAGAGCGGCGACGCCGCGGCCAAGGTGGAGCTCGGACTCCTCCAGAAGCTCCAGCCGGTGCTCGCCGACGGGAAGCCGGCCCGGATGGTCATTCCCACCGAGGAAGAGGCGCCCCATTTCCGCGCCTTCAACCTCCTGACGGCCAAACCGGTGCTCTACGCAGCCAACGTCCCCGAATCCGAGATCGCCGCCGGGAACGCCATGGTGCAGGCCCTCCAGGCCGCCATCACCAGGGACGGCGAGATCGCCGAGGTCGTCACCTTCTCGGCCCAGGTGGAGATGGAACTGAGTGAGCTCCCCGAGGCCGACCGCAAGGAGTTCCTCGACTCCCTCGGCCTCACCGAGTCGGGGCTCGACCGGCTGGCGCACGCGGCGTACCACCTGCTCGGGCTGCAGAGCTACTTCACCGCCGGCGAGAAGGAGGTCCGCGCCTGGACCATCCGCAAGGGCGACCGCGCCCCCGCGGCGGCCGGGGTGATCCACTCCGACTTCGAGAAGGGGTTCATCAAGGCGGAGACCGTGGCCTTCAAGGATTTCATCGAGGCCAACGGCTGGAAGGGGGCCCGCGACAAGGGGCTCTCCCGCGCCGAAGGGAAGGAATATGTGGTGCAGGATGGGGATGTGCTGCTGTTCCGGTTCAACAACTGAACGACGCATGCAGAAATGCAAAATGAGCAGAACGTCCCGCTCACGGGCCAGGAACGGCGCTTGAGGGGAGCGTTCTGCCCCTTCGGCAATTCTGCATGCGCAGTTGTTCCGCGATAGATTGACGGAGCGCTGCACCTCATTCTGTTGCAGTTGCCACCACCCGACCGTTCAACGAGACTCCCATGACCGATCCGAACATCCTGCGCGGCCAGGCCACCCCCCGCACCATCGACCTCGCCGACGCGACCCGCGTCGCCGCCTTCCTCCGCGGCGTCTACGGCTGGATGTTCGCCGGCCTGGTGGTCACCGCGCTGGTGGCCTTCACCGTCGCCGGCAGCGAGACCCTCACGCGGATGATCCTGGGGAACCGGATCGTCTTCTTCGCCCTGCTCTTCGGTGAGCTGGGCCTGGTCTGGTGGCTCAGCACCCGGATCGGCAAGCTCAGCACCGAGGCCACCGCGTCCTTCTTCCTCCTCTATTCGGCGCTCAACGGGGCCACCCTCTCGATCATCCTCCTGGTCTACACCGGCGGGTCGGTCGCGAACGCGTTCCTGGTGGCGGCGGGGATGTTCGGGGCCCTCGCGCTCTTCGGGACGATCACCGGCAAGGACCTGAGCGGCATCGGACAGTTCGCGTTCATGGGGCTGATCGGTGTGATCCTCGCCTCGGTCGTCGGGATGTTCTGGCGCAATGATGCGCTGCAGTTCGTGATCTCGGTGGCCGGCGTGATCATCTTCACCGGTCTCACCGCCTGGGACGCCCAGCGGCTCCGCCAGATGGCCCTCGCGGTGCCCGAAGGGAAGGCCGGCAGCTTCGCCATCGGCGGCGCGCTCACGCTCTACCTCGATTTCATCAACCTCTTCCTCTTCCTCCTCCGCTTCCTCGGCCGCCGGCGCTGATCCGAGGATGTGGTCGCGAATCTGTAGAACAGAAACCATGCTGAACGCCGCTCCGTAGATCGGGGCGGCGTTCGTACACCCCTGCCCCACCAGTCCCCTTCTCGAGGTCCGTGATGCGCTCTCGTCCCCTCGCCGTCGCCGCGCTGCTGCTCTTCCCCGCCGCGGCCGTCGCCCAGCGCCCCGCTTCCATCGGCGCCTATACCCCGCCCCGCGATTGGCCCCAGGAATCCCGGCGCTTCGACCTGCTTCACCAGTCGATCTCGATCCGGTTCGACGTCCCCCGCCGGACCCTCTACGGTTCCGTGACCACCCGGGTGGCGATCACCGAGGGCGCCACCGACACGCTGCGGCTCGACGCCGAGCACCTGACGATCGACCGCGCCACCGATCAGCGGGGCCGCACGCTGCGGTTCACCGCGGACACCGCGCACGTCACGGTGCGCCTCGCCCGCCGGGCCCAGCGGGGCGACACGGTCGAGTTCACCCTCGGGTATCACGGCATCCCGGAACGGGGCCTCTACTTCGTGCCCCGCCGCAACGTGGTCTGGTCCCAGGGCGAGGCGACCGAGACCCGCGCCTGGATCCCGACCTACGACGCCCCCAACGACAAGACGACCTGGGAATTCTTCGTCACCGCCGACACCACCCAGCGGGTGCTCTCCAACGGGCGGCTGGTCGACGTGACCCCCGCCGCCGACGGGCAGAAGGTCTGGCACTGGTCGCAGGAGAGGGCGGCGTCGACCTACCTCTACTCCATCGTGGTGGGCCCGTTCACCGTCCTCACCGACCACTGGCGCGGCATCCCGGTGGAATACTGGACCTACGCCGATACGGTCGCGTCGGCGTGGCGCTCCTTCGGCGAGACCCCCGCGATGATGGAGCTCTATTCCCAGATCCTCGACGTCCCCTACCCCTGGGACAAGTACGACCAGTCGATCATCCCCGACTTCACCTACGGCGGGATGGAGAACGTCTCCGCCACCACCCAGACCGACCTGGCCCTCCGCGCCGCCGGTGACGCCCCGCAGGCCGATACCCGGGGACTCAACGCGCACGAGCTCGCCCACCAGTGGTTCGGCGACCTGACCACCGCCGGGACCTGGGCCCACATCTGGCTCAACGAGGGGCTCACGACCTATATGGAATCGGTGCAGGCCGAGAAGAGCCGTGGATGGGAGGCCGGCCAGCTGGAGTGGTGGCAGCAGCAGCAGCAGGCGATGGGTGCCGACCGCAACGAAGAACGCCCCCTCGTCTGGGGACACCACGAGGGCACCGACCCGATCGTCCTCTTCTTCAGCGGCCACGTCTATCCCAAGGGCGCCCAGGTGGCGCATCAGCTCCGCCGGCTGCTGGGGGACGCCCTCTTCTGGAAGGGGATGCATCGCTTCCTGACCGACAACGCCTTCCGCCCCGTCACCACCGCCGATTACGCGGTGGCGATGGAGCGCACCTGTCAGTGCGACCTCGACTGGTTCTTCGATCAGTGGGCCTATGGCATCGGGTATCCCAAGGTCCGGTTCCAGCGCCACTGGGCCCCGGCGCTCAAGACGCTGCATGTCATTGTCTCCGAGACCCAACCGATCGACCAGCTCCATCCCTTCTTCCGCTTCCCGGCGACCATCCGCATCATCACCCGCGATTCGGTGATCCGGCGTGAGGTGATGATCACTCAGCCGATCGACACCTTCGCCATCCTGCTTCCGTCCGAGCCCCTCTCCTTCCGCTTCGACGAGGGGGGCTGGCTCCTTGGCACCGTCGAAGGCGACCTGACCCCCGCCGAACTCGCGACGATGGCGGCGCACGATCTCGACTTCTCCGCGCGCAACTGGGCCCTCCTGCAGCTGCGTGGGAAGGCCGACGCCGACGCGGTGGCCGCCCGGCGCCTCATCG
>JBDSIR010000038.1:0-15921 GCA_039917855.1 Gemmatimonadales bacterium | reverse complement strand
CTCTCCGCACAACGACCTCACCCCCCGGCCCCCTCTCCGCCTCTCCCCCTACCCCCTCTCCGCAAATCGGAGAGGGGGAGATCACTGCTCCATCAAGCGCCGCCAGATCAGGTACAGTGCCATCTGGGCCGCCCTGGCCCGTACCTCGTCCCGTTCACCGAAGAGGATCTGCCCCACACTCTCGGTCCGTCCCTGCCAATGGGTGGCGAACCAGGTGGTACCGACCGGCTTTTCCTCGCTCCCGCCCCCCGGGCCCGCGATCCCGGTGACGGCCACGGTCAAGCTGGCGCCCAGGCGCCTGGCGGCCCCCTCGGCCATCGCGCGGGCCACCGGCTCACTCACGGCGCCCTGCGCGGCGAGCAGGGCCGCAGGGACCTCCAGGGCGCTCTGCTTGATCTCATCGCCGTAGGCGATGATCCCGCCGAGCACGACGTCGGAGCTTCCGGGGATGGCGGTAAGGCGGCCACCCACGAGCCCGCCAGTACACGATTCCGCGGTGGCGAGGGTGACGCCCCGGGTCCGGGCGGCCTCGAGGACCACGGCCGCGAGATCGGTGGTCCCCTCGGCGAAGGCGTGTTCCCCGGCGCGAAGGCGGAGCGATGCGATGGCGTCAGCGAGGCGTCGCTCGGCTTCATCGGCTGGAAGATCCCAGGCGGTGACGCGGAGGTCGACACTGCCGACGTCGGGGAGGTAGGCGAGGGTGAGCGGCGCGATCTCCTGCTCGATCTCCCCCATCCGCTCCGCCAGGATCGACTCACCGATGGCGGTGGTGCGAAGGGTCCGGGAACGGATGACCTTCGTCCCCCCGCGCTGGGCGAGCCGCGGGAGCACTTCGTGCGTCAGGAGGTTCCGCATCTCACGCGGCACCCCCGGGAGCATTACGACCAGGCCTGGGCCTCCCTCGAGCCAGATCCCCGGCGCGCTGCCCCACTGATTCCTGAGCTCTACCGCTCCTCGCGGCAGTTCGGCCTGAGACCGATTGCTGAGGCTCGGGACCGGTCCGAAGCGTCGATACCGTTCGAGGAGGCGCTCCCAGATGTCGTCGCGGAACTCGAGCGGTGTACCGAACAGCTCGGCGACCACGCCTTTCGAGATATCGTCGCGGGTGGGGCCGAGACCGCCGGTGGTGAGGACCGCACCGGTGCGCGCCAGGGCTTCGCTCACCGCGTCACGGATCGCCTCGGCCGTGTCGCCCACGGTAGCGCGGCGGACGACGCGCACGCCGGCAGCGGCGAGTTCACCTCCCGCGAACGCGGAGTTGGTGTCGACCGTGAAGCCGAGCAGGAGCTCGGTGCCGATGGTGATTATCTCGAGGTCCATGCGAGTCGAGAGCGAAGAGTCCAGAGCCTGGAGTAGATCATCGCGTCGGACGGGGCGACTCTAGTCTCTAGACTCTCGACTCCCAGCTACCGGAACAGCTCCCGGTGCCGATACAGGTACTGCACGAAGCTGGTGATCGTCAGCAGCAGGGCGATGAGGAGGGCAATGGCGACGAACCAGCCGTGAAAGGAGTTCCAGAACTCGGCGATGGGGCTCCCTTCCCAGCCAAGGGGTTTGCGGGCGTCGCGGAAAGTGAACCAGAGCATCGTGGCGCCGATGAAGATGTTCTGGAACACGCTCTTGAGCTTGCCGACGCCGTGCGCGGGGATGACGACCCCCTTGGTCTTGGCCCAGTGGCGGAAGCCGGTCATGGCGAATTCGCGCGCGAGCATGAGCACGCAGACCCAGAGCGGGATGCTGCCCCAGACCGGGATCTCGTAGAGCGCGTGCCGTTCGCGCGAGATGACATAGATGGGAATGAGCGTCGCGACCAGGAGGAGCTTGTCGGCGACGGGGTCGAGCAGCTTGCCGATGTCGGTGATCTGCTGGCGGGAGCGGGCGAGGTGGCCATCGATGACGTCGCTGATGGCGGCGGCAAGGAAGACCACGAAGGCGATGAACTTGGGCCAGTACCCCTGGATGAAGGGGAGGAGCGCGATGACCGGGGTCAGCGCGATCCGCACCAGGGTGATGATGTTCGGGAGGGTCCACATGGCCCCGCTCCCGCGCTCAGCCCAAGGCCTTGATGACCAGCTTCGAGACGGCCTTGAGCGTATCGAAGACGCCCTCGCCCGTGACGGCCACGGCCTCGAAGTACGGGGCGCGTTCGATCCACTGCCCGTCCTTCTGGTACACCAGGAACTCCCCCTCGTGGTACGGATCGGGGGTGACCTTCTGCTTGGCGGGATCCTCGACCCCCCAGCCCGGATTGAGCGCTTCCTGCAGCTGCGCGATCGACCCGGCGTTGGGGAGGTCGCGCTTGTTGTACTGCACCATGAACGGGGTGCGGGTCAGGTCGTAGCCCTGCTGCGCCATGTTGTCGTACAGGTTCTGCATCGCCTCGATGTTGGCCTCCATCCGCTCGAGCTGACTGTCGGCGACGAAGACCACGCCGTCCACCCCTTTGAGGATGAGCTTGCGCGATGCGTTGTAATACACCTGTCCCGGCACGGTATAGAGGTGGAACCGGGTCTTGAAGCCTCGGATGGTGCCGAGGTCGACCGGGAGGAAGTCGAAGAACAGCGTCCGCTCGGTCTCCGTGGCGAGGGAGATCATCTTCCCGCGCGCGTTGGGGCTGACCTTGATGTAGACGTGTTCGAGGTTGGTCGTCTTCCCGCCGAGACCGGGCCCGTAGTACACGAGCTTACAGTTGATCTCACGAGAAGCGTAATTGATCATCGACATGCGTCGTCGTCTCCTGTGCTCAGCCGAAGAGCTTGTCGATCTCGTCTTCCGCCTCGCCCACGAATCCGGTCTCTACCTGGGCGGTCCCCGCAGTGCCGCGGGTGAACATGTCGTTGAACACCTGGGAAAGTTCTCCGACGGTCGACTTCACGCGCAGCTTCACCATGCCGAGGGTAGTGCGGTTATCGAACAGGACGACGAGGATGACCCGTCGTGCCACGTCCGCGAGATACATCGATTCCCGCTCTCCCTGATGGAAGAGCGATCCGAACTCCGGCTCGCCGATCATCTTGGCGAGCTGGTCATTGGCACTGAAATCGGCCGCGGTGAGCGAGGCGAAGGCCACCGCGTCGAACGCGGGGTTCTCGCCCACCGTGGCCACCAACTGGCCGGTGCGGTCCACGATCAGGGACGTCTTGGCCGTCGATTCCCGGAGGAACGCGGCCAGGATGACCTGGATCTTCTTGAAGTCCTCCTCGCGGAAGGACCAACTCGAGGCGCCGGAACCGCTCATCAGACTCCTACGGGTTGTGGATCGGTCAGGGTGGACTCCATCCGCCGGAGCAGCGCAGCGGCGCGGCGGCGGAGCAGAGGCCGGGACTCCCAGGCCAGGTAATCGCGCAGCAGCCGCGCGTTGGCGATGCTGGGCTCGGCGGCGAGGCCGGCAAGGGCCGACAGACGCCGCAACGCCTGCGGGCTGAACAGGGCCGTGCGGTGCTTCCGGATGTGCCGTCCCGCGAGCACCCAGCCCGTCGCCACGCCGACCACTGCAGCTCCGAGGAACAGCATTGTGCGGGGTCGCCGCATCAGACCTCCTGCCGTGCGGAGAGCGCGTGTGCCAGCGTCACGCTATCCACGTAGTCCAGGTCGCCCCCCATGGGGAGACCGCGGGCCAGCCGGGTGACCTTCAGTCCCGGGGCGGTGAGCAGCTCGGCCAGCCAGGTGGCGGTGGCCTCGCCTTCGATCGAGGGGTTGGTGGCGAGGATCACCTCGCGCAATTCGCCCCGCTTCAGCTTGTCCATGAGCGGCCCGGTCCGGAGCTGGTCGGGCCCGATCCCTTCGAGCGGTGCGAGTCGGCCACCGAGAACGTGATAGCGTCCCTTGAACCCTCCGGAGCGCTCGACCGCGAGCACGGTGGCCGGTTCCTCCACCACACAGACGAGGCCGTGATCGCGCCGCGGATCGCGACAGATGTCGCAGGTCTCGCCCTCGGCGAGGTTGCCGCACTCGTGGCAGGGCCGGACCCGCTCGCCGACCATCCGGAGCGTCTCGGCCAACCGCTCAAGCTGTGCGCGGGGCTGCTGGAGGAGGTGGAACGCGAGCCGCTGGGCCGTCTTCCGGCCGATGCCGGGGAGGCGCGCGAACTCGGAGACGAGATCGTCGAGCGCGCTCACCCGGTCAGGGCACAAATGGCAGGGAGGACGGGGGGCTTCGACCCAGCTCGGCCTGCGCTGCCTCGGCGGCCTTGCGCTGGACCTCCGCCACCGCGGCGAGCACCAGCTCGCTGAGGAGATCGGCGTCCTTTTCGGCGAAGACCGTCGGGTCGATCCAGACGCCGCGCACCTGCCCGCGCCCGTCCGCCGTGACCCGCACCATCCCGCCCCCCGCCGTGGCCTCGACCGTGAGTCCCGCCAGGTCCGACTGTATCTGCTGCAGACGGCCCTGGGCCACCGGGCCGAACTGGAACAACTGCTGGAGATCCGCCATCGAACGCCATGCCTGAGTCCGGGGAAACTAGGCCCCCCCTTGCCGGGGGGCAAGGAAGCGGGCCTAGTCCGTCAACTCCAAATCTAACGCCTCGGCGGCGGCATCGAGGGCTGGATCCTTGGCTCGGAGCTGCTGCAGCCGCTCGGCCCGGTCGGAGGCGTCGGTCCGGCGCCGAGGACGCGGCGTGCCCGCTCCACCGGTGGCTTCAGGAGGGCGGACCTCGAGCGTCACGGGGGCGCCGACCAACCCCCCGATGTGGCGTTCGACCACCTCCCGCATCCGCTCGAGGGACTCGGCCTGCATCGGATCGTTCTCCTTGAGAGTCACCGCGACGATCGGCGGCACTACCAATGTCAGCAGGGTGTTTCCGAGGGCGACACCGAGCAGGGGCTTCTCGCGCTTGACCGCGTCGACGATCTGGGGCCAGGAGGTCTTGAGCGCCGACAATGTGAACTCGATCCCCTGGCTTGGGGCTGGGGGTTCGGGGCTCTTCGGTGCAGGGGCCGCAGGGACCTCCGCGACACCTTGGTCGGGCTTTGGCACGATTGCTCGCCAGTTCCCTGCCCCTTGAGTCGCCGGCCCACTGGCCCCCTGGCCCACTGGCCCACCGGCCCCCTGGCCCACTGGCCCACCTCCGCCGGCAAGCACTTTCTCCAGATCCACCATCCGATCCATCATGGTCCAGCGGAGGAGAAGGGTCTCGACGGCGAGCCGCTGGTTGCCGCTGCGTCGCACCGCACCCTCGGCCTCGCCGGCGAGCTTGAGCATCCGCAGGGCGTCGCCGGGCTGGAGCCGATCCTTGAACCCGTCCAGCATCTGCCGAAACCCGTCGGTCAGTCCTTCGGGGCGGGCGCCGAGCTGGACCATCAGCAGGGCGCGGAGCGCCTCTTCGCAGCCGGAGAGGAACTCGCCGAGGTCGGCGCCGGCACCTGTGACGCGATCGACGATGGCAAAGACGCGGGCCGGATCACGGTCGACGATGCAGGAGAGTATCTCGCCGTAGATCTCGTCGGCCACGAGTCCGAGGGTCTCGCGCACCTGGGCCGCCGTGACGGCGCCCTCGCCGAAACTGATGCACTGGTCGAGCACCGAGAGGGCGTCGCGCATCCCGCCGTCGGCGAAGCGGGCGATGAGCTTGAGCGCGTCGTCGTCCACCGTGAGCTTTTCGGCCTGCACCACATGGGTGAGGCGCTCGTGGATGGCGGCGGGTCCGATCCGGCGGAAGTCGAAGCGCTGCAGCCGCGAGAGCACGGGCGCGGCGGTGTTGGCGATCTTCTGCACCTCGGTCGTGGCGAAGACGAACACCACGCGCGGTGGCGGTTCCTCGAGGACCTTCAGGAGTGCGTTCCATGCCTCGCGCGTGAGCATGTGGGCTTCGTCGACGATATAGACCTTGTAATGCCCTTCGGTCGAGGCGGCGTACATCGCGCGCTCGCGGAGGTCGCGGGCGTCGTCGACGCCACGGTTGCTGGCGGCGTCGATCTCGACCACGTCGAGGTTGGCCGACCCGCTCCAGATCCGCTCGCAGGTGAGACACCGGCCGCACGGCTCGCCGGGGGCCACCGCGTCCTGCTTCCGCTCGCAATTGAGCGCCATCGCCAGGATACGCGCCGCCGTGGTCTTGCCGACGCCTCGGGGCCCGGTGAGCAGGTAGCCGTGCCCGACCCGTCCGGACGTGACCGCGCCCCGGAGCACCTGCGCGACGTGATCCTGCACCAGCAGGTCGCCGAAGGTGCGGGGACGGTATTTGCGGGCGAGGGCGAGGGCCATGGAGGTCGGTCAGACGGTAAGGCGGTCGGGTGGTCGGGGGTGTTCGGTGCGCGGCGGAGTTCCGACCGCCGGACCGCCAGACCGCTCGACCGCTCGACCGCCCAAAGAAGTACCCCAGGCACCCCGAAGCTGCACCGGACATCGCTTAGCGCTGCTACCGGCGAGGTCCTGACGCGATTCACGCGCCGGCGCCCTTCGGACCTGGGGCGTATAGAATATAGCACTGCCCGCTCGCTCGGGCAGGGCCAAGAGCCCTCGTTCACCGCCTAGCGTTGGCGACCGAGGGCTCCCGGCCCCGCCCCCTGACCCATTTGGCACTGGAGCACCACCGATGCCGCTTCCCGTCCGCAACCAGATCCACGAACTCCCCCACGAGATGACGACGACCACCTTCGAGCTCCCGGGATACAGCGTGATCCAGTCCCTCGGCGTCGTGCGCGGCGTGGTGGTTCGCTCCCGCTCGGTCTTCGGCACCATCGGCGGCACGATCGAGACCATCTTCGGCGGGAACATCACGCTGTTCACTGAGCTGGCGGAGCGGGCGCGCGCGCAAGCCTTCGAGACGATGCTGCACCAGGCCCACGAGGCGGGAGCGAACGCCGTGATCGGGATCCGCTACGACGCCAACGAGATCATGAAGGGAGTCACCGAGGTGCTCTGCTACGGGACGGCGGTGGTGGTAGAGGCAACAGCGTAAGCGGTGAGCGGTAAGTGGTGAGCGGGCCCCACGGTCAAGATCCGATCGTGGGGCCCGCTCACCGCTTACTGCTCACCGCTCACCGACCGGTCCCGTAAAGCAGGGCATTGGACACCAGCCGCGCCGGCCCCCGCCAGAACCCCCGGAAGAGGGGGTCGTCGGCGAAGAGCACCACTTTCCCCCGCCCCGCGTTCTCGACCGCCGCATAGACCGATCCCTGCACGAAGCGTTCGGTGTTGGGGAAGACGAACCCGGACATCAGGAGTCCCGTGCCGGTGAAGGCGGCGGGGTTATCGCCCTTGCTGGATGGCTTGAGGAGCTCGCTCGTGGTGAGCAGCACCGGCAGTTCGTCGCGCCCGTACCCCCACGCGAGCCAATGGGAGCGATCGAGCGTCGCGCGGAAGATCGCGCCGGGGATCTGGTCGGGCTTGGTGCCCTGGGGGGCGTTGGGACTGGCGAGCGGGGGTGCCGGCCGGGGTGCCACGATGGTGGTGTCCTTGGCGCCCGAGCTGTCGACGGTCGCAACCGTGGTGAGTTCGAGTTCCTTCCGCGCGAGGAGCTGCACGGCGGAGCCCCAGGCGAGGACGAGCCCGCCATCCTGCACCCACTGCTTGAGCTTCCCGGCTCCACTTTCGCCGAGCTGGCGCCACATGGTGGCGGCGCCGCCATCGGGGATGATGAGGACGTTGTAGTCGGTCAGGTCGATCCGCCCGAGGGCTGAGAGTTCGACCGGTGTCACCGAGAGCCCGAGCTCCCGCTCGAGATAGAACCAGGCATCGCCGAATGATGGTTGGCCGATACCCTCCCCCGCGGCGACCAGGACCTTCGGCGCGTGGAGCGAAAAGACCGCCTCACTCCCGACACCGGTCTGTCCGCTCTCCGGGAAGCCCGACTGTGCCCCGACGACCATCACGCCAAGTTCCTTGGCCAACGCGTCGACGCGGGCGTGTAGCGAGTCGGTGTTCCGGGCCACGCGGGCGACGAAGCTTCCTTCGCGATAACTCACGCCATCGGCCACCATGGGCCGCGAGGTGGCACCGACGCGGAAACCCTCCGCGAGGAGCCGCATCGCAAGGCGGGCCGCGTTCTCCCCGCTGTTGGCGAAGACGTAGGCCGAGCGGGCTCGAGCCGAGACGCCACCGACGGGCGCCGACGAGCTCGCCGCGGGGCGGCCGGTGAGCGCGGAGGCATCCTCGGTCCAATACGCTTCGACGCCGAAGGCGTAGGGGAGCGACCAGGCGGTCACATCGTAGAACTCGTACCCCTCGGTCGAGCCCTCGGGTCCGCGCCGCTGGTTGCGCCGCCACCGATCGAGCTGGGCCTGGGCGAAGGCGGAATCGAGCCGGCTCTTCGGCTCGAGGATCGCGGTGGCGAGGCGCGCCTGGGGCTGGGCCAGGTCGACCACGAAGCTCCCGGCCGGGAAGGTCCGTCGCTCGAGCCCTCCGGTGCCCGCGTAGCCGTGCGCCTTGAAGCTCGTGAACGGCTGGGTGAGTTCGGTGACCTCGATCCCCTGCCGGGCGAGCAGCGCCACCAGCTGACGCGCGCGGCCCGGATCGTCGCCCGCGGTGATCACCACGCGGCGGAAGGGGCGGCCGGCGGCCGCGGTCATCCCGCTGGCGCGGAAGTCGTAGTAGTCGCGCAGCATCTCCTCGTGACCGGCCGCGGTGGTCACGAGGGTGGCCATCGCGGCGACGTGGTGATGGGCGATGCCATCGGCGAATGTGGTGATCGACCCGTCGTCCTTCCGGAGCCGGAGCTCGGGACCGCCATCGGTCTCGAAGGTCATCCCGATGGCGCCGTTGAGCGACGGCCAGCTGTCCCAGTATCCGGCGTAATAGAGGTCGAACACGTCGCGGACGTAGTAGCTCCAGCCGAACCGGTCGAAGGCGCCGGCGTTCCCGCGACCGATCCGCTCCAGCCACTTGGGCGTCGAAGCCGGAAGGTTGCCGTTGATGGGATCGGCGGCCGGAGGGAAGAAGTACTGCGCGGTGGTGCTGTGGAGGTCCGCACTCACCTGCGGGTGCCACCGCAGCACGACGCCGGCCAGCGCCCGCGTCTCGGCCTGCGAGAGCGCCAGCACGTCGCGGTTCATGTCGAAGCGATAGTGGTTGTAGCGCCCCTGGATGCTCCAGGGCTCGCGCGATTCGAGCGCCTGGGGATCGTCACTCCCCACGGCCACGGAGTTGGACCACGCCGCGAAGCGTTCGTGCCCATCGGGATTCTGGGACGGGTTGATCAGGACGATCACGTCCTTGAGGATCGCCCGGATCTCGGGATGGTCGCTCGCCAGGAGCTGGTAGGCGGTCATCATCGCCGATTCGAAGCCGGCGGGTTCGTTGCCGTGGACCGAATGGGTCAACAGCACCACCGCCGGGCTCCGGGCGGCGATGGTCCGCGCCTCGGCGGCGGAGGTGGCGCGCGGGTCGGCGAGGCGATCGAGATCGGCGCGGATCTGATCGAGACGACGGATGTTCTCGGGGCTCGAGATGATCAGGAGCCGCATCACCTTTCCCTCGGCGGTCGTGCCGATCACCTCGGTCCGCACTCGGTCGGGGGTCGCCGCGATGAACCGGTCGAGCACCCCCTGCTGCTCGTGGTACATCGTCTGGCGGGCGCCAAGGGCGTGCCCCAGGAGGGAATCAGGCCGCGGGACGCTCGCGTTGTACGGCGCGTAGCGGTACCAGTCGAACGATTGGGCTGCGAGGGGGGCCGCGGTCGCGGCTACGAACAGGGAGAGGGAGAGGAGTCGGCGCATTCGGGAAAAGTAGCCGCACGCGCGCCGGGGTGAGTGTGACAGTGGCGCCCTGCGGTCGGCGGTCGGCGGGCGGCGGGCACCCGCATTGATCCGGTCCTACTTCGCACTCCATAGCTGTTGTCGCTCGGCCCAAGTCTCCGCCACCACCCCGCCCAGCAGGAACACGACCGAGGAGTAGTAGGCCCAGAGCACCAGCAGGATCACCGTGGTGAAGCTGCCCACCGTCGAGATCACGTGGAAGCCTGACGAAGAGGCGAGGTACAAGGCGAAGAGTCGCTTGGCCAGCTCGACCCCGAGGGCCGCGAAGGTCGCCGCGAGCATGGCCGTGCGCCACCGGACCGGCCGGGAACTGGCGTAGCGGTAGACCGTGGCGAGGACCGTGAAGGCGAAGAGGAAACCGAGGCCGACGTTGAGGAACCGGCTGGCGTAGCTCACCGACGCCGCGGCTCCGGGGAGTCGGGCGGCGCTCCACGCCTCGGCCGCCGTCAGCGCCGCGCTGACGAGGATATTGGTGAGGAAGAGCGAGAGCAGGACTCCCACCATGGTGACGTCCCACGCCTTGTTCAGCAGCATCTGCACCAGGAAGTGCCGCGCCGGGTGCGCCGGGGCGGCCATGTGATAGATGCGGTTGAGGGCGGTGCGGACGCTGGCAAAGAGGCGGGTGCTGAACCAGACGAAGAGCATCGTGGCGAAGATCGAGATGGAGCCCCGGTTCGCGGTGACCGTGTGGATGAAGTTCTGGGCCACGATCGTGAGCTCGATCCCCGCGCCGGCGCCCGGGCCCGCCGGGGGCAGAAACCGCTCGAGGAAGGGCGCGAGGTCGGTGGGAGCGGAGCCGCTCCCTTCCACGAAGAGCGAAGCGCCCACGAGCAGGAGCATCACGAACGGCGTACCGGCCAGCAACGCATCGAAGGTGAGCGCACTGGCCAGGAACGGGACGTTCACTTCACCTGCGGCGATGAGGGCGCGCTGGGCGAACCCGCCCACGGACCGGTGCCACCCCTCGAATGCCTTGATGGCGGTCAGGCGCCGGGCTCCTCGCTGTCGGCAACGCGGGGCGCCGGAGCGCCGCGGCGGCGAGCACGGGCGGAGGCGAGCCGGCGTTCGAGCTCTTCGCGGGCCCGGCTCGGCCGGGTCTCGAGCTCCTCCTCGTCCTCGTCGTCGTCGTCACCCTCCGCCAGGACCTCACGCAGGTGGCGTCCCTTCGCGCCCGCCGTGTCCATCACGTCTTCGAGCTTGTCCTCGGCGAGATGCTTGAGCTTCCGCACCTTCTTGCCGAGGGCGTGGCGGGTCCGCTCGCCGCTCTGGGGCGCGAACAGCAGGCCCAGGGCGGCGCCGAGGCCGAGGCCGAAGAGGAACCAAGGGAGCGCATTGGCGCTCGGGGCGTCGTCGTCGTAACGGGACATCGGATCACTCCCCCGCATCGGGGTCATCCTCCGCCAGGGCACCCACTGCGGAGAGCGCGGTGTGGTGCTGGACGGGGGCGTGGACGGTCTTCCGCACGAGGTCGGCAGTACCGTTCACCTTGAGCTGGTCGAACAGGAATGTGAAGGTCTTCTGGAGGTCGCCACCGATCGCGGCCCGGACGTCGGTGGGCAGACCCCAACAATCCTTCTTGAACGGGCCGATCGCCTTCTTGCGGGCCTTGTAATAGAACTGTTCGTCGGTGTCGCCGGCCTTCTTCTCGGACTGGGCGTTCTCGTCCAGCCACCGATACATGCGCCCTCGAAGTTCGGCCGGCAGCTTCGGATGGTCGAAGATGAGGGTCTGGAAATTGGTGGCGAGGTGGATCTCGGCCGTCTCGATCCGGGGGAAGTTCCCGAAGGCGTCGGGAGGGAGCGTGCTGGCCCCATGCTGCACCGCGCCGCTCATGTTGTAGTCGGCCTTGGCCGACTTGGACAGCGCCTCGAGGGCCACCAGGTCGAGCTTCACATCGGCGATGCGCCCGTCGGGGAGCACCACGCCGCCGTGGCTGGTGCCGGTCTGCACCGAGATCTTGCTGATCCCTTCCTTCACTCCGAGCGCCTTGATCGCGGCGTTGTATCCACCCATGAAGGCGTGGAGCTCCTCGACGGTCGAATTCTTGTGCCCGACCTCGCCGATCTCGGCGCCGACCGAGACGGTGACCCCCTTGGGCTCGCGGTCGCGGATGAACTTGGTGATCTCAGCGGCGCGCTCGAAGTTGAGCCGCTGCTGCTCGGTCAGCGTGGGCTGGGAAAGATCCACCAGCGTCGACGTGTCGACATCGATGTTATAGAACCCGGCCGCCACTTCTTCGCCGATCAGCTTTTTGACCTCCCCCACCTCGGCCTCGGCGTCGGCCTGGTACTTCTTGACGTTGACCTGGCAATGGTCGCCCTGGATGAAGAGCGGCAGGTCGTATCCTTCCCGGAGCGCCGCCGCCTGCACGACCGCAACGTATTCGCCGGGGCGCTGCTCGGTGTAGGCGATCTCGGAGCGGGCGATCTCGAGCAGCAGCGCACCTGCCTTGGCGGCGATCGCGGCGCGGAAGACCGCGCGCGCGGAGTCGTACGCCATCATCCGGATGTTCATCGCCGGGACGGTGAACCCTCCGCACTCGCCCCGGCCGCGCGCCGCGTACAGCCCCTGGATCGAGGCGGGGCGGCACCCGACGGTCTGCCCCAACTCCCAGAGGAGCCAGCGTGCGGCCTCGCGGGTCTCGTCATTGCCGAAGACCGCGTCCCACGCGAGTCGGTCGGTTGCTTCGGTGCGGAGCCTGGCGGGGTCGGTCACGCTGACCTTGCCACCCGCCACCTTCACGGCGCCGCCGAAGTGGGCCACGACCTGCTGCATCGGATCGGACATCCCTGCTCCTCGAAAAGTTCGTCAGGTGTTCGAAACTACCGCGCCGGAGGGCCGGAGGGGAGGCCCGCGATGGATCGCGGGTCTATTCCAGCCGGATGGTGTACGCGCCGGTGTTGGCGCGGCCGATCCCGCGGGCGCGGATGGTGTATCGCCCCGCCTCGGGGAGGCGGAACTCGAGGTGGGCGTTGGTGCCGAGCCCGCCGTCGTTGTCCTTGTCGAGCTCGTGCCAATCCCCGAATTCGCCTCGACCGATCACGACCACCGGATCGAACGCCTCGCTGTCCATCCGGATGACAACGAGGTCCCCCGCCGCGCCGTCGAGATAATAGAGGTCGTAGTGCCCTTCTTCGGACTGCTCGTCGGTCATTTCGAGCCGACCGTCGACACTCCGACCGTGGCTGAGGACGATCGCGGGCGCCGGCGGCGGGGCGTCGCCCAGGTCTTCGAGGAGCAGCGTATAGCGTCCGGTATCGGAGCTCAATCCCCGCGCCAGGATCCAGATCTCGCCTCCCTCGCGCGCCACCCAATCGAGGCGGGCGTTGGTGCCACCACCGCCGTCGTCATCGCTCCGCTGCTTGGCGAAGACCCCGTTGGCACCGCTGCCGACCTCGAGATAGGCGTCGAAACTCTGCGCCAGCATCGTGACGACGTAGTGGCGGCCGGACTTGGCGCTAAAGCGGTAGTAGTCCACCGCCTTCCCTTCATCGGTCGTGGCGTCCTTGCTGTCGAGGGCCCCGCTGACGGCCTGACCGGATTGGATCAGCTGAGCGCGGAGCGGCTGCACCTCCCCCTCGTCGGTGAGGGCGAGGGAGTAGTCGCCCGACTCGCTGCTACCTAGGGGACGGGCCCGCACCGTGAAGTCACCATCCGCAGGGGGGGTGAAGACGAGCGTCGCGTCGGAGCCCCCGGCCCCGTCGTCGTCGCTCACGGTCATCGTGAAGCTTCCCCCCTGGCCACGCCCGACCGCGAGGAACGAATCGAAGCTGCGCGAGCGCATCGTGACGCGATAGCGATGACGCGCCTTCAGCGTCATGCGCCAGTCGTCGTAGCGCTGCCCCTCGCCGTTGGCCGCGTCGTTCGACCCGATGGCCCCGGACGCGATGCGGCCGGAGGTGAGGATGTTCTGCGCCGAGAGTGCGGCGGGAAGGAGCAGGATGAGGGCTGGGAGCAGAAGGCGTCGAGACACGGGAGGCTCGGGGGTTGAGGGTGCGTGCTGCGTGCTGCGTGCTGCGTGCTGCGTGCTGCGTGCTGCGTGCTGCGAACGCCAAGCTGCGATCAAGTCATAGGATCGTACATGACCACCGTCATACTTCGTCGCCTGGAGCCGGCGGGGGCGTGGCACGATCCTCGAATCCCGGCCGTCCCATTGCCCCGTAGGTGAGCACCTTGCCGAGTTCCACACCGGGTTGGTCAAAGGGATCGACCCCATACCAGATCCCGGCGAAGCCGGTGGCGATCTGGAAGAACATCAGCAGCTCCCCCACCGACTCAGGGGTGACCGCCGGCAACCGGAGCACGCTGCTCATCCGCCCCCGCTGCGCCAGCGCCGTCGAGGTGGCCTCGAACTCCGCCTTCAGCAACTGCCCCAGCGTCTTCCCCTGAAGGTACGCCAAGTCGGGCGGGAGGTCGGCTCGGTGGGGGATCGTCAGTTCGGCGCCGTGGTCCTCGACGGTCACGAAAGTGATGGTCTTGTCGAACGGCCCCTCCATGAAGAGCTGCACCTGACTGTGCTGATCGGTGGCGCCGACCGATCCCACGGGCGTGGGACCCGCGAAGCGCTCCTTGCCATCACGCCCCTTCGTCTTGCCGAGGCTCTCGGCCCAGAGCTGGCGGAACCAGTCGGCGAGATCCTTGAGCCGGTCACTGTAAGGCATCAGCACATGGATGTGGGCGCCATGATCGGCATCGGCCACCCACTGCAACGCGGACCAGAGTGCCGCGGGGTTCTTGAGGAGCGACGGTTCCTCCGACCGCGCCACCGCGCTCCGCGCCCCCGCCAACAGCGCTTCGATGTCGACCCCGACCAGCGCCGCCGGCAAGAGCCCCACCGGCGACAGGACGCTGAACCGTCCCCCCACGTCACTGGGCACGTCGAGCGTCGCGATCCCCTCGCGCTTGGCGATTTCCCGTAGAGCGCCCTTGGCCGGATCGGTCGTGAAGACGATGTGGCGATACGCCTTGTCCCCCAGCGCCTCCTCCAGCCAGGCGCGCACGATGAGATACTGCGCCATCGTCTCGGCGGTGCCCCCCGACTTGCTGATGACGTTCACCAGCACTCGGCGCGGATCGATCCGCCGGAGCGCCGCGGCCACGCTCGAGGGATCGACGTTGTCGAGGATGGTGAGTCGCGGGAAGAACTCGCGCCCCTCGTCGTCGAGCTCATTCCATGCCGGCGCGCGGAGCGCGGAGAGAAGCGCACGGGTGCCGAGTGCCGAGCCGCCGATGCCGAGGACGAGGACGTGATCGTAGGCCTGCCCGAGCCCTTCGGCAAAGTGCGCGATCTTCTTCGCCTCCTCGGTGAGGGCACCGAGTTTGAGGAACCCATACTCCCCCGCGGCCCGGCGCGACGCCACCTCCGCCTGAACGGCAGGGAACTGGCGCTCCAGCTCGGCGAGCCGCGCGCGGGGCAGGCCGTGCACGCCGTCGAGGCGGTCCTGGAACATCCGGCCGTAGGCCAGGCGCAACGTCATCGAAGCTCCACAGTGAGGCCGTCGTATCCCGGCTCGATCCCCGGCGGCAGCTGGGCCGCGAGGTCGGCGTGTCCGGTCTCGTGCGTCAGATGGGTCAGAATGGTCCGCTCCGCACCGAGGTCCCGGGCGACGGCGATGGCGTCGTCGATGGAAAGATGGGTCGGGTGGGGACGCCACCAGAGGGCATTCAGCACCAGGAGCTTCAGCCCTTGGAGGTGTTCCCGCGCCGAGAGAGGCACCGTCTTGACGTCGGTCAAATAGGCCGCGTCACCGAAGCGATAGCCGAATACCTCACCCGTCCCGTGAGGAAAGGGGAGCGGCAGCACTTCGAATCCGGCCACCGTTGCCGGCACGGCCGGCGCGAGCGGGTGGAGAGAGAGGCGCGGTTTGCTGGTCCCCGCCGGCACTGTCACGTTGTCGTCGAAGATGTAGCGGTGGGAGGAACCCAGCGACCGCAGGGTCGCGGCTGGACCATACAGCGGCACCTCCCGACCCTCCCGCTCGGAGAAGACCCGAAGATCATCGATCCCGGCGACGTGATCAGCGTGTTCGTGGGTGTAGAGCACCGCATCGACTGCGCGGACCTTGGCCGCCAGCAACTGCAGCCGCAGTTCCGGCGGGGTGTCGATGAGCAGGGTCCGCCCTCCCTGCTCGACCAGCGCGGCGCAGCGGGAACGTCTGTCGCGCGGGTCGGTCGAGGCGCAGACGGCACAGGGGCACCCGATGACGGGGATGCCGAAGGAGGTGCCGGT
>JBDSIR010000037.1:0-23036 GCA_039917855.1 Gemmatimonadales bacterium | reverse complement strand
ACATCCCCACGCACGCCAGGGCCCAGATGACCAGCGAGCTCGGCCCGGCGGCGGCGGCGCTGGCGATCCAGCGCGGGCCCACGATGGCCACGACGTAGAACAGCACGACGTCGCGGAGAGTGAGGACTCGGCGGAGCTGCGGTGTTTCCAAGGGACGCCTGGGGCTAGGGGGCTGGGGGCTCGAACGTTTGTTGGTCGGGTCGGGGGTCGATTGCAGGCTCAGTCGAACCCTTAGCCTCTAGCCCCCAGCATCGGTCTTCCGGGTGCCCGGTCCCCAGTCATCCTCCGGGCGTTCGTCTTCGGGCGTGGCGGTAGCGCCGAGGCCACGCACTTCACGCTCGGCCCGTTCCAACTCGTCCTCGTCGATCGGGGCGGTGACGCCGTCGTCGAGCGGGTCGTCGGGGTCGGGAGTGTAGCTCCGCTTCGGTTGGAAGTGCCAGGCGAGGAGCACGATCACACCGACGGCGGCGATGAGGTAGACGAGGATCACGCCAGCGTCTCCACCCCCGCCTTGGTCAGGCGGTGTGACACCAGCGGCAACAGGGTGGCCTTCCCCTCACCGATGGTCACTGCTTCGGACAGACAGCGCATCCCCGCCTCTACCCCGGCCCGATCCTTCGCAAAGATCGACGCCAACGGTTCGCCTGCCTCAACCTTGTCGCCCGGTCGCGCGGAGACCACGAATCCGACCCCGGGGTCCACCACGTCCTCGACCTTGGTGCGGCCGCCACCTAGTTCGATGACCCCATAGCCGATCCGTTTCGGTTCCACCTGCAGCACCGTCCCGGCCCGCGGTGCCCGCCACACTTCGACCTCCGCGGCCTGCGGCAGGAGACCCGGGTCCTCGAGGATGTGCGGGTCCCCCCCTTGGGCCTCGACCATCTTGGCGAACTTCTCCGCTGCCTTCCCCGAGGACATCATCATTTCGAGACGCTTGCGCGCGGCCCCACGATCCTTTTCCACTCCCGCCACGAGCAGCATCTCGACACCCAGGGCGTAGGTCACCTCCATCAGGTCGGCGGGGCCCTGCCCGGTCAGCGAGTTGATGCACTCTTCGATCTCGAGTGCGTTCCCGCAGGCACGACCGAGGGGACGATCCATCGCGGTGACGAGCGCCACGGTCCGCACCCCGTGGCGCTCCGCGGTCTCGATCATCGTGGTCGCCAGGTCCAGCGAACGCTCAAGCTCGGGGATGAACGCCCCGCTCCCCGTCTTCACGTCGAGCACGAGCCCGGTGAGCCCTTCGGCGAGCTTCTTGGAGAGGATGGAGGCGGTGATGAGCGGGATCGACGGGACCGTGCCGCTCACGTCGCGAAGGGCGTAGAGCTTCTTGTCGGCGGGGGCGACCTCCGGGGTGGCTGCGAGCATCGCCACGCCGATGGTCCGGACCAGGTGGAGGGCCTCGGTCATCGAAAGGCCGGTGCGAAAGCCGGGGATCGCCTCAAGCTTGTCGAGCGTCCCACCCGTGTGTCCCAGCCCCCTCCCGGACATCATCGGGACCGCCACGCCGCAGGCGGCCACCAACGGGGCCAGGATGATGGAGACCTTGTCCCCGACCCCGCCGGTGGAGTGTTTATCCACCCGTGGGGTGGTCCAACCATTGAAATCGAGCCGATCGCCGCTTCCCAGCATCGCATCGGTGAGTGCGGCAAGCTCATCAGGAGCGAGTCCCCGCCACACCACGGCCATCAGGAGGGCCGACATCTGGTAGTCCGGCACCGTTCCTGCTGTATAGCCCTCAACCAAGGCCTTCCACTCGGCCGGCGTGAGCTTCCCCCCGTCGCGCTTGCGCTCAATGAGGCTTGGTATGACCATTAGTGCGTTCCCCCACGCAACATCGATCCCAGGATCGGGAGTTCCCCATGCGACGTACCGCTTTCGTGTTCGCCCTCGCCCTTATGGCCGCCGTTCCAGCCGCCGCCCAGTCGGTGCAGGACCACATCAATCTTGGGGTCCTATCCGTCGAACAGCGGGATCTTGGCGCGGCGCGCCAGCATTTTAACATGGCCCTTGCCATGGACTCGATGAACTACGAGGCCAACTGGCGCGCGTCCGACAACCTGGTGGACATCGGCAAGGAGATCGACGATACCATCAAGAGCGCCGAGCGGGACGCCCTTTACGCCCGGGCCGAGGTGCTGGCCCGTCGGGCCGTCGCGGCCGATGGCAACGCGGCCGACGGGCATTTCGCGCTGGCACAGGCGATCGGCCGCGCGTCGCTGACGCTGGGCAAGAAGGAACGGATCAAACGGGCCAAGGAGATCCGTGACGCGGCGCTCAAGGCCGTGGAGCTCGACCCCCGGCACGACGGCGCCTATCACGTGCTCGGCCGGTGGAATGCCGAGATCATGCGGCTGTCCGGACTGCAGCGCTTCTTCGCCAAGAGCTTCCTGGGCGGCGCCGTGTTCAATCAGGCGTCGTGGCCCAACGCCCTCACGTACATGGAACGTGCGGTGTTGCTCCGGCCCGACTACATCTATCATCACCTCGACCTCGCCGAGATGTTCATCGACCTCGGGCGCTGGGCCGATGCGCGCACGCAACTCGAGCTGGTCGGCTCGCTGACCATCATCGACGCCGCCGACCCGCATTACAAGAGCGAAGCGCAGCGCCTGCTGGCATCGATCCGGAACCGCCGCTGACCTGACCCGCGCAAGGTAGCGCCCCGGGCCCCGCTCCGACAGGCGGGGCTCGGTCCTCTCCACTCCGATCGACGATGGCCACTCCCCTGAGTCCCGACGCCGACCTGACGCAGCTCCGCGCCCGGGTCCATACCCTCGAGCACGAGCGCCGCCAGCTGCTGGCAGTGGTCGAGATCCTCCAGGAGATCGGCGGATCGCTCGAGTTCACCGACATCGTCCAGACAGTGGCCCGGCGCCTGGGCGAGGCACTGGGCCTCGACCGGTGTTCGATCTTCCTCGCCGAGAAGGGGGGACGGACCGCGCGCCTGGTGGCGTCGATGGAGGACCCCACCATCCGGAACTATGCGGTGGACCTGGATCGCTATCCGGAGATCCGGCGCGCGCTCGACACGGCCCAGACCGTCATCATCCCCGACGCCACCAACGACCCCGCCCTGCAGCACGCCCACGCAGCGATGAAGTCGCGCAAGGTGAAGTCGATCACCGTCGTGCCGATCCGGTGGAAGGGGGCACCGATCGGGGCGATCTTCCTCCGGACCTTCAAGGAGGGTCCCGGATTCGATGAGCAGGACGTGCGCTTCGTCGAGGTGGTCGCGGGGCTCACCGCCAAGGCGCTGGCCAATGCCCATCGGTTCGAGCAGATGTTCCACGAGAAGGATGGCGGGAATATCCGCTCCCAGCATGACCGCGAACGGGCGGTGCTGGTCGGCTTCCTGCGCCGCCTGCTGGAGCAGTACACGGCGCGCGACTCGGCGTCGGAGGGGCTCAGCCGGACGTCGCAGGAGGAGCTCGAGCGGCTCGTTGGGGTGACGTTGACGGTGTTGACCCGCGAAGCGGAAGCCAAGTAATGGTGCGAAGTGCGAAGTGCGAAGTGCGGGGTGCTCGGCAGCCGGGAACGGATCGCCGCCTTGCCCTGTCGAGCTTCGCACTTCGCACTTTGCACTTCGCACCGCCGACCTCACAGTGACCAGGCCCTCCGCTACCACCGCGCAGCGCGCCGCCGAGCTGCGGACCGCTCTCGACCGGGCCAGCTACGAGTACTACGTTCTCGACGCCCCGAAGCTCGCGGACGCCGAATACGATCGCGCCTTCCGCGAACTGCAGGAACTGGAAGCGAAGTACCCCGCACTCACGATCCCCAACTCCCCCACCCAGCGGGTCGGGGCGGTCCCCGCGTTGGCGCTGGTCAAGGTCGAACACCACGTCCCGATGCTCTCCCTCGACAACGCCTTCGACGCCGAGGAGCTGAGCGCGTGGGAGGAGAAGAACGCCCGCCTCAACGCCGACGTCCGTCGCAGTGGCTACACGACCGAAATGAAGATCGACGGCGCGGCGATCAACCTCCTCTACGAGAGAGGGCGGTTCGTCCGCGGGGCCACGCGGGGCAATGGGCGGATCGGTGAGGACGTCACCCAGAACCTGAAGACCGTCCACGAACTCCCGCTCATGCTCAAGGGAAAGGGCCACCCGGCCCGGATGGAGATCCGTGGGGAGGTGTACATCTCCCATGCCGCATTCGTGAAGATCAACCAGGAGCGCGCGCGAGACGGGGAGCCCACCTTGGCCACGCCCCGCAACTCCGCCGCCGGTGCGCTCCGCCAGCTCGACCCCGAGATCACCCGAAAGCGGCGGCTTCGACTCTTCGCCTTTCACGTCGAGGTCATCGAAGGGAAGCTCCCCGCCGAGCGCCAGTGGGAGGTCCTCGACCTGCTGGAGTCGTGGGGATTCCAGGTGGCCCCCCATCGCCAGGAGCACAAGGACCTCGCCGCGGTCCAGGCGGCGATCCCGGGGTACGAGGCGCTGATCAAGGCGCTCGAGTTCGACGCCGACGGCGTGGTCGTCAAGGTCGACCCCCTCCGCCTCCAGGAAGACCTCGGCGTTGTGAGCGAGCGGATCCCGCGCTGGGGGATCGCGCGGAAGTTCGCTCCCGAGGTGGCCAGGACCAAGCTCATCCGGATCGGGCTCAACGTGGGGCGGACCGGGGCGGTGACGCCGTTCGCTGAACTCGAGCCGGTCGAGGTGGGCGGGGTCACGGTGTCGTCGGCCACGCTGCACAACGAAGACCAGATCTCGCAGAAGGACATCCGCGAAGGGGATGAGGTCGAGGTGATGCGCGCAGGCGAGGTGATCCCCCAGGTCCTGGGCCCCACGCCGGAGGCCCGGGATCGAAGGGGACGCGGCGCGGCGTGGACCCCGCCCGAACGGTGTCCCGCCTGCGGCACCCCGCTCCATCGCCCGGAGGACGAGGCGATCCGCTACTGCGAGAACGGCGGGTGCCCCGGCCGGGTGTTGGAAGGGATCGTGCACTACGCCGGCCGCGACGCGATGGATATCCGCGGCCTGGGCTATGAGCGGGTGAGGCTCCTCCTGCAGCAAGGTCTGATCAAGGATGTCGCCGACCTGTACCTGCTCAAGGCGGAGCAACTCGAGTCGCTCGAAGGGTTCGCGGCCCAGTCCGCGAAGCAACTGGTGGCGGCGATCGATGCCACCCGCGCGCGGCCGCTCAGCACCTTCCTCTTTGCGATCGGGATCCGGCACGTCGGGAAGAACAACGCCCAGCTCCTCGCGCGGCATTTTCCTTCGCTCGAGCGGATCGGCAAGGCGACCGTCGACGAGATCGAGGCGGTGCCGGGGGTCGGCGGCGCCATCGCGCAGGCGGTATTCGATTTCTTCGAGAACCAGGGCTCACAGGATCTCATCGCCCGGCTGAAGCGTGCAGGGATCGACCCGACCGAGGCCGATGCGGTGGTGGTCGATGGTCCGCTCTCGGGAAAGAACTACGTCCTCACCGGCACACTCCCCACCCTTTCGCGGAAGGAGGCGGGGCAGCTCATCGAGAAGGCGGGAGGACGGGTCACCGGCAGTGTCACCAAGGCCACCGATGTCGTGGTCGCGGGCGACGACTCCGGCTCCAAGCTCGACAAGGCGAAGGGGCTCGGGATCGAGATCATCGATGAGGGGGAGCTGCTCAGGAGGGTATGAAGGTAGGAGGGTAGGAAGGGAGGAAGGGAGGAAGCGTCCCGGGGAGGTCGGCGCTTCAAGAGAGGAGCCGTCCCGAACCCAGCGAGGGACCTGCCCCGTAAAGACCGGCGTCTACAATCACGCTCCAGTCTGTGCCGGCAAGATCCCTCGCTCCGCTCGGGACGGTTCCGAATTGCCAGAGAGGAGCCGTCCCGAGCCCAGTGAGGGACCTGCCCCGTAAAGACCGGCGTCTACCATCACGCTCCAGTCGGTGCCGGCAAGATCCCTCGCTCTGCTCGGGACGGTTCCGAACTGCCGAGGTCTTCTTCCCTTCCTACCTGCCTACCTTCCTACCTTCCTACCTGCTGTTCCCCCCTTCCCTCCACCCCCGTGATTTCGTAACCTTCAGACCATGCCTTCGACCATCGCGATCGCCCACGGCGGCGTCACCATCCCTGCCGCGTCGCTGCACGTCCTGCGTCACGCCCTCGAGGCGGCTGGCCAGGATGCGGCGGCTGTCATGCAGCAGGCGGGATTCGCGGCAGGTCCGGCAATGCTGACGGCCTTCAACGCCTGGCTCAACAGCGAGCGTGGGATCGACGACGCGGCTCTGCTCGACCGCGACCATCTCGACGAGGCGCTCTCGGGGTTCTTCGGCCAGTCCGGTTGGGGCACCCTCACCGTCAGCACACTCGGCGGCGGCCTCCTGGCGCTCGACTCTCCTGATTGGGCCGAGGCGATCCCCAACAGCACCGAGTGGCCGAGCTGCCTTCTTTCGACCGGGCTCCTGCCCGCCTTCCTCGGCGCGCTCGGCGGTCACTCCCTTGGCGCGATGGAACTCGAATGCAGGTCGCGCGGCGATGGGAAGTGCCGCTTTGTGCTCGGCGCGCCGGACAACCTGCACACGCTGTACGAGCGGTTGGCGTTGGGGATGCGGCTGGAGGATGCGGTCCGGGGGTAAGGTAGGAAGAGAGGAAGGCAGGAGGGTAGGAAGGGGGTTGAGCACGGAGCCGTCCCGAGCGCAGCGAGGGACCTGGTCAGCAAAGACTGGCGCATTTTGGCGCGCACTGGTCGATCCTGGCTAGGTCCCTCGCTGCGCTCGGGACGGTTCCAAGTCCTCACCGACCGCCCGACCGCCCGACCGCCTGACCGCCCGACCGCCTACCCGCCAGCAACCACCGCCACCCCTTCTGCCACCACTGCGGGCAGACACTGGCTCCCGCGCCACTCCACGTCGCGTCCGATGCCGCGGAGGCGCGAGAGGAGTTCGTACGCATTTCCGGCGATGACCGCCCCCTTCACCCTCCCGACGACCTCCCCCTTCACGACCCGCCAGCCGAGCGCGACCGGGAGGGTGAAGCCGCCGGCGGGGCCGATGGCCCCCTCGTCCTCGAGCGACTCGATCAACAGGCCGTCTTCGAGCATCGAGAGGAGGGTCTCGAAACTGTGCGGCCCCGGTTCGACGACGACATTGCTCCAGGCGGTGAGCGGCTTGCCGAATGTGGTCCGACGGGCGTGTCCGGTCGAGCGGGTACCGGCGCGCGTGGCGGTCTCGAGGTCGTAGAGGAGCCCCTGCACCACGCCCGATTGGACCACGACGGTGCGCGCGCTCGGCACCCCCTCGTCGTCGAGCGGACGTGACCCCGGACGGGCATCGATAGTGGGATCGTCGACGAGAGTGAGACCGGGGTCGAAACCCCGCTGGCCCAACCGCCCGGCGAAGGGGGAAAGTCCCAGCAGGGCGGAGCGCCCGAGCAGCGCGGCGCGCGCGGGGGCGAGCAGCGCTGCCATGGCGCCCGGCAGGAAGCAGACGGGGAGGTGACCGCGCGGCGCGGCGACCTCGGTGGCCGACCAGGTGATCCGGCGCCGCAGACCGTCGACGAGCTGTTCGATCGCCTCCCCCTCCGGGAGGTCGGCGCCGGCCACGTGTCCGCGCAGCGTCGTCCCTTCCTTGAGGGTCACGTCGGCGAGGATCGCCACGAGGGAGGTCTCGTAGCCCGCATCGAGGCCGGCGCTGTTCGCGATCCTGACCCCGCCGACCTCCCGCTCCACCGCCACGAGCACCCGGCGTCCGTCAGCGGCGAGGCGATCGGCCACCATCTGGCCGAGGAATCGGAGTTCGTCGGCGGCGACCGCCGCGGCACGAGGCACCCGCGTGAGGACGCGCGGGGTCGGACGCGCCTCCGGCAGCTCGACCTCCGCGGGGGGCCCCTGCTCCGCCGCTTCGAGTGCAGCGGCCACGACGGCGGCGGCATCGTCGTCGGTGGTACCGGCCACGCCGGCCCTCCCTTCACGCAGCACCCGGACATTCACGCCCCGTTCGTGCAGGAGGGAAGCACGCGCCAGCGCGCCGTCGACCAATTCGAGGACGAGGGTCTCGTCCTGTTTCGCCACCAGGTCCCCCCGCGCCCCCGCACGGCGGATCAGTTCGAGGAGCCGCGGGATCACGCGGTCACTCCGCCGACCTGGAGCCGGCGGATCCGCAGGTGGCTCGCGCCATCGGACACGGGGACCCCGCCGTCGACCCCCCGGCTGCAGCGACTGGCGGCCACGTTCCATTGGAAGTCGCCCGCCACTCCTTCGATCCCGCCGAGCCAGTCGGCCCCCGAGCCGCGCACCACGCAATCGCGCACCGGTTCGGCCAGGCGACCGTCGCGGATCATGGCGCCCTCGCCGACGGTCACCACCAGGCGCTCACCGTCCCACGCGGCGGCGCGCACGTCGCTCACGTAGAGCCCGGTGCGAAGGCCGGTGAGGAGGTCGTCGCGCATCCCCTCGCCCCGGGCGAGGTAGAAATTGGTGACCCGTGCACTCGGCAGGTGGCGGAACGACGCGGCACGGGCGCTGCCGGTCGGGGCCTCGCCGGTGCGGCCGGCACTCTGCCGCGAATGGAGTCGCGCCACCACCACCCCCGACCTGATCAGTACCGTGGGTTGGGCGGGGCTCCCCTCGTCGTCGTACGCGGTCGTCCCTCGGAGCGGTGAGGCGCTCGCATCGTCTCCCACCGTGAGCAGCGCGCTCCCGACCACCGCGCCGAGCCGGAGCGGGGCCGGGCAGTCGCCATCCAGTCGATGGGCCAATGACGCGTGGATCACCGCTCCTGCCGCGCCGGGATCCAGTACCACCGGCATCTCTCCCGGGCGAGGCCGCCCCGCGCCGAGGAGGGCGATCGCCCGCGCGCCGACCGTGCGGACCCATCCTTCCCGGCCCTGGAGCGCGTCCCATCCGCCGCGCACCGCCAGGGAATCGACCGCGCAGGCGGTGAGTCCCGCTTCGCGCGCCACGGCGGCGAGTGAAATGGTCCCTTCACTGCGCAGGTCGTGGATGCGGCTCCCCTCGCTGGAGGCGTACCACCGTTCGACCACCTCGTCACGGACGGCGAGCTGCAGGTCGGCGATCCGGCGATCCATCCCGTAGAGCTCGCCGACGAGGGAGTCGAGGAGGCGCCGCCGTTCGCCGAGCGGGATGCCGCGCGGATCCTGCGCCGGGGCGCGGGCCAGGTCGAGCTCGCGCGCCGGGACCATGGCGAGCTGAGGCGGAGGATCGGCCTGCACCGCGAGCGCGAGCTCCCAGGCTCGGGTGACCATCTCGCCGAGGCGATGAAGCCCGGTGAAGCTGACGCTCCCCCAGCCGTGGCCGCGCACGAGACACCGCACCACGCCGCCGGCATCGCGGGCGTGGGTGAGTCCTTCGACACGCTTGCCGCGCGCGGCGGCGGTGGCGGCCCACGCCCGCTCGCACCGGATGTCGGTGAAGTCGGCGCGACTGGTCTTGAGGGCCTCGCTCAGCTCGTCGAGCATCGTGCGAGGCGGGTGGGGCGCCGGTGCACCGTCAATCCTGTCCGAGCCGTTCAGCGTAATCGGGGCGGACGACGAGCTTGCCCTTGGCAAGGACCTCGCGGTCCCAGGGCAAAACGATGAACGAGGCGGAGAGGAAGGCCTCGTAGTCGGGACGGTAGCCGCCGGTCTGGATGGCCACGGCGGTGCGGATCTCCTTGGGGAGCCGGGCCTCCACTTCGCGCACCGCGAGCTCCATCGTGTCGCCGCTGTCGCAGGTGGCGTCGACGATGAGCACCCGGCGCCCCTTGAGGGTGGCGGGGGGGCCGCTCACCAACTCCGGCGCCTGACCCTTCCCGGGGCGGTACACCGCCATCGACGCGAATTCGCGCTGCAGGATGGACGCCACCACCACGCCGGGGATCGCGCCGGCCCGGACGATGCCGAGCACCACCTCGGGGTCGAAATCGCGCGCCACCTTGAGGGCGAGGGCCCGGCAGAGTTCGCCGAAGAACGGCCAATCGACCTCGAGGGTGGCCGTGGGCCCCGTCAGCCGGCGGCGCGCTTTCGGTGCCGTGGACTTCGCGGCGGACTTGGGGGCTTTGGCGGCGGGCTTGCGTGCAGGCATGGCGGGCTCCGGGGAGACGTGAAGGGAGTGTACCGTACGCTCGGACGGGGGGCAACTGCGTTGCCCAAGTGGATGCCGCGCTGTAACTTCGACCCATGAGCCTGTGGCAGAAGCTGTTCGGCGGCCAAGACCGCTCCAACGGTGCCGCACCCACCCGCGGCCAGCGACTCGACTATCAGAACGAGGCCCTGGCGCTTGAGCGTCAGGGAGACCTGGAAGGGGCGCTCACCTCCCTTCGCCTCGCCCTGCGCGGCTCGCCCAACGATGTTCGACTGCTCCAGAACATCGCGATCATCTACAGCAAGGCCGAGCAACCGGAGGAAGCGATCCGCTACTACCGGAAGGCGCTCGCGTTCGACCGCGACCTGCCCGGGGCGCACTATGGTCTCGCCTTCCTTCTGATGCGACGGGGAGCGCCCGCGGAGGCCGCGGACCACCTGCGAGAATTCCTTGCCCGTCCACTCAAGGGGGCCGACGCCGAGAAGTGGATCCGCCACGCCGAAGGAACGCTGCGCGAGGTCGAAGCGGCGCTCTCGGCGGAAGAGGCGTGAGGTCCCCCCGGCCCTTCGTCGTCGCCGTGCTGATGCTGGCGGCGTGCAGTAAACTGGGGGAGAGCGGGGCGCCGGTAGCGATCGAATTCCTGGTCGCGGCGCCGGGGGCGGTCGAGATCGGCGACACCATCCAGCTCCGTGCCCGGGTGCTCGACCAGAACGGGGACAGCGTCGGGGCGACCATCCGCTGGCGCACTCCCGACTCCACGGTGGCGGTCGACAGCATGACCGGCCGATTCTGGGGCGTCGTACTGGGGGATGGCAACGGGAGAGTGCAACCGGTCTCCGGATCGTTGGTGGGCGCGCTCAACCTCTTCACGGTACGGGCGCGGGCCGATACGCTGATCATCCCCTTGGGCGCCGATTCGCTCGTGGTGACGGCGGCGGACACCGCCTCCGCACCGCTCGGTCCCAAGGTGGCGAAGAGCGACGGGACCGGGCTCGCGAACCGCAGGCTCATCATCACCCTGCTCACCCCGACCGACAGCAGCGTCCGTCTCTCTGGGGACGTCGCGGTCGACACCATCCTCACAGGGACCGGCGGGGTGCCGGCCGCGAGCTTCCGCCTCCGCCGGACAGGAGTGGCCTGGCCCGACAGCGCGGTGGTCAAGGTCGAGGCCCGCCGGACCAGCGGGGCGGTGGTGCCGGGGTCGGGACAGAAGATCCGGGTATTCTTGCAGTAGAGTCCAGAGTCTAGAGTCCAGAGTCTAGAGTTCAGAATCTAGAGTTCAGAGTCTCGCCGTATCCGTCGTGCTCCTCGCTGCTCGTTTCTCGCTCCTCCCTCAGGCCGACCTATGACGACTCCTCGCACTCTCACCGAGCTCTATTTCGGCGCCTTGGACCAGTACCTCCAGCGGCCGGTCGTGATGCGCCGGAAGATCGACGGGCGGTGGACCGACCTGAGCTATCGTATGCTCGCCGAGCAGGTGAAGGAGACCGCGTTCGGCCTGACCGCGCTGGGGATCAACGCGGGCGACCGGGTGGCGATCCTGTCGGAGAACCGCCCCGAGTGGGCGATCGCCGACTACGCCTGCCTCTCCGATCGCTGCACCGACGTGCCGGTCTACCCGACCCTTCCCGCCAAGCAGATCGAATACATCCTCAAGGACTCCGGGTCGGTGGCGATCTTCGTCTCCACCCAGGTGCAGTGCGACAAGGTCCTGGAGATCCGCTCCAACCTCCCGGGGCTCCGGTACATCTTCGCGATGGACGCGGGGGTGCGTGGCGACGGGGTGATGGCGATGAGCGAGCTCCAGGCCAAGGGGCGGAGCTCGGGACTCGACGGCACCCGGTGGCGCATCGAAGCGCTGACGGTCAAGCCGGACGATCTGGCCACCCTGATCTACACCTCGGGCACCACCGGCGACCCGAAGGGGGTGATGCTCACCCACGGGAACATCACCTCGAACGTGGTGGCGGGGCTCGCGGTGCTGGGGCTCGCGAACACCGACGAGTGCCTCTCCTTCCTGCCCTTGTCGCACATTTTCGAGCGGATGGCGGGACACTACGTGATGATGCACGCCGGCGTGATCATCAATTACGCCACCAGCATCGACACCGTGGCCCCCGAGCTGATCGAGGTGCACCCCACGGTGGTGCTCTCGGTGCCACGGCTGTTCGAGAAGATCTACGCCAAGGTGCTCGAAGGGGCAACGAGCGGAAGCTTCATCAAGAAGAGCATCTTCTACTGGGCCAAGCGCACCGGGGAGGAATTCGTCGACCTCACGATGGCGCACAAGCCGATCCCCGGCGGGCTGACCTTCGGCAAACGGCTGGCGCACAAGCTGGTGTTCAGCAAGCTGCACGCGCGCACCGGCGGACGGCTCCGATTCTTCGTCTCGGGCGGGGCGCCGCTCCTGCCGGAGATCGCGCGCTTCTTCCACGCGGCGGGGCTCCCGATCCTCGAAGGGTACGGACTCACCGAGACCTCACCGGTCATCACGGTGAATACCTTCGACCACTGGAAGATCGGGACGGTCGGCAAGCCGCTGCCCGGGGTGCTGGTGAAGATCGCCGCGGACGGCGAGATCCTGACCATGGGCCCCCACGTGATGAAGGGGTATTACAACAAACCCGAGGCCACCGCGGAGCTGATCGACGCCACCGGCTGGTTCCACACCGGCGATATCGGCGAGATCGACGCGGAAGGCTTCCTCCGGATCACCGATCGGAAGAAGGACATCATCGTCACCGCCGGCGGGAAGAACATCGCGCCCCAGCCCATCGAGGGGACCACCAAGACCTCACGATTCGTCGGCAACGCGGTCATGATCGGCGACAAGCGGAAGTTCCCCCTGATGCTGGTGGTGCCGAATTTCGACAACCTCGAGGCCTGGGCCCGTCACAAGGGGATCGCCTTCGCCGACCGATCGGCGCTCGCGAAGAGCCCCGAGGCGCGCGGCAAGATCGAGCGTGAAGTGCTCAAGGTGCTCCGCGATCTGGCCCATTTCGAGGTGCCCAAGAAGTTCATCGTCATCGAACGCGACTTCACCATCGAGAGCGGCGAGCTCACCCCCAAAATGAGCGTCAAGCGGCGGGTGGTGGAGAAGAACTACGCCAGGGAGATCGAGGCCGCGTACGCGGAGCCGGAGGGCGGGCCCCGCGACTTGGATGGGAAATAGGTAAGTAGGCGGGCCAGTGGGCCAGTGGGCCAGTGAACAAATTCGGGGTCATCCCAAGCAGAGCGAGGGATCTACTCAACGAAGAGTGGATCCCTCGTTTCACTCGGGAAGGTTCCAAGTCCTCACCGACCGCCCGACCGCCTGACCGCCTGACCGCCTTACCGCCACCCACCACCCATTCGCTGCTGCGAGTATCTGAAGCTCCTCACGATCCGGCGCCGGTCCCGCACCGACCACTCGCAACCCCGGCAGCACCACCCGGTGTCCCTCCGCGATCCACGCCTCCGATCCGCCGTACCCGGTTCCCAGCACCACCCCCCGCAGCTGGCGCCCCTTCACCGGGATGTTGGGCGCCTCCATCAGGGAGACGCGGTCGGAGCCCAGCGTGCCCGGAGGGGCGTTGATGCCGGCGAAGTGGACCCCGGGGACGGCGGAGGCGAGTTCGCGCCCCAGCACCGCCACATCGCCTACCAGCCCCACGTAGCCGCCAGGGCCCGACAGGCCGATGAAGGCGGCGAGGCCGGCCACGGGCGCTGGGGCGCTGGAGCGCTGGGGCGCTGGCAGGGTCGACACCCCGAACTTGACCACCCCATCGGTGATCGGGTAGGTCGCATTGCAGACCGGACACCCCAGGGTCCCGGAGCGCACCTGTCGGTTCTCGACCGCGTCCGGCAGCAAGACGAGAAAGGACTCGGCGTGCGAGACAGGGCAGCGGAGGTGGTCGGTGAGTTCGATGAACATGGGGGAAAATAGCGCAGAAGTGTCATCCCGAGCAGAGCGAGGGATCTAGCGTGAACTGGCTGGATCCCTCGCTCCGCTCGGGATGACAGGGTGGGCGCGGCGAGCACTTACGGCCGGAACACCACCCACGTCAGGTTCCCCGCCGTCACGGTCACCTTCCGGAAGACCTTCTTGCCGTCGATCTCGACCCCCAGGGTGTAGTCGCCGGGAGGGACGTCGCCGATGGCGAAGTGCTCCTGGTAAAGCGGGTGCATGTGGTTCATCGGTCCGTACGTCTCGAGCATCACCAACGGCGTCTCGGCGGGCTCGTACTTGGTGAGCCCGAACAGATGCGCTTGCGGCACCGGCTTCCCGGCGGCGTCGAACACCTGCCCCGCCACCCAGCCGCTGGTCCCGCCGGCCGACTCGATCCAGAGCTCGGTGTTGGTGGTGTAGCGGGGATACCGCTGGTACGGATCGACGATGTACTTCACGCTGTCGACCGGCGAAGCGTGCACCTCGAGATGCAGATGGTCGTTGGTGGCGCGACCGGTGTTGCCGACGAGCGCAATGACCTGCCCCGCCCGCACCCGGTCTCCGAGCTTCACCTTGAGCTCGGAGTTGTGGTAGTACACCGAGTAGAGGAAGAGCCGCCCCCGCACCACCGGCGTCGTATCCACCGGAGAGCGCGGCACCACGCCGGTCACGGTGGTGTCGTGCCGGACCGCCACGGTGAGGGCGCCCCGCTCCGCCGGACCGGCCCAGACCACGACTCCGTTCCCGATGGCGCGCACGGGAGTCCCATCGGCGTTGTTGAATTCCACTCCCTGGTGCGGCTGGAAGGTGCCGCCGAACGTGGAGCCGTAGCGATAGGTCTGGTCGATGTACGGCTGGTCGTCCTGGCTGATCGGACGCCGGAGCCAGGCGGTGCGCGGCGGCCTCCCCGAGTCGGTCGCGGCGCCCCGCGTCATGGCGTAACAGGTCGTGTCATTGGCCGCACCCCGGAACACCAGGCCACAGTTGGTCCCCTTGAGCAACCAGCGCCCCAACTGGGCGCTCCGCCGAGGCTTGAAGGCGATGATGCCCCCCGAGGGCGGACCCACCCATCCGCCGGCGGTGCGGACCAGTCGCTGATTCCCCCGCACCGTCTCGACCGCCAGGCCCCGGCGATCGACGAGGATCCGCTTGACATACTCGCTCCGGAGCACCGGCCAAGCGCGGGCACCGAGTCGGTTGACCTGGGGTCCGGCCGAGTCGACCAGCACCTCCCATGACCGCCCGTCGTCCCAGGTGATCATCACCCCGTCGGCGGTGGCGATGTAGACGGTGTCTCCCTTGGTGACGATCCCGTCGGGTGCGGTGTACTGGTATTCAGGGCCGAGTTCGGTGCCGGTCCAGTTCTTCCAGGTGGCACCGCCATCGAGCGAAAGGCCCCATCCGTTCCCCGCTGCGCCGTACCAGACCACGCCGGGCCGAGGAAAGGCGAATGCGTGGATGAAGTCGAACGAGATCGAGCGACCGCTGGTATCGCGGGCGATGTGGGTCCAGCTCGAGTCCCCTGGTTTGAGCACGTAGATGCCGCGTCCATACGTTCCGATCCAGAGCGCGCCATCAGGGGCCCTGGTGACCGCGAGCACCGGCACGCCGAACCCGGTGGAGTCGGGGAGCGGCACGACCACCGGGGGGGGCTCACGGGTGGCGGCACGCGGCGCACGCGGCGGAGCGTTCACCTGGCCTTGAAGCGCGGTAACGACGGTAATGGCGGTAAGCGCGGTACCAATCAGCTTACGGATCACGTGCCAGACTCCTGTTTCGAGCGGGCCAATCCATCGCGAAAGCGCGACACGGCGAAACGCTGCTTCATCTTCGATCGCTGATATCCCCACACCCACAAAAAAGCACTTCGGTTGGCCGTGAACAGCGATGGTCTCTTGCGCCGGAGCAGTGTTTCGCCCTTTCGCGCTGTCGCGATCACCTACTGGCCACCTCACAGAAGAGCTTACGGATCACGAGCGTTGGGCCTAGGTCGAGCCGAACTTTTCATCGCGAAAGCGCTAAACGGCGAAACGCTGTTCCCAGCGGGTAAGTCCGCATCCCCGCACGCACAAAGTATTCGTTGGTGTGCAGTCGGCAGAGATGGTCTCTTGCGGAGGAGCAGTGTTTCGCTCTCTCGCGCTCTCGCGATCAACTGCCTCAGCCGACCGGACCGCCCCATATCCACCTGGATCATCGCGAAAGCGCTAAACGGCGAAACGCTGTTCCCAGCGGGTAAGTCCGCATCCCCGCAACCACGAAGTATTCGTTGGTGTGCTGTCAGCAGAGATGGTCTCTTGCCGAGGAGCAGTGTTTCGCTCTCTCGCGCTCTCGCGATCAACTGCCGGCCACCTCACACCGGCCCCAACCGCAGCCACTCGACATGCACGTGCGGGGGCCTGGTCGCGGCGAAGAGCACCGCCTCTGCCACGTCAGCGGGCTTGAGCATCTCGGCGCGCGGCGTGAACCCTTCGCGGGCGTCGGGATCGATCGCATCCCACAGCGTCGTGTCGACCGGACCGGGGGAGATCAGGGTGAGCCGCACCCCGGATCCCCGATACTCATCCACCAGGCTCTCATGGAGACCGCGGACGCCATACTTGGAGGCGGCGTAGGCCGAGTTTTCGGCGAAGCCGGTGTGATCGGCCACCGAACCGATGGAGATGTAGCTCCCCCGCCCGGCCGCGCCCATCGCGGGGAGGAAGGCGCGCGCCACCGCGAAGCTGGCGGTCAGGTTGAGCGCCAGCTGCGACTCGAACTCCGCGACGGTGGTCTCGGCGAGCGGCTTCACGATATAGGCCCCGGCGTTGCTCACCACCACCTCGGGGACCCCCCTTTCGGCGAGGATCCGCTGGGCCACCACGTCCCACGCCGCGGCATCGGTGAGGTCGCAGCGAAAGTCCCCTTCCGAACGCGCCACGGTGACCACCCGGAATCCCGCGCCGGCAAGCGCCGCCGCGCAGGCCGCCCCAATGCCGCGCGAGGACCCAGTCACCACCGCGGTGTGGCTCATTCCGCCCAGCGTCCCGGGGAGACGAGTCGGAGGAACTCATCCCGGGTGCGGGGATCGTCGCGGAACACGCCCCGGAGGGCACTGGTGACGGTCCGGCTGTTCTGTTTCTCCACGCCGCGCATCGCCATGCAGAGATGCACGCAATCGACCACCACGCCGACCCCGGCCGGGTGGAGCGCGTCCATGATCGCGTCGGCCACCTGGTCGGTGAGGCGCTCCTGCACCTGGAGGCGGCGGGCGAAGACCTCCACGATGCGCGGCAGTTTCGAGAGCCCCACGATCCTGCCGTTGGGGATGTAGGCCACGTGCGCGCGGCCGAAGAAGGGGAGTATGTGATGTTCGCACAGCGAATAGAGCTCGATGTCCCGCACCAGGATCATCGACTGGTGCGACTCCTCGAACATCGCGTCGCCGATGACGTCTTTGACCGACATCCGGTACCCGCGCGTCAGGGTCCGGAGCGACGCGTCGACCCGTTCAGGGGTCTTCTTGAGCCCATCGCGGTCGGGGTCCTCGCCCAGCTCGGTGAGGAGGGTCCGCACGGCGGCGGGGAGGTCGTGCTTCTTATCGGCCATCATAGTCCACCCAGTTGCGCGGCGTCTCCCACAAGCGGACGCGGAGTGTCAGATGCGCAGGAATGTGGGGTCGGAGCTCCCGCCACGTCACCAGGGCGATGTGCTCGGCCGAGGGGAGGAGGTCGCGGAACCAGTCGACGTCGAGGTTCAGGTTCTTGTGGTCGAGGCGTGATACCACGTGGCGCTCGGCCAGTTCCTTCAGGATCCCGACGTCCACCACGTACCCGGTGTCGGGATCGATCTCGCCCTCGACCGTCAGATCGAGCTCGTAGTTGTGCCCGTGCCAGTTGGGGTTGTTGCAGGGCCCGAAGGTGCGGGCGTTCCACTCGTCGGACTGGCGAGGATTATGCAGGCGGTGCGCGGCGTTGAAGTGCACGCGCCGCGTCACGGCGACGATGGGCATCGGGATTCCGATCAGGGATATCGAAAATGGCCCGGGGAGGGCCGGGCGGCAAGCACCTCACCCCCCTTCCCCCCTCTCCCGCGAGGGAGAGGGGGGAAGGGGGGTGAGGTAAGTGGTCGAACGGCGGCAGAGAGGGGTGTTTCGAAGCCCGTTGAAAATGGTCGGCACCCTCAGATCGGCTTCTGCCTTCCCCCGAGGGGGCATGACATCGGTCAAGTCATTCGGGCCCTTCAACAGACATGTTGGCTCGACACGCAGGTTCCCCACCGTCGTCCGTGTACCTAAGATACGGGTAGGTCCAGAAGGGCGCAATCGGTTTTTCTTCTCTCTTGCGGAGTCCCATGCTGACGCTTCTCGCCGCTGTCACCTCGCTCGTCGCCTGGGTGGTCTTCGCCTTCATCCTGAAGGTGGGCTCAGGCGCCATCCACCTCCTCCTGGCCGTCGGGGCGACCCTGCTGGTGCGCTGGTGGGCACTGCGGACCCCCGCGTCGGAGGTCAGGTGAACGCCCCGCCACCGGCGCCGCACCACACCGACGTCCGGGATCTCGCGGGATTCACCCTCGCCGCCGTGCTCTTCGCCCTCCTGGTCATGGGGGTGATCGACGCCCTCACCCCGCCCGTCGTCTACCCCCTGTTCGTGTGGGCGGTGTGGCCGCTGCGCGAACGCACGGAGGTCCGCTCGGCCCTGGTGGTGAGCACCGCGATCATCGCGCTCTGGTTCCTCGACGAGTTCGGTGCGGTCCTGACGCCGTTCGTCGTGAGCGTGGGGGTGGCGTACGTCATCGCCCCGCTCGTCGGGCTCCTCGCCGCCCACAAGGTCCCTCGCGGGCTGGCCATCGTGCTCGTGGTGCTCCCGATCATCGCGGTGGTGGCCTTGGTCGTCATCGTCTCGGGCCCCCAGCTCGTCGACCAGTCGCAGGCGATGGTGACCCGGCTCCCCGGATTCGCCAATCGCACGGTCGAATGGCTGGCCAGCTTCGGCGATCGCCTGGCCAAGCTCCCGTTCTGGAACGCCGAGCAGAAGACCTGGCTCAACCGGCTCGATGCGGCGCGGCTCGGCGTGATCCTTCAAGGATATGCCCAAGTCATCCTTCGTCACATCGGCGGTTTCGGACTGGGCATCCTCTCCCACGTCGGGAATATCCTCGGCTTCCTCGCCTTCGTGGTAGTGGTGCCGGTCGTCACCTTCTATATGCTCTTCGACTGGGCCAAGTTCACCGCCTCGATCGAGAGCCTCATTCCACCATCGCACCGCGAATCGGTGATGAGCTTCGTGCGGGAGTACGACCATTCCCTCGGCCGGTACATTCGCGGCCAACTGATCGAGGCCACCCTCGTCGGGACACTCACGACCTTCGCGCTCATGATCCTCGGCATACCGAGCGCCCTGCTGCTCGGCGTAATCGCCGGGGTGTTCAACCTGATCCCCTATGTCGGGTTCACCGCCTCTCTCATCCCGGCGTTGGTGGTCGCGCTGACGATGGAGGACCCCGTGGGCGGCCTGATCCGGGTCTTGGCGACCTTTGCCGCGATCCAGTTCATGGATACCAACTTCACCGGTCCCCGGATCGTGGGGAACTCCGTAGGCCTGCACCCGATCTGGATCATGATCGCGTTGACCATGTCGGGGGCCTTCTTCGGCTTCATTGGGCTCCTGCTCGCCATCCCGATCGCGGTATTGGCCAAGATGATGCTGGTGCGCGGGATAGCGCGATACAAGGCGAGTCCGATGTACAACACGTAGCGCGGACTGCGGAGATGGAACTCGAGCTGGATTCTGACCAGCTTCGCCCCACCGAGTCCTTCCCGGGTTACGTTTAACGCAACACGCAACACGCAACATCCTTCGCTGCGCTCAGGACAGGCTCCGCCCGCAGTCCGCAGAACGGATCAAGGAATTCAATGTCGGTTTCGGAGTCGTTCAAGACCTACGTTCTCGAACAACTGGGCCGAGTGCGGCCGGACATCCGCGCGCGCGCGATGTTCGGCGGCGTTGGGGTGTACGCCGCGGAGCGGATCTTCGGTCTGATCGACGACGACGTGCTCTACCTCAAGGTCGACGACCTGAACCGCGGCGACTTTGAGAAAGCGGGGATGGGGCCGTTCCAGCCCTTCGGCCCGGGAGGAGAAGTGATGCAGTACTACGAGCTCCCCGAGGGGGTCCTCGACGATCCGGAGGCGCTGGCGCCATGGATCGAAGGGTCGGTCGAGGTCTCGGCGCGCGCCAAGATACGGAAGAAGAGTCCCAGCCCCGGACCCCGGGTCTCGGGGAAGAAGAAGCGTTGACCTGACCTTCACATCGAGCTTCAAATGCCCAAACAGATCAGCATCATCGTCGGCATTGTCCTGATCGCATTCGGCGGATACATCCTCAGCGGCAAGTTCACGACTACCCGCACCGAGCAGGTCCTGAACGTGGGCGACCTCCACGCCAGCACTCAGACGCGCGAATCCCTCCCCCCGTGGGCCGGGTACGTGGCGATCGGCGTGGGAGTCGTGGTCCTGTTGACGGGCGTGAAACGCAAGGACTGATCAGTGGGAAGGGGTCGCGGCGATCAGTCGTGGCCCCGCAACTCAAGCAGGCAGAGCAGCGAGGCCACCTCGGGGTCGTCGGCGTCCACGACGGCATGGAGGTGGCCTTTCGCTTCGTCAGCGATGGCGATGCCCTCGACCTTGCCGGCGAAGGGCTCGCCCGTCGGGGTGGTGATCGCTGTCCACCGGCACCGCCCCGCTCCGTCGATGACGCCGAGTGCCGACCCGGTGACCACGCCATCCTCGATCGCGTCAGGGGAGGCTTCTGCCGCGGCGGAATAGATCACGCCTGCCCCCCACCGCGTCGCATCGGTGAAGCTGAACGGGATCCCGTCGAGGGTGCCCAGCTCGTACTGGACCACGTGGGTCGGCTTCGGTGGGATCACCCGGTCGGGAGCGTCGAGGTAGGCGAGCAACTCGTCGAGCGCGAGATCACAGGTCGCGTCGACCGGCGCTTTCCCGTGTCGGGCTTTCCCGTTACCGCGGGTGAAGAGTCGCAACCGATCATCCAGCGCGATCGCCCCTTCGATGTTGAGCCGGCCGGGGGCGTAGCCGGGTGCTTCACACAACCGGTCATAGAGCGCCTCGGCGTCCACCAGGGTGACGTCGGCGCGCGCCAACTCCCAGCCGCGCACGACCAGGATCTGTTCCCGCCGTCCGGTCGAGCCGGAACCGAATGCCAGCAGGACCGTCTCGCCATCGCGCTCGATGGCGACGCACGCCTCGAGGTCGAGTTTCTCCTTCTTGTTGCCGCGCCCCTTGTCGAACAGGCGGACGCCTCCCTTTCCCGCCGGCAGTGCGATCGCGCGTACCCCTCCGCCATGTGGATCGACCAAGGCGAGGAAGTTCGCGTCATCCTGGATCAGAGCGAGCCCCCGGGGGACCTGCGCGAGCCCCGAGCCAGCGCGTATATGCGCCGGCCGGTCGACGGCAGGATCGGCCCCCTCGGTGTAATAGAGCGGGGTCGATGAGAGGATGACTGCAGAGAGCGACGGGTCGCGGAATGCGGTCACCAACAAGGGGGTATGGCTCACGCGGGGAAAGTTACCTGGGAACGGGGTTCCGGTCGGGCTCCGCGGCACATTAGGTTGAGGAGATGAACCTCCCCACCCGCCCCCTCGGCACGACCGGTCTCGACATCACCCCTGTCGGCTTCGGCGCCTGGGCCATCGGTGGCGGGGGGTGGTCATATGGCTGGGGACCGCAGGATGATGCCGAGTCGATCGCCGCGATGCAGCACGCGGTCGAGCGCGGCATCAACTGGATCGACACTGCCGCGATCTATGGCCTCGGTCATTCGGAAGAGGTGGTCGGGAAGCTGCTCAAGGGGATGAAGCCCGCGGAGCGGCCGCTGGTCTTTACCAAGTGCGGCCTGGTATGGGACGACAAGGACCGGATGAAGGACGCCAAGCGCATCCTCGCCCCGGCGTCCATCCGCGCCGAGTGCGAGGCCTCGCTCCGCCGGCTCGGCATCGAGCGGATCGACCTGTATCAGTTCCACTGGGAAGACGAGTCGGGGGTCGCCGTTGAAGATTCGTGGGCGACGATGCTCAAGCTGGTGGAGGAGGGGAAGGTCAGGGTCGGGGGGGTCTCCAATTTTGCGGTGGCCACACTGGACCGCTGCGAAAAGTTGGGGCACGTCGGCTCGCTACAACCCCCTTTCTCATTGATCCGCCGAAATGCGGGCGAAACCGTCATTCCCTGGTGCGCCGCGCACAGCACCGGCGTGATCGTCTATTCCCCGATGCAGTCGGGGATCTTGAATGATGGCTTCAGCCTCGAGCGGGTCACCCAACTCGCCCCCGACGACTGGCGCCGCAAGACCCGGGAGTTCAATCCTCCCAATGTCCATAACAACATCGCGCTCCGCGATGCCCTGAAGCCGATCGCCGAGCGGCATATGACCACGGTAGCGTCGATCGCGGTGGCATGGACATTGGCGTGGCCGGGTGTGAGCGGGGCGATCTGTGGGGCGCGGTCGGCGGAGCAGGTCGACGGCTGGGTCGGCGCGGCGACAGTGAAGCTGACTCCCGCGGACCTGATCGAGATCGAAGGTGCGGTCAAGAAGACGGGAGCGGGGACGGGGCCGACGCGGGCAGCGTGATCCTGGCGGGAGAGATCGCCGCGATCGACGAAGGGGCGCCCAACTACGGGCGCCCCTTTTTCATGGGGAAGTTGGGATCTCGCTGTTCGGGGGCTTACGCCCCCTCACCCCTCACCCCTCACCCCTCCCCCCTCACCCCTCCCCGCAATTCAGATCTCCCAGTTACTCCACACCACGCCCTCCCCCATTCGGGGGCTTACGCCCCCACTCGGCTCATGGGGGCTCACGCCCCCTAGATGGTCGCAATGGTGGTTGTTGCGCCGACCAAATGCGTCACACCGCCAATGCGAGCCCCGGGAAGGGACCTCGGTGATCGATTCGCGACCAGGGGCCGCAAGGCCCCACGCCTGTCCTGAGCGAAGCGAAGGAAGCCGAGTGAGGGCGTAAGCCCTCGAGTACCGGACACCCCCTTACCCCTCACCCCTCACCCCTCCCCGCAATTCAGATCTCCCAGTTACTCCACACCACGCCCTCCCC